>NZ_FODL01000005.1:0-532779 GCF_900110355.1 Pseudomonas sp. NFACC39-1 | reverse complement strand
CAGCCGGCCAGACCGAACATCGTCGAGGCAAGCGGCAGTGCCCTGGATCCGGACCTGAATTTCTACACCGTCTCGATACCCTATTATTCAGGCCGCCAGCCCGGCGACCACCTCTACATCGTGTTTGAAGGCCTTGATGCCAGTAACACCCCAACCGGTTTCGACGATAACGCCTACGTCGGCTCTGAGGCGGATGGCGATCCGGTCCTGCGTAATGTGAACAAGGCTGAAATCAAGAAACTCGATGGCGGCTCGCTCACGGTTTATTACTGGATCAATAGCCAACGTAAATCCCTGGAGCTGCAACTGTCCGTGGGCAGCGGCCAGTCGGAAATGGAAAAGCCTGATGTCATCGAAGCCGGCAGCAACGATGTGCTGGACCCGGACAGGGTGAATCCCAATGTGGGGGCCAACGTTTCAGCGCCTTACACGGGCACCGTCCCCGGCGACATCATCGGGCTGCGCTGGAGGGGCTCGCGGGTGAGTGCGCCGGCTGACGAGCGGCCACTCAATTCCAGTTCGGCGGGGGCCCCCGTACCGTTTACCGTGCCCTACCGTTACGTGATCGACAACTTGAACGGCACGGTGGATGTCGACTACTACCTCAAGCGCGGCTCGGAGCCGCTGCGTTATTCCCGGGTGCGGCCATTGACCATCGGCGCAGCCATGAACCTGACGGCGCCCAGCGTCAAGGAGGCTGGCGGGACTGCACCGAATCAGCAATTGAACCCGGTGGCAGGCAAGGACAACCTGACCGTGGTGATACCGGATTACGGTGTGCAACCGGGCGATCAGGTCAGCGTGACTTGGGCGGGCACTGCTGGGGATGGGTCCTACACCACTCCGGTGCAGGTGCTGCCTCCCAATCGTGAGATTACGATGCCGGTCTCGGTGATTGCCTACAACCTGGGCAGGCCGGTGACCGTGACCTACACCGTGACCCGTGGCAGTGAATCGCCGCCGTCGGATTCGCTTAATTTGGCGGTGCAGGCGATGCCCCAGGCCAGTCTTACAATTCCGTTGATTCCGCAGGCGGCACAAGGGGGGATTGGCAGTGAGCTGGATCTGGGTAGCTTCGCCGGTGATGCCCGCGTCACTGTCGCGCCCTGGCCGTTAATCGCGGCGGGTCAGCGGGTTTGGTTGAAGTGTGAAGGGACTGCTGCGAGCAATGGTGCGGATTACACGATTGCGCTGCTCACTGACTCAGAGGTTAGTTCGGGCCAAGTGAGTGCTGGGCTTTCCAACGCGATCCCACGGGCCGAGCTCGAGAAACTGCGCGACGGCTCTCAGTTAAAGGTTGTGTTGCTGGTTACTTTCGATCGCACTTCGAGTCAAGCCAATGCGGTCGGCTTTCCGCTGCGAACTTATAGAGTAGCCAAGGGCAATCCACTGATCGTGGATCCTACACCCATGCGTTTGGACGGCATCAAAATTTTTCAATCGTATGGCCTGGCACAGCGGGAGGTTCCCAACAATACAGGTACTCGTGTGCCCGCCGGTGGAGTTCCTCCCTATAGTTATACTTCGCTCGATCCAGGGACGGCCTCTGTGTCCGAGGCGGGCAAGGTCGCCGGCCTGCGCAATGGAGTGACCACCATTGTGGTCAGGGACTCCGCCGGGGCAGAGGCGCGTTATGGGGTGATTGTCGAGAATATAGTCCGGCTGTTGAGGCGTGAAGGACCCACAACCGCAGCGGACGTACACGCATGGGCGCGTCAAGTTGGATGGGCACTGCCCAAGTCTACCCATGAATACCTGTCGGCCCTTATTCCGAATTTTGGAACACTTAATAGGCTAATCGAAACAACAACAGAATCAGCGCGGCCTAGTCAGTTAACAGGGATCGCGCGTATATGGATGAACTCTTCCAATAGACCTAGCATTTCGGCGTATCAGTGGTCGATAGCAGGAGGGTTCGGCTCCCTGACCTATGCGGACGACGGTGTCCAGTTGTATCCCCGTATGTTGGCCTTCGAACCGATCAATAGCTGAGGAGTCGCATTCTGACGGAGAAAGCGGAAAAAGGGGACGCATTTATTTACCAGGAATACACCCTGTGAAAGCGAGGGAGCTCGCTTTCACAGGCCCGAGCTTACCGCAACTGCGCCCCACCTCATCCTTCAGCCTCTAGCTACACCGCCTTGCGCCATTGCCTACAACTGCGCCAGAATCCGCCGGCTTGTGCGCCTGTGGGCCGGGCTTTATCGTTTCCAGGTCGCTGAGACTCAGCGATCGGGTTTGGTAGCCCGGTTTGACTTTGGCGCATAGCCCCCTCTGATATAGGCTTTTTCCGCCTGTATTGTTATGGCGGTCATGCGCAGGGCGCCTTTGGGCGCGCCGGTTCTCCAAGTCACCGGTCTACCAACCCGCGTATGGCCGCCACCCTCGTTTGGTAGCGAGAGTGATGGCTTCAATATTTCGATTTGGAGCTTCACCATGTTCAAACCAACCCCCAACCCGCCAGACACCGATCCAGATCCAACAGCCTTCGACAAAGCCGCCAAACGCGCCCTCGATTTCTATCTCAACCCCGAGCCCGACACCGGGCCGCCTCCAGGCCAGCTCTTCACCGTGGTGAACGGCGTCGACACCGAATGTCTGCTCGCCAACCTCAGTGAAACCCTGGCTTCGGCCGATGCCATGATCAGCGACCTGGCCTTCGAACTGGAGGGTTCGCGCCGGCATGTTGCGCTGGGTATCCAGCAGTTAATCGAGCTGGGCGGATTGCTGGCGAACCGTGCCCTGGATAACAGCGATCCACGCTAGGACCATCCCCCCCCCCCGTGGCGAGGGAGCTTGCTCCCGCTGGACTGCGGAGCAGGCCCATTGGGCGGTCGCTGCGCAACCGAGCGGGAGCAAGCTCCCTCGCCACGGGTTTACTTCAGGCCCAGGCTTTACTGAAGATTCGAAGCTCCCTATATTCGCACTTCGCTCACCCAGACGGACCGGCACTCAATTCGATGCCTCGAATGTCGTCAAGGTATTCTCCGGTCAGGTACTGCTGATTTCCTCTTCTAAACTCCCTTCCAAGGCTGTTGCGCATGCTCCTCGCGTCGTTGATTTTCCTGCTGACCATTACGCTGGTGATCTGGCAACCCAAGGGGCTTGGCGTTGGCTGGAGTGCGACGCTCGGTGCGGTATTGGCCTTGTTGAGCGGGGTGGTGCAGGTCGGTGATATTGCGCTGGTGTGGCAGATCATCTGGAACGCCACCGGTACGTTTATCGCGCTGATCATCATCAGCCTGTTGCTGGACGAGGCCGGGTTCTTTGCCTGGGCGGCCCTGCATGTGGCTCGATGGGGGCGGGGCAGTGGGCGCAAGCTGTTTGCCTTCATGGTGTTGCTCGGCGCGTTGGTGTCGGCATTGTTCGCCAATGACGGCGCGGCGCTGATCCTGACGCCGATTGTGATTTCGATGCTGCTGGCGCTGCGTTTTTCTCCGGCAGCGACTTTGGCGTTCGTGATGGGCGCCGGCTTCATTGCCGACACGGCGAGCTTGCCGCTGGTGGTGTCGAACCTGGTGAACATCGTTTCGGCCGACTTCTTCAACATCGGCTTTAACCGTTACGCCGCAGTCATGGTGCCGGTGAATCTGGTCAGCGTCGCGGCCAGCCTGGGGATATTGCTGTGGTTTTTCCGGCGTGATATCCCGCGTGATTACGATCCGCATCAACTGGACGATCCGGCGAGTGCGATCCATGACAAGGCAACCTTTTATGCCGGTTGGGCGGTGTTGGCGATCCTGTTGCTGGGCTGCTTTGCCCTTGAGCCTCTGGGGATTCCCATCAGCGCGATTTCCGCCGTTTGCGCGGCGTTGCTGCTGGGCGTTGCGGCCTACGGCCACAAGATTTCCACCCGCAGGGTGATGAAAGAAGCACCGTGGCAGATCGTGATTTTCTCCCTGGGCATGTACCTGGTGGTCTATGGCCTGCGCAACGCCGGGCTGACCGGCTATCTGGCCCAATGGCTCGACGGCTTCGCCGCCTATGGCGTGTGGGGCGCGGCCATGGGCACCGGGCTGTTGACGGCATTGCTCTCATCGGTCATGAACAACCTGCCGACGGTGCTGATTGGTGCGTTGTCCATCGATGCCAGCCAGGCCACTGGTGTGGTGAAGGAGGCGATGATCTACGCCAACGTCATTGGCAGCGACCTGGGCCCGAAAATCACCCCGATCGGCAGTCTGGCGACCTTGTTGTGGTTGCATGTGCTGGCGCGCAAGGATATCCGCATCGGCTGGGGGTATTACTTCAAGGTCGGGATTGTGCTGACGGTGCCGGTGTTGCTGGTGACGTTGGCGGCGCTGGCGGTGCGGTTGTCCCTGTAGGAGCTGTCGAGTGCAACGAGGCTGCGATCTTTTCCCAGACACTTGAATCTCAAGAGAAAGATCAAGAGATCGCAGGCTTCGCCAGCTCCTACAAGACGTACGCCAGTTTAACCACCGCCCGGCACATCCGGCCAACGATCCGCCACCAGGAACAGCCGCTCGGCCTCTTCCCATTCACCTTTGGCATTTTCCGTGAGGCGCACCATCAGTTGCGCCGGCGCCATGGGGTCGAGGGCCAATCGCCAGGCTTCCAGTTGCCCGGCGCTCCAGGTTTGCTCCGCCGGATAGTGGGCCGGGGCCAGCCAAGCGGCGCGGGGCAGGGGTTGCCAGCGGCCCGGTGGGCGTTGCGCGACGAACGCCGGCCAGTCGCACTGATGCAGCCAACTGCCGCGCAAATGCCTGGGGTGCGCACCGGCCGGCGCTTCGGCATGGCCGGGCCACGGGTAAAGCAGGTAGCCACCCAGCCAGAGCTCGGAACGAAACGACTCGATGCCCGAGGCGTCGATGCCCAGCGCCGCCAGGGCTTCACGGCTTTCCGGGCGTGCCGAGATCGGTAATTGGTGTTCGCGTAGATGGGCCAGTTTGCGGTCGAGCCGGTCATGGCTGCCCGGGCCGAGCCACTGCGCCGCGTCTTGCCCGTTACCGTCCTGAGGGCCGAGGTAGAGCTTGATGGCCAGTTCCAGGTGATGGATGCCTTCGCCGTCGCGCAGCAACAGGTCCAGTTCGCCCAGGGTATGGCCCTGATGCCGGATCGGCAGGTTCGCGGCGACCAGCTCGATGCCCGGCGCGTGTTGCACGGCAAACTGCCACAGCCTTTCGTAGTACAGGCCCAGGCGCCGGGTCCGGCCCTGGGACAGGCAATGCAGCAGGGAATAGCTGTCGCGGTCCAGTTGCTGCAGCCAGTGTTCCAGCCGGTGAGGCTGATGCACCCAGTCACTGCCGGTCAGGGGATGGCGTTGGGGCCAGGGCGTGTCGATGAGCATCGGCGGGGCCAGGATCGCCCACGCCAGGTCGCGCACCTCGGGATGGCGCAGGCGGCGGGGCAAGTCGAGCAATTCTGGAAACAGGATCATTTTGCGAGCATAGCCGCTATGCGGCCAATGCTGTTCATTTCAGGAAAGTAAAGAACCGTGGCGAGGGAGCTTGCTCCCGCCGGACTGCGAAGCAGGCCCCCTTGGAGCGGCTGCTGCGCAACCGAGCGGGAGCAAGCTCCCTCGCCACAGTGATTCAGGTAAACCTTAAATGAACGGCATTGCGCCAGGGTGAAGGCTTAAAGCATTTTGTCTATGGGCCGCTTTCGCCCATAATCGGGTTTTTCGCCCGACGCAGACCCTCGCAGGAGCCCCATGGAGCAATTTCGTAATATCGGCATCATCGGTCGCCTGGGCAGTTCGCAGGTGTTGGACACCGTTCGCCGACTCAAACGCTTCCTCCTGGAGCGGCACCTGCATGTGATCCTCGAAGACACCATCGCCGAAGTCTTGCCCGGCCACGGCCTGCAGACGTCGTCGCGCAAGATGCTCGGCGAAGTCTGTGACATGGTGATCGTGGTCGGCGGCGACGGCAGCCTGCTGGGGGCCGCTCGAGCCCTGGCGCGGCACAACATTCCGGTGCTGGGCATCAACCGGGGCAGCCTGGGGTTTCTGACCGATATCCGCCCCGACGAGCTGGAAACCAAGGTCGCCGAGGTGTTGGACGGCCATTACTTGGTGGAGAACCGCTTCCTGCTGCAAGCCGAGGTGCGCCGTCACGCCGAGGCCATCGGCCAGGGCGATGCCCTCAACGATGTGGTGCTGCACCCGGGCAAATCCACGCGCATGATCGAATTCGAGCTGTACATCGACGGTCAGTTCGTCTGCAGCCAGAAGGCCGACGGCCTGATCGTCGCCACGCCCACCGGCTCCACGGCCTATGCGCTTTCGGCCGGTGGCCCGATCATGCACCCCAAGCTCGACGCTATTGTGATTGTGCCCATGTACCCCCATACCTTGTCTGGGCGACCCATTGTGGTCGATGGCAACAGTGAGCTGAAAATCGTCGTGTCCAAGGATATGCAGATCTACCCGCAAGTGTCCTGTGACGGTCAGAACCATTTCACCTGCGCACCGGGTGACACCATCACCGTCAGCAAAAAAGCGCAGAAGCTGCGCCTGATCCACCCGCTGGATCACAATTACTACGAAGTCTGCCGGACCAAGCTCGGCTGGGGCAGTCGGTTGGGGGGTGGAGGCGACTGATGCTCGATCCTGCGCGCAGTTACGACCTGATCGGCGACGTGCACGGATGCGCCCTGACCCTGGAACGCCTGCTGGACCGCCTCGGCTACCACAAGCAGGGCGGCGTATGGCGGCACCCGTCGCGCATGGCGGTGTTCCTGGGGGACATCATCGACCGGGGTCCGCGGATCCGCGAAGCTCTGCACATTGTCCACGACATGGTGGTGGCCGGGCAGGCGCTGTGCATCATGGGCAACCACGAGTTCAACGCCCTGGGCTGGAGCACACCGGCATTGCCGGGCAGCGGCCAGCGCTACGTGCGCGAACACACCCCGCGCCATGCGCGCCTGCTCAACGAAACCCTGACCCAGTTCGAGCGGCATCCCGCGGATTGGCAGGACTTTCTCAAGTGGTTTTACGAGTTGCCGTTGTTTGTCGATGCCCAGCGCTTCCGGGTGGTGCACGCCTGCTGGGATAACGGTCTGATCGAGCCCCTGCGAGGCCTGTTCCCGGACGGCTGTATCGACGAGCATTTCCTCCAGGCCTCGGCGGAGCCGGGCAGTTTTGCCTGCACGGTGTTCGATCGCCTGCTGCGTGGCACCGACATGCGCTTGCCCCATGGCCTGACCCTCACCGGGGGTGACGGTCTGACCCGTTCGTTCTTCCGCACCAAGTTCTGGGAAGACGATCCGCAGACCTATGGAGACATCGTGTTCCAACCCGACGCCTTGCCCGAACCGGTGGCCCGCACGCCGCTGTCGCCGGATGAAAAGAATAATCTGCTGCGCTATGGCGTTCATGAGCCGATGCTGTTCGTCGGTCATTACTGGCGCAGCGGCAAACCCGCGCCGATCCGTGCGAACCTGGCCTGCCTGGATTACAGCGCGGTGCTTTACGGAAAACTGGTGGCCTATCGTCTCGACGCAGAGACCCGACTGGACCCGCACAAATTTGTCTGGGTCGATGTCGAGCGGCCGGAGGAGTTGCGATGAGCGTCGTAGCGGTCTTGCGCTTGCCCTTGGCCGAGGATTTGAGCGGCTTCGTCAAATTGCTCCAGCGCATGCAGGTGCCCCATCGGGTCAGCGAAGAGGCGGGTGAGCAGGTGCTCTGGGTGCCCGATGAAATCAGCGAAGACGTGCGCTCGTTGTACGCACGCTTCCCGAGCGGCGATCCCGAGCAACAGTTGGCGTTGCCCGCCAGCGGCAGCACGTCGCGACGGCCCGGTTTCGTCGAGCAACTGACCCGCAGTCCGGTCACTGCCCTGATGTTGCTGCTGAGCCTGATCGTCGGCGCCGTGACGTTGCTGGGGGAAAATCTCGAGACCTTGCGCTGGCTGACGTTCCTGGAGTTTCGCGTCGTCGGCGACTATATCCATTTCACGCCCCTGGCCGACAGCCTGGCGGCGGGGCAATGGTGGCGCCTGGTGACGCCGATGCTGATCCATTTCGGTTTCCTGCACATCGCCATGAATGGCATGTGGTATTGGGAACTGGGGCGGCGGATCGAAGCGCGCCAGGGCGGCATCAACCTGCTGGGGCTGACCCTTCTGTTCAGCCTCGTGTCCAACTTCGCCCAATATTTGTTCAGCGGCCCGACCTTGTTCGGCGGCTTGTCCGGCGTGCTCTATGGCCTGCTGGGGCATTGCTGGATCTTCCAGCTATTGGCACCGAACCCGGCCTATCACTTACCCCGCGGGGTGTTGGTGATGATGCTGGTGTGGCTGGTGCTGTGCCTGTCCGGGCTGATCTCGCTGATCGGTTTCGGCGAGATCGCCAACGCGGCCCATGTCGGCGGGCTGCTCATCGGTTGCTTCACGGGTTTGTTGGGCGGGCTGTTCGCTCGTCGTAAAATGGCCCTCTGAACTGGCGCCTGTAACACTTGAATATGCGCGATTGCGCGGAGAATCCATGTCCTCGTTCAACGAAATGATCAAAAACATCACCCCCGATATCTATCAGAGCCTGAAACTGGCGGTGGAAATCGGGAAATGGGCCGATGGCAACAAACTCACCGCCGAGCAGCGCGAATTGTCTCTGCAGGCGATGATCGCCTGGGAGATCCAGAACCTGCCCGAAGAGGAACGCACCGGCTACATGGGCCCGCAGGAGTGTCAGTCCAAAGCCACGCAAGTACCGAATATCCTGTTCAAGTCGGATGCCATCCATTGATCGAGATTGGCCGCGGTGCAATCAGCAAGATGTCGGCACGCCTTGACGGGCCGACCGTTCAATACGCCTTTCGCCTGGGCGATGTCGAGGTGCCGGTCAATCCGTTGATCGGCAGCACGCTGCGCCTGGAGTTTCTCGGCGCGATCCACTGCAGCCATTGCGGACGCCGGACCAAGACCAGTTTCAGCCAGGGTTATTGCTACCCCTGCATGACCAAGCTGGCCCAATGCGACCTGTGCATCATGAGCCCCGAGCGTTGCCACTTCGACGCGGGCACCTGCCGCGAGCCGGCCTGGGGCGAACAGTTCTGCATGACCGATCATGTGGTGTACCTGGCCAATTCCTCGGGCGTGAAAGTCGGCATCACCCGCGCCACACAGCTGCCGACCCGCTGGCTGGACCAGGGTGCCAGCCAGGCGCTGCCGATCCTGCGGGTCGCCACGCGCCAGCAATCGGGCTTTGTCGAAGACCTGTTCCGAAGTCAGGTGGCGGACAAGACCAACTGGCGCGCGTTGCTCAAGGGCGACGCCGTGGCGGTGAACCTGCCCCGGATCCGCGATTCGCTGTTCGAGAGCTGCGCTGAAGGTCTGCAAGGCTTGCAGGAACGATTCGGTCTGCAAGCGATCCAGACCATAGCGGACGTCGAGCCCATCGAGATCCGTTATCCGGTGGAGCAGTACCCGGCCAAGATCGTCAGCTTCAACCTGGACAAGAACCCGATTGCCGAAGGCACGCTGCTGGGGATCAAGGGCCAATACCTGATTTTCGACACCGGCGTGATCAATATTCGTAAATACACGGCTTATCAGCTCGCCGTGCATCAGTAGAAGGACTCGACCCATGCGCACCGAACAACCGAAGATGATTTACCTGAAGGACTATCAGGCGCCCGAGTACCTGATCGACGAGACGCACCTGACCTTCGAGTTGTTCGAGGACCACAGCTTGGTCCATGCGCAACTGGTGATGCGCCGTAACCCCGAGCGCGGTGCCGGCCTGCCGCCCCTGGTGCTCGATGGCCAGCAGTTGGAGCTGCTCTCGATCAAGCTCGACGACACCGACCTGAATCCGCTGGACTATCAACTGGACGGCAGCCACCTGACCCTGCAACCCAAGGCCTCGGCCTTCACGGTGGACACCACTGTCAGGATCCACCCGGAAACCAACACCGCCCTGGAAGGCTTGTACAAGTCCGGCAGCATGTTCTGCACCCAGTGCGAGGCTGAGGGTTTTCGCAAGATCACCTATTACCTCGACCGGCCGGATGTGATGAGCACATTCACCACCACGGTGGTGGCCGAGCAGCACAGCTATCCGGTGTTGCTGTCCAACGGCAACCCGATCGCCAGCGGTCCCGGCGAAGATGGCCGGCACTGGGCGACCTGGGAAGACCCGTTCAAGAAACCCGCCTACCTGTTTGCCCTGGTGGCCGGGGACCTGTGGTGCGTCGAAGACACCTTCACCACCATGACCGAGCGCACCGTCGCGCTGCGCATCTATGTCGAGCCGGAAAACATCGACAAGTGCCAGCACGCCATGACCAGCCTCAAGAAGTCGATGCGCTGGGATGAAGAGGTCTATGGCCGTGAGTATGACCTGGACATCTTCATGATTGTCGCGGTCAACGACTTCAACATGGGCGCCATGGAAAACAAGGGCCTGAACATCTTCAACTCCAGCGCAGTGCTGGCCCGCGCCGAAACCGCCACCGATGCCGCGCACCAGCGGGTCGAAGCGATCGTTGCCCACGAGTATTTCCATAACTGGTCGGGCAACCGCGTGACGTGCCGTGACTGGTTCCAGTTGTCCCTCAAGGAAGGCTTCACCGTGTTCCGCGACGCCGGTTTTTCGGCCGACATGAACTCGGCCACGGTCAAGCGTATCCAGGACGTGGCGTACCTGCGCACTCATCAGTTTGCCGAAGACGCGGGTCCCATGGCCCACCCGGTGCGCCCGGACAGTTTCATCGAGATATCCAACTTCTACACCCTGACCGTGTACGAAAAGGGTTCGGAGGTGGTCGGCATGATCCACACCCTGCTGGGCGCCGAGGGCTTTCGCAAGGGCAGCGACCTGTACTTCGAGCGCCACGACGGCCAGGCCGTGACCTGCGATGACTTCATCAAGGCCATGGAGGATGCCAACGGCGTCGACCTCAGTCAGTTCAAGCGCTGGTACAGTCAGGCCGGCACGCCACGGCTGGCGGTCAGCGAGGCCTACGACGCTGCTGCCCGGACCTACAGCCTGACCTTCAGTCAGAGCTGCCCACCGACCCCGGACAAAATGGAAAAACTGCCATTTGTGATTCCCGTGGAGCTGGGTTTGCTGGACGGCAAGGGCGCTGAAATGCCTTTGCGTCTGGCCGGTGAAGCGGCGGCAAAGGGTACCTCCCGGGTGATCTCGGTGACCGAAGCCGAGCAGACTTTCACCTTTGTCGATATCGCCGAACAACCCCTGCCATCGCTACTGCGTGGCTTCTCGGCGCCGGTGAAGCTGAGCTTCCCGTACAGCCGCGACCAGTTGATGTTCCTGATGCAGCACGACAGCGACGGCTTCAACCGCTGGGATGCCGGCCAGCAATTGTCGGTGCAAGTGCTACAGGAACTGATCGCCCAGCATCAGAAAGGTGAAACGCTGGTGCTAGACCCGCGTCTGATCAGCGCGTTGCGCACCGTACTGTCGGACGAATCCCTGGACCAGGCTATGGTCGCGGAAATGCTCTCGCTGCCTGGCGAGGCTTACCTGACGGAAATCAGCGAAGTGGCCGACGTGGAGGCGATCCACGCCGCCCGTGAATTTGCTCGTAAACAACTGGCGGAGAATCTGTTCGAAGCCTTGTGGCTGCGCTATGAAGCCAACCGCGACCTGTCCAAACGCACCCCCTATGTGGCCGAGGCCGAGCATTTCGCCCGTCGTGCGTTGCAGAACATCGCGCTGTCGTACCTGATGCTTGCCGACAAGCCGGAAGTGCTCAGTGCCACCCTGGAGCAGTTCGACACCGCCGACAACATGACCGAGCGTCTCACGGCGCTGGCGGTGTTGGTCAACTCGCCATTCGAAGCCGAGAAAGCCAAGGCCCTGGAAGTGTTCGCGGAAAACTTCAAAGGCAACCCGCTGGTCATGGACCAATGGTTCAGCGTCCAGGCCGGCAGCCCGTTGCCGGGCGGCCTGGCGCGGGTCAAGGCCTTGATGGAGCACCCGGCGTTCAATATCAAGAACCCGAACAAGGTTCGCGCGCTGGTGGGGGCGTTTGCCGGGCAAAGCCTGATCAACTTCCACGCCGCCGACGGTTCGGGTTATCGCTTCCTGGCGGACCTGGTGATCCAGCTCAATGGCTTCAACCCGCAGATCGCCGCACGGCAACTGGCACCGCTGACCCGCTGGCGCAAATACGACAGCGCCCGCCAGGCGCTGATGAAAGCCGAGCTGGAGCGCATCCTGGCGTCCGGCGGGCTGTCGGCCGATGTGTTCGAAGTGGTGAGCAAGAGCCTGGCGTGACATTGACGCCGCGGTCTGCCTGGCAGACCGCGGTGTTCGCATCGCGAGCAGGCTCGCTCCCACAAGGGATCTTCAATGGACGCCTGTTTTGTGTTCAACAGAGATACCCTGTGGGAGCGAGCCTGCTCGCGATAGCGTCAGACCAGCCACCGCTATAGCTACCCAGCGTCCAGCTATAACCTCCCCGAATACCCCTTCATTCACCCCCAACCGCATCCCCCCACGGTTAACAAAAGATAACGCGGCGTCGATTGTCAGACCTTTCCAAAGCCCGATAGGATAGGTCAGCTTCCGAAGTGGCTCTAGATTGCAGGTTTCAGGACTATGCTCCAGAACAGTCAATCACGATGAGCCCGCTTACGGCGCCCTGAAGGGTTGAATGACCGAAGGTTCGTATGAAAAGTCGCCGAGCGGCGATCAGGCAAGGCGAAAACAGGCGAGGAAGCGGAGTTTACTGGTTGTAAATGAGCATTCCGAGCCTGTTTTCAACGCAGCATGATCGTCGCGCAGGCACTTTTCGTACGAACCTAACAATAATAATGGGGGAAAGGTCTATGAATGAGCCTGTCATGGCTGTGGGCCGCTGCCGGCCGCCGGTACTGCGCAGAGTCGCGTTGCTGGTCTCGGCGCTCTCGCTGCTGGGCTCTGCCGTGTTGTCTGCACCGGTGATGGCCGTAGCGGCGTCGACATCCGATGTCATCTATTCCGTCGAGTCGGCCAAGGCCAGCAAAACCCTGATGCTCGATGTGGTCCATGCCGGCAAACGCCTGGTGGCGGTCGGTGATCGCGGGCACATTGTCTATTCGGACGATCAGGGCAGCTCCTGGACTCAGGCCAAGGTGCCGACCCGCCAGTTGCTCACCGCAGTATTTTTCGTCGATGACAAACACGGCTGGGCCGTGGGGCACGACGCGCAGATACTGGCCAGCGAAGACGGTGGCAGCACCTGGACCAAGCAATTCGAAGACCTGACCCGTGAATCGCCGCTGCTGGACGTCTGGTTCAAGGATGCGAGCAACGGTTTTGCCGTGGGCGCCTACGGGGCGCTGTTCGAAACCACCGACGGCGGCAAGCACTGGGAAGAGGTCGGGGATCGCCTCGACAACGAAGACCAGTTCCATCTCAACGCGATCGCTGCGGTGAAAGACGCCGGGCTGTTCATCGTCGGTGAGGCCGGCAGCATGTTCCGCTCCAGCGATTGGGGCCAGACCTGGGAAAAGATCGAAGGCCCATACGAAGGCTCGCTGTTCGGCGTCATCGGCACTGCTCAGCCTTCAACGTTGCTGGCCTACGGCCTGCGCGGCAACCTCTATCGCTCCACCGATTTTGGTAGCACCTGGGAGCAGGTCGAGCTCAAGGCCACCCGGGGTGCCCTGGAATTCGGCCTGTCCGGAGCCACGCTCTTGCCAGATGGCTCCATCGTCATTGTCGGCAACGGCGGCAGTGTGGTGCGCAGCAGCGATGACGGCGTGACCTTCAGCGTATTCAACCGCCCGGATCGGATTTCCGTGGCGGCCGTCACGGCGGCGGGCAACGGCAATCTGATCCTGGCAGGACAGGGTGGCGTTCACGCCACCACCCCCACCGGCGCTGAATTGAGCAAATGAGCCGCAAACATCCGGCGGGCACAATAACAAGAAGGCGGACCCCATGAGCAGTCATCATCAAGACAAGGCGACGTTTCTCGAACGCCTGATTTTCAACAACCGCCCGGCAGTGATCGTCATTTGCCTGTTGGTCAGTATTTTCCTGTTCTGGCAGGCCACGCTGATCCGGCCGTCCACCAGTTTCGAAAAGATGATCCCCCTCGAGCACCCCTTCATCGAGAAGATGCTCGAACACCGCAATGACTTGGCGAACCTGGGCAACACGGTGCGGATTTCCGTGGAGGCCACCAACGGTGACATTTTCTCCAAGGATTACATGGAGACCTTGCGCCAGATTCATGATGAGGTGTTCTACATTTCCGGCGTCGACCGCTCCGGCCTCAAGTCGTTGTGGAGCCCGAGCGTGCGCTGGACCGAAGTGACGGAGGAGGGCTTTGCCGGTGGTGAGGTGATTCCCCAGAGCTATGACGGCTCGGCCGACAGCCTCGACCTGTTACGCAACAACGTGCTCAAGTCCGGTCAGGTCGGACGCCTGGTGGCCAACGATTTCAAATCGAGCATCATCGATATCCCGCTGTTGGAGTCCTATCCGGACCCGCAGGACCAGGGCAAGCTGCTGGCCCTGGATTACCAGAAGTTCTCCCACGAACTCGAAGACAAGATCCGCAACAAGTTTGAAGCCCAGAACCCCAACGTGAAGATCCATATCGTGGGCTTCGCCAAGAAGGTCGGTGACTTGATCGACGGCCTGACCATGGTGGTGATGTTCTTCGGCGTGGCCTTCATCATTACCCTGGTGCTGCTGTACTGGTTCACCAACTGCATGCGCAGCACCATTGCAGTGCTGAGCACGACCCTGGTAGCCGTGGTCTGGCAGTTGGGGCTGATGCACGCCGTCGGTTTCGGGCTCGATCCTTATTCGATGCTGGTACCGTTTCTGATCTTCGCCATTGGTATCTCCCACGGCGTGCAGAAAATCAACGGTATCGCTCTGCAATCCAGTGAAGCGGACAACGCCCTGACGGCGGCGCGGCGCACATTCCGTCAATTGTTCCTGCCGGGGATGATCGCGATCCTGGCGGATGCCGTCGGCTTCATCACCTTGCTGATCATCGATATCGGCGTGATCCGGGAACTGGCCTTTGGGGCGTCCATCGGCGTGGCGGTGATTGTGTTCACCAACCTGATCCTGTTGCCGGTGGCGATTTCCTATGTCGGCATCAGCAAACGTGCCATTGAGCGCAGCAAAAAGGATGCGACGCGTGAGCACCCGTTCTGGCGCCTGCTGTCGAAGTTTGCCAGCGCCAAGGTCGCGCCGGTGTCGATCGTCCTGGCCTTGATCGCCTTTGGTGGCGGCCTCTGGTACAGCCAGAACCTGAAGATCGGTGACCTGGACCAGGGCGCGCCGGAGTTGCGACCGGACTCGCGCTACAACCAGGACAACAACTTCATCATCAGCAACTATTCCACCAGCTCCGACGTATTGGTGGTGATGGTCAAGACCAAGGCTGAAGGCTGCTCGCGCTATGAAGCCATGGCCCCCATCGACGAACTGATGTGGAAAATGCAGAACACCGAGGGGGTGCAGTCAGCGATCTCCCTGGTCACCGTATCCAAGCAAATGATCAAGGGCATGAACGAGGGCAACCTGAAATGGGAAACCCTGTCGCGCAACCCTGATGTGTTGAACAACTCCATTGCTCGGGCCGATGGCCTGTACAACAACAACTGCTCCGTGGCTCCGGTGTTGGTGTTCCTCAACGACCACAAGGCCGAGACCCTGGACCGCGCCGTGAAGGTGGTGCAGGAGTTTGCCAAGGAAAATAATCGCGACGGCCTGGAGTTCATCCTCGCCGCCGGCAACGCTGGCATTGAAGCGGCGACCAACGAAGTGATCAAGGAGTCGGAACTGACCATTCTGATCCTGGTGTACATCTGTGTGGCAACCATGTGCATGATCACCTTCCGTTCCTGGGCGGCGACGCTGTGCATCGTGCTGCCTCTGGTGCTAACCTCGGTGCTGGGTAACGCGCTGATGGCCTTCATGGGGATTGGCGTGAAAGTCGCGACGCTGCCGGTGGTGGCGCTTGGCGTGGGGATTGGCGTGGATTACGGCATCTACATCTACAGCCGCCTGGAAAGCTTCCTGCGGGCCGGGTTGCCGTTGCAAGAGGCGTACTACCAGACGCTGAAGTCCACCGGTAAGGCGGTGTTGTTCACTGGCCTGTGCCTGGCCATCGGTGTGTGCACCTGGATCTTCTCGGCCATCAAGTTCCAGGCCGACATGGGGCTGATGCTGACGTTCATGTTGCTGTGGAACATGTTCGGGGCACTGTGGCTGCTGCCGGCGCTGGCGCGCTTCCTGATCAAACCTGAGAAAATGGCAGGGCAGAAGAGTAAGTCGTTGTTTGCCCACTGACTTCTTGCACAAAGCACAACACCCTGTGGCGAGGGGATTTATCCCCGCTGGGCTGCGAAGCAGCCCCCCAAACCAGCCACTGCGGTGTATCAGGCTGATCGCATTCAATTCTTGGGGCTGCTGGGCAGCCCAGCGGGGATAAATCCCCTCGCCACAAAAAGCCTCAACCTGGGTTTATTTAGCGAGGGAGCAAGCTCCCTCGCCACGGTGAGTCACCCACTCCCGTCAAGGCGCCAACGGCAAGAACTTGCTTTGCGCCAACGGCCTGCCGATCTGTCCTCGGTACACATTCACCACTGCGTAAGGGCTTTTCGCCTTGGCCAGCATTGAATGGTAGTGCTCCTTGCGCTGTTCCTTGGTTTTCAAATGCGCGACGCTAAAGTCAGCTTTTGGCGTGTCTGCCGTTTCGTAATGAAAGTGCGCGTACCAGAGGGGCCAACCGTCCCGGTCATTGATGGCGTACTCCTGGAGGAAATCCTTGCGCTCGCCCTTCAAGGCTTTGCGTTCGCCGAGCTTGGCAACTTGTATCAGGTTTTTCTCGAACAGGTAGCGAAGGTTGCTGTCGGTGGGGGGCAGTTTCAGGCTCAATTCGGTGCGCAGTTCACTGCCTCGGGTGATCAGGCGCGAAACAGCGTTTGACAGTTGCTCGGTCAGTGTCTGATCGGCTGCGGTGCGCGGGTTTTTCGAGGCGGTGAAGGCTCGTTCGAGTTCTTCGGACAGCTTGCGGTAGCGACTCGCTTCATTGCTGAGGATTTCCTCTATTTCCTGTGGGAAGCGACACTGGGTTTTATAGCGTTCGGCGTTCAACAGACTGTTTTCCAGCTGCCCGAGCAGCTTTCGTGCATCGGCCTTGATCGCCTTGACCGAGCGTGTGCGGGGAGCTGGGACTGGTCGTTGGACCTCGACGAGGTCCCAGACGTCGTCGTGTTGCGAGTAGGTGGCGAGTAGCCTGTCGTCGACTTCGGAGCGCAGCTCGACGACCTCGATCGGCAACGACGTGCCGGCCGGTTTCAGGTCGCCGATCAAAACACCGCTCTTGCGCGTCTTGATGACCTTTTTCTGCGGGCGCCCGGCAGGTGTCCTGCTACGTTTGGGCGCACGCTTGCGCGGTGCCGGCTCGGGCTTGATCTCGGCGGCCAGTTTGGCGGATGCGTCTTGATAAAGGCCTTCCACCAGCCTGAACAGCCTGCCGAAATAGGAGGTGTCCATGTCTGCGGCATTGAGGGCTTTCATACCCTGCATGGCATCGAGGGCCGCGCCATAGTGTTCGATCAGGCTTTCCAGAACCTCGATCTGTTCCGATGGGCTCAGTTCGTAGGTGCTCAGGTCGGACTGGGAGCGCGCCTGTTCCATCAATAACTGGGTGACGTTGTGCAGGTTCTCGGGAAGGTCGGAATCGGGGTCCTTGAAGATCAGCGCTGCCAGCGTAGGCAGTTGCAGGGCCTTGGTGGCCAATGCCGTTCGTTCACCCAATGGACGGTCCCGGGTCAGCCGCTCGAAGACTTGCGCGCCCGCGGCATCCAGGTTCAACAGCGCTTCCAGGTAGCGGTCCCTGAGTTCCAGCCAATAGATCGAGCGATCGTTGATGTCACTCAAGGCGTCAAGGTAATTGAAATAGTCGAGAACGTTGCCAGCGACATTCGCTTGCAGGGTCGAATAATCTTGTGTGAATTGGCCATGAGCGGCATCCAGTGCCGTCAGCTCGAACTCGTTGATCAGGAAGGCCTTGCGGGCATTGTTGACCACATTCTCCATCAAGGCGCGGATGATGCCTGGGGGCAGTTGCATATCGTGGCTGGCATATTCGGTGACGTTGTCCAGCAGCTTCAGATAGGTGTCAGTCTGTTTCTCCAGCAGCTTGTAGAAGCGTGCCCGCTTGTCCGCGCGTTGCGCTTCGGTAAAGTTGCCTGCCTGGGTTCTGGTCATGACTTCCTGGGCAGTGTCGAGGGCGCGTTGCTCATCGGCCTCGCCCTTGTAATAACTCTTCAGAAGTTCGCTCAGTTCGGCCGCGCGTTGGGCCTTGATGTCCCGCAGTTTGGCCAGGCGCTTGGGCGGCATGCCCCCACGCAGGCGCAAGCGCAGGTCAATGGACCAGTTGCCGCGGGCATCCGCTTGCAGCACCGGACCATACTGAGCCGAGTCCCGTGGGGCGATGGGGTTGACAATGATCGCGGTGCCGTCTGGTTCCGGGGTCACCTGATACATCTTCCCATCCACCAGGGCGTGCCATGTATTGCGGATAACGTACAGGCCTGTGTAAGGGCCATATTTTGTCGGCTCCGGCATGGACGCCGGTTGGTTTACCTGGAAGCGTTGCAGGCGGGCGAGTTGCTCCGGTGTCAACCGTCGGCCCGCGCTGGCGAAACTGAGGTCAAGGTTTCTGCCGCTGCCGCCGGAGTGTTCCCCTGGCAAGGCCACGGGCCCTTCATGAATGCTCGGTGGCGCGGGTGCGGGCCACTGCTCCGGGATGATGCGCGGCGCGGGAGGGCGCATCACCTGTTCCTTGAGCGCTTCGGGCAATGGGGCCCGAGGGGGCGCACTGATGGAGGGAAACTGGACCAGCAGCATGCCGAGGTTGAGCAGTAGATCGACAGCGGCGAGTTCCCGGGTCACCGAGTCTTCGCTGCTCAGGGCCGGGATGTCCTGATTGGCGCTGGCCATCAGGTTCCATAGCCAGGCGGTGGCCATGGCCGGGCCGCGCAGCAGGGGCAACAGCAGGGTGTTGAACAACAGGCTGCCACCGTGAAGCAGAATGTCCCAGCGGCTTTCACTGTTGGACACCGAGTCCCGGTCTGCCTGAGTGACCAGAGCCCGGGCATTGCTGCCGTAGAGGTATTGCATCAATTCGCCGTTGCGCAGGAACTGCCGCAGTTCGTCGTTGACGCTGTCGACCGCCAGGGTCGCCGGCGCCGGCTTCTGGGGAAGGCTGAACTCATCGCCCTGATAGAAGCGCACGATATGGGGTTCCTGGAAACCGCCGTTGGCGTAGATCAGGCGAGCGGCGTCGGACATCCAGGTCAGTACACTCTGTTGCAGGTCTCCGGGCGCGGCGATGGCTTGCAGCAATGCCTGACGCGTCGGGTATTGCAGCAGCGAAGGCGTATAGAGCGGGCGATACAGCACATGCGGGCCAGTGGCGATATCCTCCGGCTCGATGATGAACATGTTCGTCACGGTATCAGGGTGGGCTTCAGGCTTGCGCAGGAAGGCCAGGTGGCGAATGACGACCGGAGCGCCCCCCGCGACCCGTTGCTCATCGGCGTCGGGTTTGAGCAGGGCTTCGATCAGGGCCAGTCCTTGGCGGGTCATGCCGTTTTCGTGGTTGAGGATCTGCTTGAGGGCATCCAGCGGCAGTTGGGCGGGGATCTCCTCGGCGAACATCCGTTGGCGCTGGTGGGCTTGCGACACATCGTCCAACAGCTTTTGTTGCAGGTAGCGCGGGTAGGTCGTGCCGATGTCCACCTGTTCGATCAGCCCGTCCTTGCGAGTGATGAAGTCCGCCGTCAACCACATCGGCAGCGCCAGGCCCAGGCGATGGCTGAGCACCGGATCCACGCCGGGGCGGGAGACGAGGTTGTCGATCGCCAGTTCGGTCAGGCTCATCGTTCTTTTTTCGACAATCCCGGTGGTGCCGGGGTAGCCCGCCGCTGCGCTGAAGGTCAGTTGCACATCGTCGGGCTGGTATTGGCTGGCCTGGGCCTTGGTCGGACTGCGGTCGTTGGCCTGCTGCAGGACGTTGAGCAGGGCCTCGGCGGCGAAAACCTTGATGTCCTGGATGTCGCTGAGAAAGGTGCGGCCCTGGTTGCGTTTCTTGGCACTGGCCAATGCCAGGCTGTATTGCTGGATCTTCGTCCTGTCGATGACGGACGCCTGTTTCAGCCAGTCGGGAATCAGGGGGGCGATCCGTGCCGCCGTTTCGGGCATCGGCTGCGGGGCGTCGAGCAGATAGCGGGCGGGGTCGCTCAGCTCGGCATAGAGTGCCTTGAGCTCTGGCAGGCCAATCCGCGAGGGCAGTTGCACCGCCTCCAGGTCGGCCAGTTGCTGCTCCAGGATCAGGGCCGCCTGGGTCTCGAAGGCATTGCCACTGATCTCGTTACGTTGGCAAGTCACGCTGTCGACGAGGTACCGGCTGGCGATCAGAATGCCCCAGTGTTGAGTGAACGCATCCAGGGAGTCGAAGGCCTGGACAGCACCGGCAGGACTGCAAAGCAGTAGGCGTGTCGAGTTGTTCTTGCAGCGGACCAATAGCATTTCGCTGCTGATCAACACACTGCTGGAGCCGTCCCGAGTGAGCCGGGTCTCAAGGCTGTAGGCATAGACGGACGATTGGCCGTGACGCCGAAAGCGTTGTTCACGATCTGGCCATTGGACAATCTGGTCGAGGGCGTCGCGGGCCTCTTCAGAAAGGCCAGGCTGCTGCAGACCGCGGATATGCAGCAGATTTCTGAGCACATCGCTGAGCCACTGCCAGCGGCTGGTGCCGTCCTGCCTGTCGGTTTGCGAGGCGGTGTCGATGTTGGCGTTCCAGTAACGCGTCAGCGCATCCTCTAGCCCGATGGGCACGCTCCAGGGCAGTTCGAGCAGCAGCTTTTTGATGACGTTCATATCCAGCTTGCCGTCGTCTGGCGAAAGCAGCCGCGGCGGCGCGTCGGACAGGAAGCTGCGCCGCCCGTTGCGATCCTTGAATTGCACAGGAGTGCCCAGTGCCAGGTAGTCGAGGACGCGGGCCATGAAGGGTTCGAGCAGATAGCCGCGCGAAGCTGTATCGGGCGTTGCCAGCCGGGTTTTGGAGAGGTCGAAGGCCAGTGTGGGGTATTTTTCCTTGATGGCCTGTTCGAGCATACGTTTGGCGAACTGCTCGAAGGTCGGGCGACTGGCAAATTGCAGGCTGACGCTTTGAGCCAACGCGGGGAGAGTATTGGCCGTAGAGGGCGCGGTCATATGAAGTCCTTTTCATAAACTCAGGGCCGCCGGAAATGACGACGCGCACAGTATCGACATCCCGGTCCCACCAGGGCGGTAAATAAATACCACCTCGGTGAATACCGGTTATGCCAGGCCTCGTCGGGAGTGCTTGGGGATATCAGGAAGGATCGGCGCCCAACACCACGTTCAGCGCACTGCGGGCATCGTCCAGTTGCACCAGGGTGGCATGGCGCGCACCGAGGGCGTCGCGGTTCTCGATGGCGGTGAGGATCGCCTTGTGGCGCGGCATCGCCAGTTCATGCAGGTTGGGCCGCTGGTTGGAGTGCTTGAGGGCTTCGGCGATGGCGACCGACAACATGTTGCACAGGTTGGCGAGCAGGTCATTGTGGGTGGCGTCGGCGATGCGGCTGTGGAAGTCCAGGTCCGGTTGCAGCACGGCCTCGGGGGTCGGTGCCGCCTCCATGCGCTGGTAGGCCTCGCGGATCGCGGCGATGTCGGCATCGTTGGCAAACTGTGCGGCGAGGGCCGCGGCGGCCGGTTCGATGATGCTGCGTACGCTGGTCAGCAGATTGAAGAACTCATTTTGCGGGCTGCTTTGCATCAACCAGTGCAGCACATCGGGGTCGAGCATGTGCCATTCCCGGCGCGCCTTGACCACCGTGCCGACCCGTGGCCGCGAATACACCAGCCCCTTGGCGACCAGCACGCGTGTTGCCTCGCGCAACACCGGACGGCTGACGGCATACTCCTCGCACAACAATGCTTCGGCGGGCAGTTTATCGTCGGGTTTGAAACGCCCGGAAACGATCTGCATGCCCAGTTCCTGGACGATGCGCGCGTGCATGCTTTTGCGGTCGGAGGGTTTACGGTAGTCCATGGGATGCGGCGCGATCCTGTGCGAGGGGAGTGATGCGCATGATAGCAGGCGCGACGGATATTCATCAGGCCAAACCCTGGGCCTGAGTGACCTTGTGGAGAGGGCGCTAGCTCCGCTGGAATGTGGTGTAGGAGCTGCCGAGCGAAGCGAGGCTGCGATCTTTTGATCTTTTTGATCTTTCGCTTGAGATTCAAGTGTTTGGGGAAAGATCGCAGCCTCGTTGCACTCGACAGCTCCTACACAGCTCCTACGCAGTGGCTAGACAGCTTTCGTAGGGTCAGTGGGAATGACGCGGTACTTCGGCGCCGCGGCAGCCGACCAGGAAGTCGAAGTCACAGCCTTGGTCTGCTTGCAACACATGGTCGATGTACAGCTGGCGATAGCCGCCCACCAGCAGTTGCTGCGGGGGGGCGATGTCGGCCAGGCGAGCGGCGAGTTCGGCGTCGGGGATGTCCAGATGCAGACGACCGCTGGCGCAATCGAGCTCGATCCAGTCACCTTCCTTCACCGCCGCCAGAGGCCCGCCGGCTGCTGCTTCCGGCGCCACATGCAAGACCACGGTGCCGTAGGCGGTGCCGCTCATGCGCGCATCGGAAATCCGCACCATATCCGTCACGCCCTGGGCCAGCAGCTTGGCCGGCAACCCCATGTTGCCGACTTCGGCCATGCCCGGATAACCTTTGGGCCCGCAGTTCTTCATCACCAGGATCGAGCTGGCATCGACATCCAGTTCCGGATCGTTGATCCGCGCCTTGTACTCGTCGAAGTTCTCGAACACCACCGCGCGACCGCGATGCTGCATCAGTTCGGCGGTGGCGGCGGATGGCTTGAGCACCGCCCCCAGTGGCGCCAGGTTGCCACGCAGCACGCAGATGCCGCCGTCGGCGCGGATCGGGTTGTCCAGGGTGCGGATGACTTCGTCCTGGCCGTAGATCGGTGCGTCCTTGGTGTTCTCGCCGATGCTCTTGCCGTTGACGGTGAGGGCATTCGGGTTGGGGATCAGGTTGGCTTCGCCGAGACGGCGCAGTACCGCTGGCAGGCCACCAGCATAGTAGAACTCTTCCATCAGGAAGCGTCCGGACGGCTGCAGGTCGACGATGGTCGGCATGCCGCGACCGATGCGGGTCCAGTCGTCCAGGTCCAGTTGCACGCCGATGCGTCCGGCGATGGCCTTGAGATGGATCACCGCGTTGGTGGAGCCGCCGATGGCCGCGTTGACGCGGATGGCGTTTTCGAAGGCTTCTTTGGTCAGGATTTTCGACAGCTTCAGGTCTTCGCGGACCATTTCCACCGCACGCATGCCGGACATGTGGGCCAGCACATAACGGCGCGCATCCACCGCCGGAATCGCAGCGTTGTGGGGCAGGGACGTGCCGAGGGCTTCGGCCATACAGGCCATGGTGGACGCGGTGCCCATGGTGTTGCAGGTACCGGCCGAACGGGACATGCCGCCTTCGGCCGCGAGGAAGTCGTCAATGGTGATGGTGCCGGCCTTGACCTGTTCGCTCAATTGCCAGACCACCGTGCCCGAACCGATGTCCTGACCCTTGTGTTTGCCGTTGAGCATCGGCCCGCCGGTCACGACGATTGCCGGCACGTCGCAACTGGCGGCACCCATCAGCAAAGCGGGCGTGGTCTTGTCGCAACCGGTGAGCAGCACGACGCCGTCAATCGGGTTGCCGCGAATCGCTTCTTCAACGTCCATGCTCGCCAGGTTGCGCGTCAGCATGGCGGTAGGGCGCAGGTTCGATTCGCCGTTGGAGAACACCGGAAACTCCACCGGGAAGCCCCCGGCCTCGATCACGCCGCGCTTGACGTGTTCGGCGATCTGCCGGAAATGTGCGTTGCATGGCGTCAGCTCCGACCAGGTGTTGCAGATGCCGATGATTGGCTTGCCATGAAACTGATGGTCGGCGATGCCCTGATTTTTCATCCAGCTGCGGTACATGAAGCCGTTTTTGTCGGCGGTGCCAAACCATTGGGCCGAGCGCAGGGAGGGTTTCTTATCAGACATGATCGATTCTCTTATTGTATGACTATATGGTTTTAGCTTGCGCCTAACATAAGCTCAATTCGCTCGGTTTGGAAGTGTTGCTGGGTAAATAGTATTACTATATAGTCCGATTCAACGGAGGGATTGTCCTGGCGCTCATTGGCCAGAGAAATCCCCCAAGGTTCTATAACAACAACAATCGGAGACCGGTCCCATGAGCCAGGAATTGCGGCTTATTCGCCGCATCACGCTGAAACTGATTCCTTTTCTGATCCTGCTATATCTGATCGCCTACGTGGACCGTTCCGCCGTGGGCTTCGCCAAGCTGCACATGGGCGCCGACATCGGCATCGGTGACGCCGCCTACGGCCTGGGCGCGGGGTTGTTTTTCATTGGCTACTTCCTGCTGGAGATCCCCAGCAACCTGATGCTGGAACGCTTCGGTGCCCGGCGCTGGTTCGCGCGGATCATGATCACCTGGGGCGCCATCACCATCGGCATGGCGTTTGTGCAAGGGCCTTACAGCTTCTATGTGATGCGCTTTCTGCTCGGCGCGGCGGAAGCCGGATTCTTCCCCGGCGTGCTGTACTACATCACCCAATGGTTCCCGGTTCGCCATCGCGGCAAGATCCTGGGCCTGTTCATTCTGTCTCAGCCCATCGCCATGATGATCACCGGCCCCGTCTCCGGCGGCTTGCTGGGCATGGACGGCATCCTGGGCCTGCACGGCTGGCAGTGGTTGTTTATCGTCATCGGCCTGCCGGCGGTCTTGCTGACCTGGCCGGTGCTGCGTTATCTGCCGGATGGTCCGCAACAGGTGAAGTGGATGGACCAGGCCGAAAAGGACTGGCTGACCGGGGAACTGAAAAAAGACCTTGAGGAATACGGCCAGACCCGGCACGGCAATCCGCTGCACGCCTTGAAGGACAAGCGTGTCCTGCTGCTGGCGCTGTTCTATCTGCCGGTGACCTTGAGCATCTATGGGCTGGGCCTGTGGCTGCCCACGTTGATCAAGCAGTTTGGCGGCACTGATCTGGTGACCGGTTTCGTGTCCTCGGTGCCCTACATCTTCGGCATCATCGGTTTGCTGATCATTCCTCGCAGTTCCGACCGCTTGAACGATCGCTACGGTCATCTGGCCGTGCTCTATGTGCTGGGCGCCATAGGCCTGTTCCTCAGTGCCTGGCTGACGGTGCCGGTGTTGCAACTGGCGGCGTTGTGCCTGGTGGCGTTTGCGCTGTTTTCCTGCACCGCGGTGTTCTGGACCTTGCCGGGGCGTTTCTTTGCCGGCGCCAGTGCGGCGGCGGGTATCGCACTGATCAACTCGGTGGGCAACCTGGGTGGCTACATCGGGCCATTCGTGATCGGTGCGCTGAAGGAGTACACCGGCAACCTGGCGTCGGGGCTGTACTTCCTGTCCTGCGTGATGGTGTTCGGCCTGGTGTTGACCGGCGTGGTGTATCGCCTGCTGGAGCGTAAGCATGTGCTGCCGACGGATCAGTTCGCGGCCAGCGCCCGGGGGGCGACGCGTACCTGAGGTGATTGAAATCAACTGTGGGAGCGAGCCTGCTCGCGATTGCGGTCTGTCAGTCGCATCAATGTTGCTGGTCCAGCGCCATCGCGAGCAGGCTCGCTCCCACAGGGACCAGCGTGTTATTCAAGTTTTGTTTGCAGGGAGAAAAGTATGCGTTTAGTTCAGTTCGAATTGCCTAACGGCGAACGCCGCGTCGGTGTGGTCGACGGCGACCAGGTGCGCGAAGTGCAGGGCGCCGGTAGCGTGCGCGACCTGGCGCTGGCGGCCATCGAGGCGGGCGTGAAGCTTGAGCAACACGTCAACAGCCTGGGCCTGGGCGCCGGTCATGACTACACCCGGTTGCTCAGTGAACTGCGCATCCTGCCTCCGCTGGATCACCCGGATCCGGCGCATCTGCTGGTCAGCGGCACCGGCCTGACCCACCTGGGCAGTGCCTCGGCCCGGGACAAGATGCACCAGCAGGCTGGCGACGAAAGCGCCATGACCGACACCATGCGCATTTTCAAATGGGGCGTGGAGGGCGGTAAGCCCGAGGCCGGACAGGCTGGCGTGCAGCCCGAGTGGTTCTACAAGGGCGACGGCAGCATTGTGGTCCGTCCGGGCCATCCGTTCCCGCTGCCGCCGTTTGCCGAAGATGCCGGCGAAGAGCCGGAAATCAGCGGGCTGTATGTCATCGGCCACGACGGCAAGCCTTATCGCCTGGGCTTCGCGGTGGGCAACGAGTTCTCCGACCACGTCATGGAACGCAAGAATTACTTGTACCTGGCCCACTCGAAATTGCGCAGCTGCAGTTTTGGTCCGGAACTTCGCGTGGGTGAACTGCCTCAACATCTTTCCGGGACCAGTCGTATCCTGCGCAACGGCGAAGTGCTGTGGCAGAACGAGTTCCTCAGCGGCGAGGCCAACATGTGCCACAGCCTCGAAAACCTGGAGTTCCATCACTTCAAGTACAGTCAGTTCCTGCGCCCGGGGGACGTGCACGTTCATTTCTTCGGTACCGCGACCCTGTCGTTCGCCGACGGCATCCGCACCCAGCCGGGGGATGTGTTCGAAATCAGCCAGGCTGAATTCGGCGCGCCGCTGGTCAATGGCATTGCCCCGGTAGACGCGGTGTTCAACCCGGGTACTATCGGCACACTTTAAAAGGAGACTTGCGATGAACCAGATCCTTGGCCACAACTACATCGGCGGGGCGCGCAGCGCGGCCGGCCAGACCCGCCTGCAAAGCGTCGACGCCAGCTCGGGCGAGGCCTTGCCCCATGATTTCATCCAGGCCACGGCAGAAGAAGTCGACGCCGCCGCCAAAGCCGCGGCTGCGGCTTATCCGGCCTACCGGAGCCTGAGCGCGGTGCGCCGGGCCGAGTTCCTCGAGGCCATTGCCGATGAACTGGATGCCCTGGGCGATGAGTTCGTGGCCGTGGTCTGCCGTGAAACCGCGCTGCCGGCGGCACGGATCCAGGGCGAGCGCGGTCGCACCAGCGGCCAGATGCGCCTGTTCGCCAAGGTTCTGCGTCGTGGCGATTTCTACGGTGCGCGCATCGACCGCGCCTTGCCGGAACGCACGCCGTTGCCACGTCCGGACCTGCGCCAGTATCGCATCGGCCTGGGGCCGGTGGCGGTGTTCGGCGCCAGTAACTTTCCCCTGGCGTTTTCCACGGCCGGTGGTGACACCGCGTCGGCTCTGGCCGCCGGTTGCCCGGTGGTGTTCAAGGCCCACAGCGGTCACATGGCGACCGCCGAGCACGTGGCCGATGCGATCATCCGTGCGGCGGAAAAAACCGCGATGCCGGCCGGTGTGTTCAACATGATCTACGGTGGTGGTGTCGGTGAGTGGCTGGTCAAGCACCCGGCGATCCAGGCCGTGGGCTTCACCGGTTCCCTCAAGGGCGGCCGGGCCCTGTGCGACATGGCGGCCGCACGTGCGCAGCCGATCCCGGTGTTTGCCGAGATGTCGAGCATCAACCCGGTGATCGTCTTGCCGCAAGCGCTGGAGACCCGTGCCGAGAACATTGCGCGTGACTTGACTGCCTCGGTGGTGCAGGGCTGTGGTCAGTTCTGCACCAATCCTGGCCTGGTGATCGGCATTCGTTCGCCGCAATTTACCGCCTTCACCCAGCAAGTGGCCGCGTTGATCGGCGACCAGGCGCCCCAGACCATGCTCAACGCCGGCACGCTGCAAAGCTACGGCAAGGGCCTGCAGAAGCTGCTGGCTCACCCAGGTATTGAGCACCTGGCCGGGCGCGAGCAGCAGGGCAACCAGGCCCAGCCGCAGTTGTTCAAGGCTGATGCCAGCTTGTTGATCAACGGTGACGAGGCGTTGCAGGAAGAAGTGTTCGGCCCGACCACAGTGTTTGTCGAAGTGGCGGACCAGGCGCAACTCAGCGCTGCGCTGAACGGCCTGCACGGTCAACTGACCGCGACGATGATTGGCGAGCCGGCGGATTTCGAACGGTTCAGCGAATTGACGCCGCTGCTGGAGCAGAAGGTTGGCCGCATCTTGCTCAACGGTTATCCAACCGGGGTGGAGGTGTGTGATTCGATGGTCCATGGCGGGCCTTACCCGGCGACTTCCGATGCCCGTGGGACTTCGGTAGGTACGCTGGCGATCGATCGTTTCCTGCGCCCGGTGTGCTTCCAGAACTACCCCGACAGCCTGTTGCCGGAGCCGTTGAAAAACGCCAATCCGTTGGGCATCCAGCGGTTGGTCGATGGGGTGCCGGGGCGCGAGGCGCTCTGATCGCAGTAAGGCAGTTGCATTGAGGTTCAACGGGCTGCCGCCATCGCGAGCAGGCTCGCTCCCACAGTGGATGGGTGGTAAATACAAGATGTGTGTTTGCTGCAAATCCAATTGTGGGAGCGAGCCTGCTCGCGATGCGATCTGGCAGTCGACAGTGCTTTCGAACCTTTTGGCCCAAGGCCCACTCGCCCATTGGGTTATCATGACAACTTTCCCAACGACCGACTGATCACCATGACTGCCTTGACCGACACCCTGCTGCACGCCCTCGACTCCTGCGACATGCTGATTATCGATGGCCTGCACGCATTCAATTTTGCCCTCGACGAACAAGGCCAACTGCGCGTCGAGTGCATGAACGGTCGCACCCTCGAGCATTGGCGCTTCACGCCTACGCAGATGGAGGCCGCGACGTTCGACAAAGCCTCGAATCACTGGATCATCACCAGCGATTCGGGTGACCACCATCTGGAGTGCGTGGAAGCGACGAGCGGCCACGCCGATGAGGACGACGAACATGAGGATGCGTAGTTTCTGGTCCTTGTTGATGGCCGGCAGCGTGGGCGCCATGGGCGTCCAGGCAGAGACCGATGAACGCCATCAACTGTTGGTGGGGTCCTATACCGCCGGCCAGAGCCAGGGCATCTACCGCCTGCAATTCGACAGCCGCAGCGGCCAGCTCGATGCCCAGCCGTTGCAAGTGATCAAGACCGACAACCCATCGTGGTTGACCCTTTCCAAGGACATGAGCCGGCTGTTCGTGGTGAATGAAAACGGGCCGGGGCAAAAAGACCCGGTGGGCAAGGTCAGCAGCTACGCCATCGACCCGAAAACCCATGAACTGAGCCTGATCAACCAGGTGCAGTCCCTGGGCAACGAGCCGACCCATTCCAGCCTCAGCGGTGATGGTCGACATCTGCTGGTCAGCAACTATTCGGTGGTGGAAGACCCGGGCGGCACCCTGGCGGTGTTGCCGGTGGGCGCCGACGGTAAGCTGTCGCCGGTGGTGCAACTGAGCAGCCATCAACCGAGCCGGGTCAATCCCGAGCGGCAGATGTCCGCTCATGTGCACTCGGCAGTATCTTCGCCCGATGGCAAATACGTGTTCGCCAGCGACCTGGGGGCGGACAAGGTATTTGTCTACCGATATGACCCGCAGGCTAATCCCGAGCTGCCATTGACCGCCGCCGAGCCGGCATTCGTGCAACTGCCGCCGGGAAGTGGGCCACGTCATTTGCTGTTCAGTGGCGACGGCAAGCATGCGTGGTTGACGATGGAAATGACCGCCCAGGTGGCGGTGTTCGATTATCAGGACGGGCGTTTGAGCCAGCGGCAACTGGTCGACCTGGCAGCGGGTAAACCACAGCCTGGCAGAGCGGCGGCAGCGCTGCATGCCTCCAAGGATGGCAAGTTCCTGTACGTCAGCAATCGTGGCACCACCAACGAAGTGCTGGTGTTCGCCATCGACCCGGCGGCCGGCACGCTGAAAGAGCTTCAGCGCCGCTCCGTGGAGGGGGATCACCCGCGGGAATTCAGCCTCGATCCGAGCGGAAAATTCCTGCTGATCGCCAATCAGAAGAGCAACCAGATCGTGGTTGTCGAGCGTGACCCCAAGACCGGCCTGCTGGGCAAAACCGTGCAGAAGTTGGCGATGGATGCACCGAGCGACTTGAAGTTCATGGCCCCTCAGTAAAGCGCAGGCCCCGATTTTCGGGGCCTGCGTCGCTGTATCAACAAGACTGATATTCGCTAGTGTTGCAAAGCATTTCAAAGCGGGACGCCTCGGCGCGTAAGTTTGCTTCACGGCCCAACCGGGCAGATAAGCCAACTGAATCCGAGGACTACCGACATGAATCTGAATCTCTTTTCTGTGATCGCTGCTTCCGCTATCTCCGCTACCGTGGCGCTGCCCGCCAGTGCCAGCATTGAAATCAGCAACAAGAAAAACCGCACCCAGAGCTACACCGAAAAATACCTGCAACAGAGCGCCAACTTCTACGCCGCCCTGGACCACAAGACCCAACACTGAACCGCGCTGAGAACTGAAGCCTGCGATCTTTTCATCTTCGAAAAGAGAAAAAATCGCAGGCTTTGCCTGCTCCTACGAAAAACCCGCTGTAATATCACTTAGCCATGTGTTTAAATTTGACGCTAGTAAATTGACTCCTTCTCCAACAAGAGATCGACACTATGGCGATGCGTCTGGCAATGATGCTGCTGTTCCTCTATTCCACCCCCATTGTTTCGGCCGCCCAGCCGACCCCCGGCGAGCCGGAAGTGGCGCGTGAGCGATTATTGAGCTTGCTTGAAGACTGATCTTTTTGGGTGAGTAATCAATAAAACTGATAGACACTATGCGTATTGATCGCTATTAAAATCGGTTTAGTTGATTGATTCTGTGGGCACTGAAACATGCCCACGGAGAACCCCATGGCCAGCACTATCCTTTCTTCTGCCAGACACGGCGCGTACATTGCCATCGGCCTTTACGTGGCGATGGTGTTGGTGGTCAGCCTTGGTGCCCAATTCCAAGGCTCTGCCGAAACCTCCCTCCAGGCCGCCCGGCCTTCTGTTCACTATGGTCCCCCGGTTGCCGGCGCGGCGCTCGAGCATGGCGCAGCAAAAGGGGCGGTCGGCGCATGAACAGAAGCAAGTTTTGGGTGATCGCATTCCTGGCGTTCATCACCAATGGCTTTTCATTGCTGGGTCTGGGGCAAGCCTCGGCGGGATCTCTGGCGCGGACCATCGAGTGCAACCACAACATCGCTCACAACATCCTGACTGCCAAGGCTTTGGGGGCGTTGGTGGGGAATCCGCCGGTCAAGCCCAGGGTTGCCGTCTTCGGGCCTTTTCAGATCGATTGTGCAGTGGTGCGCATGTGCAGCGTTGCTGCCTGAAGCAAGCCACAAAAACTGTTCACGGGTGGGGTGATTACTTGACCATGATCGCCACGAACAACTCGCAATCCAGCAAGCCTTGCAACCAACGCTGTAGGCGAGGGTAGGGTGCTGCGGCAAACCATTCGCGGTCGACATGAGCAAACTGCCGCACGAACGGCATCAGCGCCACGTCGGCCAGGCTCTGGTGAGCCGCTGCCAGAAATGCTCGGGTTTCAAGCAATGCTTCCAGTCTGCGCAGGAAGACCTCGCCCTCGGCCCGATAATGCTCCAAGGGGTACTCAGGATAGCGCTCGGGGTATTTGTAGCGGTTCAGATGAAGCTTGAAGACCTGGTCGTTTTCCTCGATCAACGCCGCCGTCAACGCCTGGCCTTCGAGGTTGCCGAGCAACCGCCAATTATCCGGATCATGCTGCGCGAGGGCCCAGCGCATGATCTCCAGGCTTTCATCAATCACCTCGCCATCGACCTGCAACACTGGCACCGTGCCCTTGCTGGAAAGCGCCAGCATCTCGGGCGGCTTTGCCTTGAGGCTGACTTCGACAATGTTCAATTCGACCGCGCTGTAGCGCAACGCCATGCGCGCTCGCATCGCGTAGGGACAACGCCGGAAGGAGTAGAGCGTGGCGCGGTTCATTTCACCTCCACGGTACTCAGGCCATTACCTTGACGACGAACCTGGATCTGCACCGGGATTCGCTCGTGCATTTCCTGCACGTGGGAAATCACCGCAACCTTGCGTCCTTGGGCTTGCAAACCGTCGAGGGCATCCATGGCCAGTTGCAGGGACTCGGGATCCAGGCTGCCAAAGCCTTCGTCAATGAACAGCGACTCGATTTTCAGCGTGCTGGAAGCCATCGAGGCCAGGCCCAGCGCCAAGGCCAGGGAAACCAGGAAGGTTTCACCGCCGGACAACGAATGCACCGAGCGCAGTTCGTCGCCCATCTCCGTGTCCATGACCAGCAGCCCCAACATGCTGCCACCGCGTTTGAGCCGGTAGCGACGCACCAATTGTCGTAGCTGCACGTTGGCGTGATGCACCAGCAAATCGAGGTTGTACGCCTGCGCCAACTTGCGGAAGCGGTCGCCGGTGGCCGAACCGATCAGCGCATCGAGCCGTGCCCAGCGCTGGTACTCGGTATAAGCCTGTTCGATCTGCTGGGCCAAGGCTTGGTTGGCGTTCTGCCTGCGCTGGTCTTCGGCCTGTTCGGCGCGTAGTTCGGCGCAGCGTTGCTCGCTGGCGGTAAATTGGGTTTGCAGTTCGGTGAGGGCCTGGGCCAGTTGTTCGGATTCCAGGTTGCCGTTGTGCTGGGCCTGATGGTGTTGCAGGCGCTGCTCGCGTTCTGTGAGCAACACGCGGGCCTGCTCAATGGCTTTTTCGCTGTTGAGCAGTTGCTGGCGCAGTTGGCCGACGCTTTGCTCGTCCAAGTCAAGCAAGGCGGCCAGAGACGCATCATCCAGTTCCGGGTGGCAGGCGCGCCATTGTGCGATGCCGGCGGCCAGTGCCGTGTGTTCGGTGTCCAACGCTTGGGCCTGTTCCTGGCGGGCTTTGAGTTCGGCGGCCAGTTCCACGAGGTTGTGGCGTAGCGCTTGCAGTTGTTGATTGGCCGTTGTTTCGGCGCTGTGGGCCTGTTCCAGAGCCTGGTCGAGTTGCTGCTGCCACTGTTCGGCGCTGATGTGTTCGCCCAGCAATTGCTTGAGCCGTTGCTGGCAGGCCTGCTGTTGTTCGGTCAGGGCGCTCAGTTGCCGTTGCGCCAACTCCAACTGCTGGAGGCGGGTTTGCTGGCGATCCTGCTCTTTCTCCAGGGTCTGCTGACGCTGAAGCTGCTCGCTGAGTTCGTCACGTTGCTGTTCCAGGTGCGCCAGGCGTTGGGCGATCTGCTGGTCAAGCTGCATGAAGGTCGCGGCGGGCTCGGTGCGCAGGGCCTGTAGTGTGTCTGCCGGCAACAACGTACTGAAGTGGCTCAGTTCCTCGTCCAGGCGCTGGCGATCCCGGGCCAGCTCCTGCTGTTGATTGTTCAGGTGCAGTGATGCCTGCTGATGCGCAGTTTCAGCCTCGCGCAATTGCTGCGCCAGGCGCGCGGCGTCCTGTTGCAGGGTCAGCAGGGCGGCCTGGCGTTGTTCGTCCTGGCTGATACGCAGGTTGAGCTGACTGTTTTGCTGGTCCAGCCAGGCGTCGCGTTTGGCTGCATCCTGGGCCAGCAGTTGCGCCGAGAGCGGATGGCCTTCAAGGCTGGGCGCCAGATTTTGATGCTGATTGGCGAGCTGTTCCTGTTGCTGCTTGAGTTCTTTGAGCTGGGCGATGACGCCGCTGTATTGCGCGCGCAGGTCGATGACTTTTTCATGGAGCGACTCGACGGCTTTGCGCGCATTGGCCTCTTCGCTTTCATCAAAACGCCCCAGGCTTTGCAGCAAGGCTTCGGGCTGATGGTAAGGATGCTCGACGCTGCCACACACCGGGCATGGCTGGTCATCCTTGAGCTGTTCACGCAGTTGTTCCACGCTTTCGCTGCGGGCCAGACGCTGACGCTCCAGCAGTTGCCGGGTGACGCTCAGGGTCTGTTCGGCAATCGCCAGTTCGGCCTTGGCTTCGCTGCCTTCGCGCACTAGACGGTCGCGTTCCTGCAACGCCTGTTGCTGGCGCTGTTCAAGCTCGGCACCTCGTTTGTCCAGTTCTTGCTGGCTGCCCCAGAGCCGCGTCAGATCCTCGAATGCACGCAGTTGCTTGCGATTGTCTTGCAGCAGATTAGCGAGCAACTGGATCTGCTCGGCCACCGCTTGCGGCTCGGCGTCGGCTTCCTTATAGAGCACTTCGAGGTTTTGCCGGTGGGTTGCCAGATGCTCGGCGGCGTGGGTGGCATTTTGCTCCAGGGTGGCGAGTTCGACCTGCCCCTGGTTCAGGCGGTTGCCGATCAGCATCAGCTGTTGGAGGCGATCACGATAGGCCTGCCAGGCGTCGCTCAACGGCGCCAGGTGAGTGCTTTGTTCAAGCTCCCCGGCGATTCGCTGCAAGCGCCCGGCCACCTGCTTTTGCTGCTCAAGCAGGGTGTCGAGGGTGCGCTGGCCTTCGCTACAGGCGTGTTGTGCCTGCTCCTGGCGTTCGGCGCTTTGGCGAGCCTCCCTGTCGAGGCGGGCGAGGGTGCCTTGTTCTTCAAAGGCCTGGCGCAGCAAGGGGGCGCTCTCGCTGCTTTGTTGTCGGGCTGCGGTCAGCGCCAGTTGCGCAACGCCCAGGCCTTTCTCCAGCTCGGCCTGGCGTTCATGCAGATCGATCTGTTGCTGGGTGAGCTGCTGGACCTGTACCGCCAGGGGTTCGAGCTGCCGGGTCAGCTCCGTCTGGCGGATGAACTGATGCCGTTGCGGCGCGAGTTGTTCCAGGCGGGTCAGCTTCAGGCGTTCGTCGGCCAGGGCGTTCCAGTCGGCCTGGGCTTGTTGCAGTTGCTCGGCGGCGCTGGCCTGTTGCTCTTGCAACTGGCGCAGTTCCTTGAGCCAGGTGTGTTGTTGCTCCAGTTGCTTGAGTTGCGCCTGGTGGGCCTTGAGCTGGTGCTGGGCTTCGTTGAAGCGCTGGTCCAGTTCGGCGCGGGCCTCGGGGGCCAGCGGTGTGACCCCGGTGGCCTGGTCCTGCAATTGCTTGTGGGACTCTTTGGCTTGCTTGGCCTTGTCGAAGGCTCGCCGGCCCAGTCGGGTATACAGGGCCGTATCAGTGAGTTTTTCCAGCAGTTCGCTGCGGTCGTTGTCATCGGCCTTGAGGAATGCACTGAACTCGCTCTGGGCCAGCAACACGGCACGGGTGAACTGTTCAAAGTTCAGGCCCAGGGCGGCTTCGAGCTGGGTTTTGTATTCGCCTTTCTGACTCGCCAGCAACTGATCGTTGTCCAGATCCCGCAGGCTCTGGCGACTGGCTTGCAGCTTGCCACCGGCCTTTTCCCGGGCGCGATTGGCTTCCCAGCGCGCCCGGTAGCGACGACCGTCGATGCCGCGAAAATCCACTTCGGCGTAACCATCGCCGGTACCACGGCGCAACAGCGTACGCGGGTCGCCCGTGGCGATTTCACCGTCGGCGTCCGGCACCTTGGCGTCGCGCCCGGTGTTGTTGAGGCGCGGCACGGCGCCGAACAGCGCCAGGCACAAGGCATCGAGCAGCGTGCTTTTACCGGCGCCCGTGGGACCGGTAATGGCGAACAGGCCGGCACTGGCGAGCGGTTCGGCGGTGAAGTCTATTTCAAAAGGTCCGGCCAGGGAGGCGAGGTTCTTGAGACGGATCGCGAGAATTTTCATGGTTGTTCGCCCTCCATCTGCACGTCTTGCAACAGCACGGCAAAATCCTTGAGGGTCTGTTCGTCCACTTCGTTGCCGTAGCTGTCCTGCCAGGCGCGGCTGAACAGCTCTTGCGGGCTCAACTGATCCAGTTCGACCAGCGCGGCGTCGTCATCGGCACTTGCGCTGCCGCCGTTGCCGGCGTATTCGGCGGCGATCCGCACCAGGCGCACGGCTTTGCCTTGCAGGGCGGTTTCCACTTGATGGCGCAGGTCCGGCTGCGGCTCATCAAGGCGCACCCGCACCTCCAGCCAGGGTTGGCGCTGGACATCGGCCAACAGGTCGATGTCCGGCAGGTCTTTGAGTTGCACAAGAATATCGGCCAGAGGGGCCGGGCCCAGGCGCTGCAGATTGACGGCCCGGGGAATCAGCCGTGGCTCGACCTTGACCAGGGTTTCGCCGTCCAGGGTGATATCGAGAATCTGATGCTGATAACCGATCTCCGAAAACGACAATGGAATCGGCGAGCCGCTGTAGCGGATGCGCTCTTCGCCGTTGACCTTTTGCGGCTTGTGCAGATGGCCAAGGGCAACGTAGCTGATGCTCGGGCCGAACAGGCTGGCGGGCAGGGCTTCGGCGTTGCCGATGATCAGGCTGCGCTCGGAATCCTCGGACACCGAGCCGCCGGCCATGTGCGCATGGCTGATGGCGATCAGCGCCTGGCCTTTCTTGCGTTTGTCGTTGGCGGCGGCGATCAGCCATTCATGGACCTGACCGATGCCCCGCAGGTAGTCGTCACCCAGTTGTGCGCCGGTCACCTCGGCAGGCCGCAGGAACGGCAGGGCCAGGCACCAGGCCTTGACCTTGCCCTTGGCGTCGGGCAGCGGCAGCAGCAGGCGCTCGACGTCCAGTTGCCCGTCGTCCAGCCACAACACCCGGCCCAGGGCATGCGTGCGCAAGCGTCGCATCAGCGGCGCCGGCAGTTCGATGCGCGAGCCGGAGTCGTGGTTGCCGGCGATCATCACAATGGTCAGATTGGCGTTTTGTTCATGGGCACTGACGATGAAATCGTACAGCCGCTCCTGGGCTTTGACCGGCGGGTTCACCGTGTCGAAGATATCACCGGCAATCAGCAGCACGTCGGGCTTTTCGCTGGTCAACTGACGCAGCAGCCAGTCAAGGAAACAGGCGTGTTCGAAATCGCGTTCCTGACCGTGCAGGTTTTGCCCAAGGTGCCAGTCGGAGGTGTGGAACAGACGCAAGGGGAACTCCAGAAAACAGGTGATGGCCGCAGGAAGATGGGCGGCTAAAAGAAGCAGAGTTTACTGGGAAACAGGGCGGAGAACCCGGACAACCTCTACAAATGAGTTGGCACCAATCCTGTGGCGAGGGGATTTATCCCCGCTGGGCTGCGTGAAGCAGCCCCATGAAGCGAACTCAATCAACCAAGCTGATCGAAATGTCGGGTTTCAGGGCTGCGTTGCAGCCCCACGGGGATAAATCCCCTCGCCACAGATGCTCTATGTCCCGCAAAGGGGGTTATTTGGGGTACAGCGGCGGCAAGCCACTGTCGCTGGCCGGGTCCTGGAAGCCTTCCGCAGCGGGAATGGTACGAATGGCCCGCCATAAATCTTCGCCTTGCCAATACTGACCCGTTTCGCTGTAGAGCGCGCCGTTGAGGCCGTCCAGGGCGTCGGACAGTGGCACGAAGCGCGCGGCCATGTCGGCCAGGGTTTCCGGTTGCTGGCGAGCCCAGGCGTCCAGCGCCTGGCGTGTAGCGTGGGAGTCGTTGGCCAGGCAGGCACGCTTGAGGTCGTCCAGCAAGGTCCGCGGGCTCGGCCCGGCCTGGGTCGCGCGCAGGATCGCCGGCTGCGAACGGGCTCGCCACCATAGGCCCAGGCCCAGTAGCGTGGTGCAGGCCAGGATGAACGTGCTCAATTGCCAATACCACAAGGTGTCGCTGTCGACGATTGTCACGATCTGGGGTGTGCTTGTTGGCGTGTCCACCATCAGGCTCGGGTTGTTCGCCACTTGCAGGGTCCGCGCTGGAAGACTGGTGCGGTCCAGGTGGTCCTCCAGGGTGTTCCACCAAACCACTTCCACCGGCGGCAGTTCAATGGTGCCACTGCGGTTGGGCACCAGGGCCTCGCGGTCTTCACGGCTGCCGACCAAACCGCGCTCACTGCTGCGACTGCTGAGTACCGGTTGGTCGGGGTAGCGCCGCAGGCCACTGATTTCAGTGGCCGGCAGGGGGGGGATCTGGGCGCTGGCCAGGCCCTCGGCTTCCAGGGTCAGGCTGCGGGTCAGGGAGTCACCCACCTGGCTGTGGGTCGGTTCCGGGCTCCAGCTCTCGCTCAAGGAAAGGCTGCGTGCCGGCAGCCAGGGCACATCAGCCGGGTAACTGGCGGGCTTGGGGTTGACGGTCAGGCGCAGTGGCTCGGAGCTGACACGTATCAACTGGCCGGGTTTGGGCCCCGACGGGGCAGCTCCCTGGGCCACCGGCTCGACCAGGGTGGCGCTGAAGGTCTGGGCCGGGATCGTCAGTTCGCCGCTGCGCTGGGGGTAGATGCCATAGCGCAGTTCGATCACGCCGTGGCGTAAGTTGTTGATGACCTTTTCGTAGGTGCGCGATTCGCCCAGTTGTTCGGTGCGGGCATCGGGGATGTGCAGCGGCGTCAGACTGCTGTCGTCGTACAGCGACACCGAATGGTAGATGCGCAAGGTCAGGATCGCCTGTGCCTGCACATAGACCTGGGTCTGGTCGAGGCTGGCCTCGATGAACACCGGGGCCAGTTTGCCTGGCTCATTGCGCGTTTCGCTTTCGATCACTTGCAGGGTGATCGGCTGGCTCGTTACTTCGCCCAATTGCAGGGGCGGAATGACCACGGTGCCACTCTGGCGCGGCAGCAGGGTGACGATCCAGCGGGTGGTGGCGCGATTCTCGCCGTCAAGCGTCGTCAGTTGGTTGACCTGGCGGGTGCCGCGCACTTCGAACAGCGCCTGGAGCGGGCTCAGGTCGGGTTTGCCGAACAGTGTGGCGTCATTGGATTCCAAGGTCAGTTCCACCGTTTCCCCGGAGTTCAGGCGGCTGCGGTCCACACTGGCAGTCAGCTGTGCAGCCTGGGTTCCAGAGGCCCAGAGCAGCAAGACGAGGAGGTAGGCGGTGAAGCGGGTCATGGGGTTTTTCCCTGGGCCTGATGGCTTTGCTGTTCATACCAGAATTTACGTCTGAGCAGTTCGCCCGGATTATCCGGGATCTGGCGCAGCCATTGTTCCAGTGCCTGGCGCTGTTCTTCGTCATTGCGCTGGCCGGCCGCGGGACGCAGCGGTGGGGTCGTGGTCCGCTCATCGGGCAACTCACTGCCCGGCACATCCTGGGCGCCGGGCGGTGCCGGTGCCTGGGGGCCCTGGGATCGTTCCGGTGTCGCGGTCGCTTCGGGGGAGGGCTGTCCCGGCGCAGAACTTTGTGCCTGGGCATTGGCGTTCGGTGATTGCTCGGCGGGCCCTGGCTGCTCACTTTCACTGGGCTCAGGTTCGGCAGGTTTTGCCGCCTGCTCTTTGAGCAGGCTCTGCACCAGCGCTTTGTTGGTTTGGGCGGGACGCAGGTCCGGCTGCAATTCCAGGGCTTGCTCGTACGCATCCAGCGCGGCGTCCAGTTCGCCGCTTTTGGCCAAGGCGTTGCCGCGATTGTAGTGGGCGCGGGCGTCGTTGCCCTCGGCAAAGCGGCGGGCGGCTTCGCTGTAGTCACCGGCTTCATACAGGGCCACACCTTGCCATTGGTGGTCCTCGAAGTGGGCGGCGGCCTCGGCCGGACGCTTCTGCTTGAGCAGGTGCTGGCCCTGTTGATCGGGGCGCAGCCACAGGTTCTGGAGTTCGAAGGCATGACCGGTCTGCGGCAACATGAACACCCACGGCAGGCAGAACAGCCAGCCACGACGTCCCGCGCAGGCGGCCAGCAGCAACAGCGGCAGAAGCAGCCAGTAGCCATGGTCCGCCCAGGTATCCAGGCGCAACGTCTGACCGTCGCTGCGCAAATGGCGAGGACCGTCCAGCAGCCCCAGGCCGCGCAGGTCGCTATCGTCCAGGCGCGCCGGGCGATAGCGGCCGTCCAGCTCATTGAGGAAGGACTTGAGGCTCGGGCTGTCCAGGCGCGGTACCAGAATCGCGCCCTGGGCATCCTTGAGGTAACTGCCATCTTCCTGGGTTACCGGGGCACCTTCGCGTGTCCCGATGCCGAGCATCAGTAATTGCGTGGCATATCCATCGAGGATCTGGCGGATATGCTCGCGTTCCTGGTCGTTCAACGACGAACCAATCAGCAGAATCCGACCGTGGCCGAGCCCGCTCTGATTTAACAGGGCCTTGGCCTTGTTGACCGCCAGGTCGGCGCGATGGCCGTTTTGGGGCATGATCGAGGGGGTGAGTGCCTCCAGGAGGTTGGCGCTGGTGGACAGGTCGTCGGACAGCGGTACCAGCGTATGGGCACTGCCGGAGTAGACGATGATTGCGGTCTGGGCGTCGCTGCGGCTATGCAGCAAGTCCAGCACCTTGCGCCGGGCCTGCTCCAGACGCGTGGGCGGGACGTCGGCGGCGAGCATTTGCGGAGTCAGCTCCAGCACTACCACCAGCGGATCGGCAGGTTTTTGGCTGGTCTGTTCGACCCGTGCCCAACTGGGGCCCAGTAGCGCGAGCACTACCAATAACCAGCCCAGGCCGAGGGCAATCCACGGGAGCTTGCTTTCGCGGCCGCTGCCGCCACTGAGTAGCACGGCATGAAACGCCGGCGGCAGAATCATTTGCCAGCGGCCCACGCGTTTCTGCCGGTGCCACAGCTGCCACAGCAGCCAGCCCAACACAGGCAGCAGCAAGAGAAACCAGGGACGCAGCCAGTGTGGCCAGAGAGCGATCATCGGCGTTTCCCCAGGCGCATGCGCTTGAGTCGCCGGCGCCACTCGGAATGTTCTGCCGGTTGGAACAAGGGCTGGGTGAACAGGCGCTGCAAAGGGTTGTCCGGCCAGCGTTCCCGGGCTACCAGCAAAACGCTCAGCAGCAGCGCAACGGCCAGGGGCCATTGGTAAAGTGCCTGGGCGGGGCGCGCTTGGGTCGGTTGCTGGGTCACCGGTTCGAGCTGATCGAGGGTGGTCTTGATCGCCAGTAACTGTTGACCGTCCTGGGCGCGGAAATACTGGCCGCCCGTGGCTTGGGCAATTTCCCTGAGTGTCGCTTCGTCGAGGTCCAGGCTCGGGTTGACCCCGACAAACCCTGCCGTGCCACTTTCTTCCGGATCGGCGCCAATGCCGATCGGGTAGATTTTCACGCCTTCTTCAGCGGCCAGCCGGGCGGCGGTCAACGGGTCGATTTCCCCGCCGTTGTTGGCCCCGTCGGTCACCAGGATCAGCACACGGCTGTTTGCCGGACGTTGACGCAGACGCTTGAGCGCCAGACCGATGGCGTCGCCGATAGCGGTGTTCTTGCCGGCGATGCCGATGCGCGCTTCATCCAGCCAGAGCCGCACGGTGCGCCGGTCGAAGGTCAGCGGCGCCTGCAGGTAGGCTTGGCTACCGAACAGGATCAGGCCGACCCGATCACCTTCGCGGCTCTCGAGAAAATCTCCCAGCAGATGCTGGACCAGCGCGAGACGACTGATGTCCTCGTCTTGCCAGCGCATATCGGGAAAGTCCATGGACCCCGAAACATCCACCGCCACCAACAGGTCTCGGCCGCTGGCAGCAATCGGCAACGGCTCGCCCAACCATTGTGGGCGGGCTGCGGCAATCAGCAATAGCAGCCAGAGCAGGATGAAGGGCGCCTGCTGACGCCAGGTCGGCAGATTGCTTCGGGCCCGGCGCCCCACGAGACCTTCGAGATCGCCCAGGAAACTGACCCTGAGGGCCGGCTCGCCACTGTCGGCCGCCGGCAGCACCAGACGCATCAGCCAGGGCAGCGGCAACAGCGCGAAAATCCACGGCCAGGCGAACTCAAACATGTTTGCGAATCCAGATTTCGACGGCGTGGGTCAGGCCGGCAATGGCTTTGTCATCGAGCTTGCATTCGGGTTTGTAGGCGCCTTCCACCAGCACCATCCAGCGGGTCAGGCCTGCCGCCGGGCAGCGGTTATCCAGGAAAGCCAGCCATTTACGTCCGTTGAGGGTGTGGCTCTGGCTGTACGGGTAGTGGTTGCGACACAGGCGCTTGAGCAGCCCGTTGAGTTGTTGCAGCCAGGCGCCGGCAGGGGCGCCATCGTAGGGTTTGGGGAGCTGGGCGAGTTCCGCCAGAGCGGCCAGGCGCGCCGGGTCCAGGGGCTGCTCGGCGCGCACGGTGGAGCGCTTGGCGGGAAGGAACCGGCGCAATTGCCACAGTCCAAGACCCAGCAACGGCAACACGACCAGCAGCAGCCACCAGCCCGGCGCAGGGGGCCAGAAACCGATGGGTGGCGGCGTGATCAGCGGTTGCAGTTGATCGAGGCTGCTCATCGGCTCTTCCCCGACCGCTTGGGGTTCAGGTATTCGCGTAGTTGTTCGACCATGTCGCCCTGGGTGCTCAGGGGCATCAGCAGAATCCGCAGCTTCTGGGCCAGCAATTCCCAGCGCTCCTGGCGGGCCTCGGCCTGGGCCCGATAGGTCTGGCGCAGTTCGAAATTCAGGGTGTCGAGCTCCAACTGCGCGCCGCGCTGGGCGAAACGCAGCAATCCGGCGGCGGGCAGGGCGTGATCCAGCGGATCCGAAAGCGGCAACAGCAACAGGTCGCAATGGCGTGACAGCAGGCTCAACTGTTGCTCGGCGCTGTCGGACAGCGCGCGCTCATCGCAAATCACGATCACCAGGCTGCCAGGACGCAACACTTCCCGGGCCCGGCGCAAGGCGTTGCCGAACGAATCGCGGTCCGCTTCGCCCTCGGTATGCAACGACTGATTGACCCGCACCAGGCGGTTAAGCAGTTGCAGAAGGCTCTGTTTGCTGCGCCTGGGCTTGACCTCGTAATGGGTGTTATCTCCGAACACCAGCCCGCCGACCCGGTCGTTGTGCCCCAGGGCGGCCCAGCCGATCAGACTGGCGGCCTGGGCCGCGAGCACCGACTTGAACACCAGCCCCGAGCCGAAGAACAGCCGATGGCTTTGCTCGATCATGATGAAGATCGGTCGTTCCCGCTCCTCATGAAACAGCTTGGTGTGGGGCTCCTGGGTTCGGGCGGTCACGCGCCAGTCGATGGTGCGTACATCGTCGCCGGCCTGATAGACCCGCACCTGATCGAAATCCACGCCGCGCCCGCGCAGCTTGGAGTGATGCAGACCGATCAGCGGGCTGCGCTGGCCTGGCGTCGAGAACAACTGCACTTCACGCACGCGATGGCGCATCTCGATCAGCTCCGAAAGGCTGACGCGGATGCCCGGGACGGGCGCCAGTGGGTTGTTCATGGCTGGCTACTCAAGCGACGGCGACGACGTCGAGAATCCGCTGCACGACGCGGTCCTGGTCAATGCCGGCAGCTTCGGCTTCGAACGACAGGATGATGCGGTGGCGCAGCACGTCAAACAGCACGGCCTGGATGTCTTCGGGGCTGACGAAGTCGCGGCCGGCGAGCCAGGCGTGGGCACGGGCGCATCGGTCCAGGGCAATGGAGCCTCGCGGGCTGGCGCCGTAGGCGATCCATTCGGCCATTTCCGGGTCGAATTTGGCCGGCGTACGGGTGGCCATGACCAGTTGCACCAGGTATTCCTCCACGGCGTCGGCCATGTACAACCCGAGGATCTCCTTGCGTGCGGAGAAAATGGCCTGCTGGCTCACGCGGCGCTCGGGCTTGGTTTCGCCATTCAGCGCCTCACCCCGGGCCTGCTGCAGAATGCGCCGTTCCACCGCCGCATCGGGAAAACCGATCTTGACGTGCATCAGGAACCGGTCGAGCTGGGCTTCGGGCAGCGGGTAGGTGCCTTCCTGCTCGATCGGGTTTTGCGTGGCCATCACCAGAAACAGCGGCGACAGCTCATAGGTGCTGCGCCCGACGCTGACCTGGCGCTCGGCCATTGCTTCGAGCAAGGCCGACTGGACCTTGGCCGGGGCACGGTTGATTTCGTCCGCCAGCACCAGGTTGTGGAAGATAGGTCCCTGCTGGAACACAAAACTACCGGTTTCCGGGCGGTAGATTTCCGTGCCGGTAATGTCGGCGGGCAGCAGGTCGGGGGTGAACTGAATGCGATGGAACTGCGCCTCAATGCCCTCGGCCAGTTCTTTGATGGCCTTGGTCTTGGCCAACCCCGGCGCGCCTTCCACCAGCATGTGGCCGTCAGCGAGCAGGGCGATGAGCAGACGCTCGATGAGTTTTTCCTGGCCGAGGATCTGCGTTGAAAGAAAGGTTCGCAGCGCCAGCAGCGCTTCACGATGTTCCATCGATGACTGTTCCTGGAAAGGGTGGCCCAGGCGTTCGGATAACGTCGGAGCTGGGGGCGTTACTTTAATGCATGGCGGGGGGTGGCGACTAACGGGATTTTGTTTGGTGTGCGGATTTGTGATCGGTTTGGGAGCTGAGCTTGCTCGCGATAGAGCTCTCATTTACCCACTCTGGGTTGTAGGCGCCGTGTAGGAGCTGTCGAGCGAAGCGAGGCTGCGATCTTTTGATCTTTCGCTTGAGATTCAAGTGTAGTGGGAAAGATCGCAGCCTCGTTGCACTCGACAGCTCCTACACAGCTCCTACACAGCTCCTACACAGCTCCTACCAGGCTCCCTCGCCAAAGGGCGCGCGGTCGCCTTTGGAGTCAGAGCTGGCTTATATAGGTGCCCGTCCCCTTGAGGATGTTCTGCAGCGTCAGTTCCACTTCCGCCAGGTCCGCCGCGTCGGTGTCGTGGGTGATCTCCAGCACATCATCCCCATTCAACACATCGGCATCCGCCGCAGCAATTTCGATTTTCAGCAGGGTCCGGCTGAGGGTGACCTTGACGCCCTCCAGTGTCGAAGGCTCTCCATCCAGGGCGATTTCCAGTTCGTCTTCGTCGGGGTAGCGGGTCATCAGGAACATTTCGCCCTGGGCGCTGTGGCAGCACAACATGGCCATGTTGTCTTCTTCGTCGTCGCACGGGTTGGCGATCAGAAGGGCGGTGGTCATTTGCATGGTGATGGCTCCTGGCTCGATGAGCCTTGCTGGGCGCAAATAAAGTGGATTTTGCCAGCCCGTGTAATTTTCTGCTGGATTACTGCAGTCACACGCAAAAAAAACTGCGTGCAATTTCACACCGCAAGGTGCCGTTTTGGTCGTGGGGCTGCTACGGTTGTTCGATGCAAACCGGCTGTTTAGCTTGCCGTTGACCGAATATGTCGCAGCGCTGCAAGCAGGCACATTGTCGCACTCGTTAAGCTGCACGGCGGATGTACACCTGCAAAGGGCACCACGAGGGCTTTTTGCAGGTGTCCATTACATGGAAATTACATGGAAAAGGATGTGACCTGCCGGTCCTGTCCAGCTTCACCCACCTGTCGTCCTGTTTCCTCTGCCCGAGAATCAGGAACAGGATGGCCGACAGCCCTGAAAAAGGGCTGCACGCGACGCTTCCATCAATAACAAGCCCAAGCGGAGTACCACAGATGGCGTTCTTCACCGCAGCCAGCAAAGCCGACTTCCAGCATCAACTGCAAGCGGCACTGGCGCAGCACATCAGTGAACAGGCACTGCCACAAGTGGCGCTGTTCGCTGAACAATTCTTCGGCATCATTTCCCTCGATGAACTTACCCAGCGCCGGTTGTCCGACCTCGCCGGCTGCACCCTGTCTGCCTGGCGCCTGCTTGAGCGCTTCGATCACACGCAGCCGCAGGTCCGTGTCTACAACCCGGATTACGAACGCCACGGCTGGCAGTCGACCCATACGGCGGTGGAAGTGTTGCACCACGACCTGCCATTTCTGGTGGATTCGGTCCGCACCGAACTGAACCGTCGCGGTTACAGCATCCATACCCTGCAAACCACCGTGTTGAGCGTGCGTCGCGGCAACAAGGGCGAGTTGCTGGAAATCCTGCCCAAAGGCACCCAAGGCGATGGCATCCTCCAAGAATCGCTGATGTACCTTGAAATCGACCGCTGCGCCAACGCCGCCGAACTCAACGTCCTGAGCAAGGAACTTGAGCAGGTGCTGGGCGAAGTGCGCGTGGCGGTGGCTGATTTCGAGCCGATGAAAGCCAAGGTCCAGGATATTCTGTCGAATCTGGACAGCAGCGCCTACGCTATCGATGCCGACGAAAAAGGTGAAATCAAGAGTTTCCTGGAATGGCTGGTGGGTAACCACTTCACCTTCCTGGGCTATGAAGAATTCGTGGTTCGTGATGACGCCGATGGCGGCCATATCGAATACGACGCCGATTCGTTCCTCGGCCTGACTAAACTGCTGCGTGCCGGCCTCACGGTCGATGACCTGCGCATTGAAGACTACGCCGTCAACTACCTGCGCGAACCGACTCCGCTGTCGTTCGCCAAAGCCGCACACCCAAGCCGCGTACACCGTCCGGCTTACCCGGACTACGTGTCGATCCGTGAGATCGACGCCGATGGCAAGGTCATCAAGGAATGCCGCTTCATGGGCTTGTACACCTCGTCGGTGTATGGCGAAAGCGTGCGCGTGATCCCTTACATCCGTCGCAAGGTCGAGGAAATCGAACGTCGCTCTGGCTTCCAGGCCAAGGCGCACCTGGGCAAGGAACTGGCCCAGGTGGTCGAAGTGCTGCCCCGTGACGATCTGTTCCAGACCCCGGTGGACGAGCTGTTCAGCACCGTGATGTCCATCGTGCAGATCCAGGAACGCAACAAGATCCGCGTATTCCTGCGTAAAGACCCGTATGGCCGTTTCTGCTACTGCCTGGCCTATGTGCCGCGTGACATCTATTCCACCGAAGTGCGCCAGAAGATCCAGCAAGTGCTGATGGAGCGTCTGAAAGCCTCGGACTGCGAGTTCTGGACCTTCTTCTCCGAATCCGTGCTGGCCCGTGTACAGCTGATCCTGCGGGTGGACCCGAAGAATCGTCTCGACATCGACCCGGTCTTGCTGGAAAAAGAAGTGGTGCAGGCCTGCCGCAGCTGGAAGGACGACTACGCCAGCCTGGTGATCGAAAGCTTCGGCGAAGCCCAGGGCACCAACGTGCTGTCCGACTTCCCGAAAGGCTTCCCGGCCGGCTACCGCGAGCGTTTTGCCGCGCATTCGGCCGTGGTCGACATGCAGCACCTGCTGAGCCTGAACGAAAAAAATCCGCTGGTCATGAGCTTCTACCAGCCGCTGGGCCAGGTTTCCGGCCAGCGCGAGCTGCACTGCAAGCTGTATCACGCCGACACGCCGCTGGCGTTGTCCGATGTGTTGCCCATCCTGGAGAACCTCGGCCTGCGCGTGTTGGGCGAGTTCCCGTATCGCCTGCGCCACACCAATGGCCGCGAGTTCTGGATTCATGATTTCGCGTTCACCGCCGCCGAAGGCCTGGACCTGGACATCCAGCAGCTCAACGACACCTTGCAGGACGCCTTTGTCCACATCGTGCGTGGTGATGCCGAGAACGATGCATTCAACCGCCTGGTGCTGACTGCCGGCCTGCCATGGCGCGACGTGGCGCTGCTGCGTGCCTACGCCCGTTACCTGAAGCAGATCCGCCTGGGCTTCGACCTGGGTTACATCGCCAGCACGCTGAACAACCACACCGACATCGCTCGCGAACTGACCCGGTTGTTCAAGACCCGCTTCTACCTGGCGCGCAAACTCAGCGGCGACGACCTGGAAGACAAGCAGTTGCGTCTGGAACAGGCGATCCTCACGGCGCTGGACGACGTCCAGGTGCTCAACGAAGACCGCATCCTGCGTCGCTACCTGGACCTGATCAAGGCCACCCTGCGGACCAACTTCTACCAGACCGACGCCAACGGCCAGAACAAGTCCTACTTCAGCTTCAAGTTCAACCCGCACCTGATCCCGGAACTGCCGAAACCGGTGCCCAAGTTCGAGATCTTCGTGTATTCGCCTCGGGTCGAGGGCGTGCACCTGCGCTTCGGTAACGTTGCTCGCGGTGGCCTGCGCTGGTCCGACCGTGAAGAAGACTACCGTACCGAAGTGCTGGGTCTGGTCAAGGCCCAGCAAGTGAAGAACTCGGTGATCGTGCCGGTGGGCGCCAAAGGCGGTTTCCTGCCGCGACGCCTGCCGTTGGGCGGTGGCCGGGACGAGATCGCCGCCGAAGGCGTGGCGTGCTATCGCATCTTCATCTCCGGCCTGCTGGACATCACCGACAACCTCAAGGAAGGCGTACTGGTTCCGCCGACCAATGTCGTGCGTCATGACGGCGATGACCCGTACCTGGTAGTGGCTGCGGACAAGGGCACTGCGACCTTCTCCGACATCGCCAACGGCATCGCCATCGACTACGGCTTCTGGCTTGGCGATGCGTTCGCTTCCGGTGGTTCTGCTGGCTACGACCACAAGAAAATGGGCATCACCGCCAAGGGCGCGTGGGTCGGCGTACAGCGTCACTTCCGTGAACGCGGTATCAATGTCCAGGAAGACAGCATCACCGTGGTGGGCGTTGGCGACATGGCCGGCGACGTGTTCGGTAACGGTCTGTTGATGTCTGACAAGTTGCAGCTGGTGGCAGCCTTCAACCACCTGCACATCTTCATCGACCCGAACCCGGAGCCTGCCAGCAGCTTCGCCGAGCGCCAGCGTCTGTTCGACTTGCCGCGTTCGGCCTGGACCGACTACGACACCAGCATCATGTCCGAAGGCGGCGGTATCTTCTCGCGCAGCGCCAAGAGCATCGCCATCTCGCCTCAGATGAAAGAACGCTTCGACATCAAGGCCGACAAACTGACCCCGACCGAGCTGCTCAACGCCTTGCTCAAGGCGCCGGTGGATCTGTTGTGGAACGGCGGTATCGGCACGTACGTCAAGGCCAGCAGCGAAAGCCACGCCGATGTGGGCGACAAGGCCAACGATGCGCTGCGCGTGAACGGCAACGAACTGCGCTGCAAGGTGGTGGGCGAGGGTGGCAACCTGGGCATGACTCAACTGGGTCGTGTCGAGTTCGGCCTGCATGGCGGCGCCACCAACACCGACTTCATCGACAACGCCGGTGGTGTGGACTGCTCCGACCACGAAGTGAACATCAAGATCCTGCTCAATGAAGTGGTGCAGGCCGGCGACATGACCGAGAAGCAACGTAACCAGTTGCTTGGCAGCATGACCGACGAAGTCGGTGGCCTGGTGTTGGGCAACAACTACAAGCAGACCCAGGCCCTGTCCCTGGCGGCACGCCGGGCATTCGTGCGCATTGCCGAGTACAAGCGCCTGATGAACGATCTGGAGGCACGAGGCAAGCTGGATCGCGCCATCGAGTTCCTGCCGGCCGAAGAACAACTGGCCGAACGCGTCTCGGCGGGCCAAGGCCTGACCCGTGCCGAACTGTCGGTGCTGATCTCCTACAGCAAGATCGACCTCAAGGAAGCGCTGCTCAACTCCCAGGTGCCGGATGACGATTACCTGACCCGTGACATGGAGACCGCGTTCCCGCCGACTCTGGTGAGCAAGTTCTCCGAAGCCATGCGTCGCCATCGCCTCAAGCGCGAGATCGTCAGCACCCAGATCGCCAACGACCTGGTCAACCACATGGGCATCACCTTCGTTCAGCGGCTCAAAGAGTCCACCGGCATGAGCCCGGCGAACGTGGCGGGCGCTTACGTGATTGTGCGGGACATCTTCCATCTCCCGCACTGGTTCCGTCAGATTGAAGCCCTGGATCACCAGGTGTCGGCTGACGTGCAACTGGAGCTGATGGACGAGCTGATGCGCCTGGGTCGTCGTGCGACGCGCTGGTTCCTGCGCAGCCGCCGCAACGAGCAGAACGCTGCCCGTGACGTGGCTCACTTCGGTCCGCACCTGGCGGCGTTGGGCCTCAAGCTCGACGAACTGCTGGAAGGCCCGACCCGTGAAGGCTGGCAGACCCGCTACCAGGCCTACGTAGCAGCCGGCGTGCCGGAACTGCTGGCGCGCATGGTTGCAGGCACTACGCACCTGTACACCTTGCTGCCGATCATCGAGGCGTCCGATGTCACCGGCCAGAACGCCGCCGATGTGGCCAAGGCTTACTTCGCCGTAGGCAGTGCCCTGGACATCACCTGGTACTTGCAACAGATCAGCGCGCTGCCGGTGGAAAACAACTGGCAGGCCCTGGCCCGTGAAGCGTTCCGTGATGACGTCGACTGGCAGCAACGGGCGATCACCATTTCGGTCCTGCAGCAGGGCGACGGCACCCAGGAGGTGGAAACTCGCCTGGCGCTGTGGCTGGAGCAGCATCACGACATGGTCGAGCGCTGGCGTGCCATGCTGGTGGACATCCGTGCCGCCAGTGGCACGGACTACGCCATGTACGCGGTCGCCAACCGCGAACTGCTGGACCTGGCGTTGAGTGGTCAGGCGGTCGTAACGGCCAACTGATCCGGCGTTGAATGAAAAAGCCCCGCATCGAGAGATGCGGGGCTTTTTCATGCCAGTTTGGAATAGAGATCCCTTGTGGGAGCGGGCTTGCTCGCGAAAGCGGTGTGTCAGCCAACAAAATTTTGACTGGAGCACCGCCTTCGCGAGCAAGCCCGCTCCCACAGGGAAACTGTGGTGCGATCGGTTAGTTCTTCAGCGGAATCAACACCGCTTCATCCTCCCCCATCACCATGAACACCAGCAATTTCGCCGGTTCGGTCGAGCTGGCGTTTTTTGAAACCAAGTGCTCGGAACCCGCTGCTTCGTACCAGAACTCCCCGGCCTTGTAGGTCCTCGCCGGCTCGCCTTTGACCTGGGAGGTGATGGCGCCTTCCAGCACATAGGCCATGGCCGTTCCTTCATGTTTGTGGGCAACGGACGACTGGCCGGGGGCGTAGTCGACCGTCAGCATCATGGTTTTTTTACCCGGCAGGTTCTTCAGCATCTTCTCCTGCAGTACGTTGACCTTTTCCGAAGGGGCGGTTTCGTGGGCATAGACCGGGGCCAGAGGCAGCAGACTGAGGGTGGCGATCAGGTAGAGGGTTTTCATTGCAATGACCTTCGTGGGTTTGAGTGAGTTCGCGCTGGCGCGGCGATGGATTCACCCTAAGCCCCACGGTGGTGCAAACAAACGTCCAATCTTTAAGAAGGCGGGTAGACCAATACCGCGCTCCACCAAACTTGAAAGGTAACCCCCTGTAGGAGCTGCCGAAGGCTGCGATCTTTTGATCTTTTGATCTTTCGCTTGAGACTCAAGTGGCTGGGAAAAGATCGCAGCCTCGTTGCACTCGACAGCTCCTACGGGCGTGGGTGTCAGCGGTTGAAGTCCACGCTTCGGGCCAGGTGGTTGTCGATCAGGCCGATAAAACCTTGCACCTCGGGGCAGTTGAAATGGGCTTGCATCGCCGCTTCCGATTGCCAGCGAGCGCTGACGGTCCAGCGGTCACCGTCGTCCGGGCAACGGTCAACCATGTAGGCATCGCACCCAGGCTGCGCGCGCAGGGTTTCGACGATTTGCTGCAACTGGCGGCCCAGTTCTTCCGAGCGACCAGCGGCGGCTTGGACCTGTACGGTATTGATCACCTGGCGAGTCATGGTTCTGGCTCCTGAATCAAGTCGGACGGGATTTGGCTCGACATCAACGAGACCCCAGCAGGATAGGCCTGTAATGGCGAGGCTAAAACAGCCAATGGGCGGATAAATGCCCAGTCCAATGGCTCAAGTGACCTGCTGCAAAATGTCTCGCAAGCGGTCCAGGGCGATGTCGATGTCCAGGGTGTCAATGGCGCCGAAACCCAGGAACAGGCCGGGACGCACCGCAGCCTCATTGAAAAAGCCGTCGAGACTGTACAGCCCGACTTCGGCTTTTCTCGCCAGCTCGATCACCAGCGCCAGGTCGATGGGCACCTTGCACAGCACTGCCAGGTGGAAGCCTGCGGTTGTGGGAACCGCCTCGAACCAGGGCGAGAGGTCCCCGGCCATGCGCGCCAGGATTCGCTCACGGCGCCCGGCATACAGCGTGTGGCAGCGGCGGATGTGCTTGAGCAGGCAGCCCTCGGCAATGAACTTGGCCAGTGCCCACTGGGGCAGGGTGGAGGTGTGTTGATCGGTGAGGCGCTTGGCCAGGATCACCGCTTCGAGAATCGCCGGTGGCAGGATCGCGTAACCGAGGCGCAGCTCCGGCAACAGCGTTTTCGAGAAGGTGCCGACGTAGGCCACGATCCCGCGTTCGTCCAGGCTTTGCAGTGAGTCGGCAGGCCGGCCTTCGTAACGGAATTCGCTGTCGTAATCATCCTCGATGATGATTGCCCCCAACGCGTAGGCCCGCGCCAGCAAGGCCTCGCGGCGGGCCTGGCTCATGGGCATGCCCAAGGGAAACTGGTGGGATGGCGTCACATAAATCAGGCTCGTGCCGTCGGGTATGAGGTCTACCCGCATACCCTGGTCATCCACCGGTATCCCGGCCACCGTGGCGCCGTGGGAGCCAAACAGCAGGCGCGCCGGCGGATATCCCGGGTCCTCCATGGCCACCAGGCTGCCCGACCGGGTCAAGACCCGCGAGATCAGGTCCAGGGCCTGTTGTGCGCCGTTGCACACCACCACGTCATCGTCCTGACAATTGACCCCACGGGAAAATGCAATATGCCGGGCAATGGCATTGCGCAGCGCCGGCAAGCCCTCGGGCTGGCTGTAGAAGCCCTTGGCGCTGGCGATCTGGCGCAAGGCGTGAGCGGTGCAACGCCGCCAGTCGTCCAGGGGAAACTGACCCTTGCCGGTGGCGCCGCCGATGAAGTCGTAACGCAGCGCACCTTCAAGGGTGGGATGGCGCATCAGGTCCGGCATGTTGCGCCAGGTCTCGACGACATCGGCACCGGCCAGCTCGCGGTGGCTTTGTTTGCGCACGATTGGGGCCGGGCGGGCATTGACGTAGGTGCCTCTGCCAATGATACCGGTGAGAAAGTTTTCGTAGGTCAGTTGGGTGTAGGTGTCGGACACGGTCTTGCGCGAGACGCCCAGCTGTTCAGCGAGCAAGCGGCTGGGCGGCAGTTGCGTGCCGGCGGCCAGGCGCCCACTTTCGATGGCGCTGCGCAGTTGTTGATACAACTGGCCCGCCAGGTCCTTGCGGCCGTTGATGACAACATGAAGTTCCATACCCGCGCGCTCCTGAGCGATTGTTTGGCGCCAGCCCTCAAAGGCGCAAGATTAACCGCATTGTGCGAATGCAAAGAAGTTGCGTGAAGAAAATCGCGCCAATTGGCCTGGCTGGGAAATGGTCCGGTGTTTTTCGACCGATTGGATCTGTCGCGCAGCCTGCTCACGTCCTACCGTGCAGGTACAGATCATCACGGAGTTCGCCATGAGCCAGCGTCTGGATTACTACAGTGCGTCCCCAAGGGCGATGAAAGCCATGATTGGCCTTGAAGCGCTAAGCAGTCGCCTGAGTATAGAACCGGGACTTGTGCATCTGATCAAGATCCGTGCCTCGCAGCTGAACGGCTGTGCGTTCTGCACCGACATGCACTCGGTGGATGCGCGCCGCCTGGGCGAGAGCGAGCGGCGCCTGTTCGCCGTAGCAGTGTGGCGCGACAGTGGTTTTTTCAGCCCCCGCGAATGCGCCGCCCTGGCCTGGACCGAGGCGGTAACGCTGTTAGCCGACAGCCAGGTGCCGGATGAGGTCTTTGCCCAGGCCCGCGCCGTGTTCAGCGAGGAGGAGTTGGTCGACCTCACGCTGGCGATCAGCACCATCAACAGCTGGAACCGGCTGGCGGTGAGTTTCCGCCAGAGTCCCGGTCCCTGATGGTTGATAGATCTGCCTGCTCCCGTCAGGCCGTGAAGTCGCTGGCATGCAGCTCCTTGACCCCCACCAGTTCGAATTCGAACTCGGCACTGGCGTCGGCATCGACACTGCCGTAGAGGATGCCATCGGCAAAACGCAGTTGACCGGTGGCATCGGCGCCAAAGGCATTGCTGCCAATGAAGGTGAAGGCGTCGATGTCGGCGGTCAGCGGATTGGCGTCCAACCCGGTGAAGTCCAGTTGGTCGAACTCCGTGCTCTTGAAACCGCTGATGACATCGCGTAACGCCCCGACGCCCATGTCCGTCAGCGCCTCGAAGACGTAAGTGTCTGCGCCCGTGCCGCCGCTCAGGCTGTCGGTGCCCGCGCCGCCGATCAACCGGTCATCGCCTGAGCCACCCACCAGCGTATCGTTGCCCGCCCCACCGTTGAGCACGTTGGCGCCGCTGTTACCCGTCAGGTTGTCGGCGTAGGCACTGCCGGTCAGGTTCTCGACATACTTGAAGGTGTCGAGGCCCGAACCCACGGTGTTCTGTTGCGCGGAGGTGGACAGGGTGGCCGTGACACCGGCCATGGCCCGTTCAAACGACACCGTGTCATTGCCGTCGCGGCCGTCCAGCACGTTGTTGCCGGCCCCGGCAAACAGTATGTTGTCCAACGCATTCCCGGTGCCGTTGGCGGCGTCGGGGGTATCGATGTACAGGTTCTCGACGTTGTTGCTGAGGGTATAGGCCGTCAGGCTGCTGTGCACGCTGTCGATCCCGCCAGACACCGGGTTGCTGTTGGTTTCGATAACGGCATCGCCGGTGTTGTCGACATAATAGGTGTCGTTGCCATCGCCCCCGCTCATGCTGTCGGCGCCGGCGGCGCCATCGAGTACGTTATTGGCGGCATTGCCGGTGATGAAATTGCGCCGCTCATTGCCGGTGCCGTTGATGTCCGATACGCCGGTGAGCAACAGATTTTCCAGGTTATCGCCCAAAGTCCAACTGACCGAGGCCTGCACTGTGTCGATCTGTGCGGTTGAGGTATTGGTTTCCACCACCGTATCGAACGCGTTATCAACCACATAAATATCGTTGCCATCGCCACCGGTCAGGGTGTCGGCGCCCAAGTCGCCATCCAGCGTGTCATTGCCCGAGCTGCCCACCAGCGTGTCGTCCTGGTCGGTGCCGGAAATCATCCCGCCTTCGTTCTGAGCGTCGTCGAAAATGTCCTGCACGCTGTTGTTGTCATCGGGATTGCCCTGGAAACCCAAGTCGTCGGCGATGTAATCGGCCAGGCGCTGGCCGACGATTTCCGCCGATTCCTCGTGCAAGTGCCAGACGTCGTCGGGATACACCAGCGGATCGACTTCGTAGCGCAAGGGCAGATCGGTGTAGTCCACGGCCAGTTTCACGTCCGCGCGCTCGGCGGCGATGGCCTCCTGGGTGGCGCGGACATAACCGACACCTTCAACAATGTCAGCGATCTTTTCTTCCGAATAACCACGGGCACGCGCCGCGTCCTGTTGGTAGTGCCCGGTCTCCATCAGGTACACGTTGAAACTGCCGAACTGGGCGTGCAGGTAATCAAACACGGCCAGCGTGGCGGTCTTGTAGGCTGCCGCCGCAGCTTCCTTGTCGGAGGCACGGGCGATCTCCTGGGCCGCTTCCTCGCCTTGGCCCCAAACGATGCCCAGGGTGACGTTGTCGATGGCCCTGAGCTCGGCGAGCTGATCCTGCAGCAACGCCACGGCGCGCAACAGCGCAGGCCCCGGTTGGTTGGTGTCGGTCAGCCACCAGCACAACTTGAGCTCTTCGGCGCCCAGGGTCGACAGGCCATTGACTGTACTGCCACCCACCGCGATGTCGATGCCATTTCCGTCGGCATCCTCGAACTGACTGCGAACGTCATAGGTGGTGTACCTGCTCAGGTCATTGACCAGCATTGACGTACCGGACTGATCATCGTCCTCGGTCATGCGCAGCAGGCGTGCATTGGACTGGCCGAGGGTCGGCAGGTAGAGGATGTCCTGCTGGGCGCGCTCGCCGAACACGAAGTCATCGGCGGTCAGGGTGTTGAGGTAGTTACCGCTCAGGGCGATTTCGAAACGATTGCCGTCGGCGTCCGCTTCGCTGGATTTGACATAGGTCTTGTCGCCGGCCGAGTTGAGGGTCATGTACAGCGTGCCGTTGCTGCCATTGCCCAGACCGAGAAAGCCCAGGCCGGAGACATCGATCTTGTCGACGCCCACGGTGAAGTCATAGATCGTGTCCGTGGCCGTGACGCCGCCGGTGTCGTAGTCGCGGTAGCTGTCGAGCACGTTGGTGTAGCGGAAGGTGTCGGCTCCGTCGCCGCCGTACAACGAGTCGCGACCGGCGCCACCATCGACAATGTCCGCCCCAGTGCCGGCCCTGATCGTGTCGTTGCCGCCCAGGCCGAGGATCAAGTCCGCGCCTGCGGTGCCGGTGAGGGAGTCGGCGTTGTGGGTTCCGGTGATGGTATTGGCCGGCGCATCGGCCACTGCCAGGGCGAAGCTGTCGCTCACCGAGGCACCTGACGGATCGGTGGCCTTGACCAGTACGTTGTAATTGCCTGCCGCAGTGCTGGTCGGCGTGCCGGCGAAAGTCAGATTGCTGGCATTGAAAGTCAGCCAGGCGGGCAGGGCACTGCCGTCGGCCAGGGTGGCGGTGTAGGTCAGTACATCCTGGTTGGCATCACTGAAGCTGTCGGAGGTGACGGTGTAGCTGAACGGCGTACTTTCGGTGGCGTTCTGGTCGAGCAGGGGAATAACCACCACGGGCGCCACATTGCTGGGGGTGTTCTGGTCGGCGAAGACGAAATGACTGGCGGTCAGGCTGCTGACCAGGTTACCCGCCAGCGACACTTCGAAGCGGTTGCCGTTGGCATCGACCGTGAGGTCCTTGAGGTAGGTGCGGTTGGTCGAGCTGCTGTAGGTCACCAGCAGCGTGCCGCCCTGGCCATTGCCCAGTCCGGTGTAGCCTAGGGCCGATACATCGATCTTGTCGGCAGACACGTCGAAATCGAGGATCTGGTCACTGGCGCTGGTGGAACTGGTGCGGTAGCTGTCGAGCTTTGAGGTGTAGCGAAACACGTCGGCACCCGCACCGCCGGTGAGTTTGTCCACGCCGGTGCCGCCTACCAGAATGTCGTTGCCAGCCCCGCCATTGAGGGTGTCGTTACCGGCGCCGCCATACAGTTGTTCGTTGGCCGCGGTACCGGTCAGCGTGTCGTTGTTCGGCGTGCCATTGATCACAATGGGCGCGGCGGGCACGTCCTGCACCGCCAGGGTAAAGCTGTCGCTGACGGTGGCGTTGCTGCCGTCGGTCGCCGTGACCTGTATGGAATACGTGCCTGATGCTGTATCGCTTGGCGTGCCGCTGAAGGTACGCGTGGCGGCATCGAAGACCAGCCAGTTGGGCAGGGCGCTGCCGTCAGCCAGTTTGGCTGTGTAGCTGAGGCTGTCGTTGTCCGGGTCGGTAAAACTGGTGGCCGGTACCACGTAGCTGAACGGGGTGTTTTCGGTCGCGTTCTGGTCCAGCAGTGGCGTAGCCAGCACCGGTGCCTGATTGGTCGGCGACGCAGTGGCAAAGACAAAATTGGCGCTGGTCAGCGTGTTGAGGTAATTGCCCTCCAGCGCCACTTCGAAGCGGTTGCCATTGGCGTCAGCGGTCAGGGATTTGATGTAGGTCTTGGTCCCGGCGCTGTTGAGTACCACGTACACGGTGTCGTTCTTGCCGTCGCCAAGGCCGGTGAAGCCCATGGCCGACAGATCGATCTTGTCGGCGCTGACATCGAAATCGGTGATCACATCGCCGAGGTTGACGCCGCCGGTGTTGTAATTGCGGTAGCTGTCCAGGCGGTTGGAAAACACAAAGATATCGGCCCCGGTGCCACCGGTGAGGGTGTCCATGCCGGCGCCGCCGTCGAGCTTGTCGTCGCCCGCGCCGCCACTGAGGCTGTCGTTGCCCGCCAGGCCCAGCAGGGTGTCGGCCGAGTCACTGCCGATCAGCGAGTCACTGCCACTGGTGCCGGTGACCACCCGATTGAAGATGAAGTTGCTGGTCGTCAGGGTGCTGGTCAGGTTGCCCGACAGAATCAGCTCGAAGCGATTGCCGCTGGCGTCGGCATCGTAATCCTTGATGTAGGTGCGGTCGCTGCTGGCGCTGTAGCTGATCTGCAATGTACCGCCACGGCCATTGCCCAGGCCGGTGAAGCCCAGGTCCGCGAGGTCGATCTTGTCCTGGGTGACGTCGAAATCGGTGATGGTGTCGTCGAAGCTGGTGGTGGCGTTGCGGTAACTGTCGGACTGGCTGGCGAAGCGGAACGTGTCGGCGCCGGTGCCGCCAGTCAGTCTGTCGATGCCCGCGCCACCCACCAGGATGTCGTCACCCGCGCCACCGTTGATGGTGTCGTTGCCGGCCCCGCCATAGAAAATCTCATTGGCGCTGCTGCCCACCAGGGTGTCGTTGCCGGGCGTGCCTTGTACGGTGGTCACCGGTACCGTGGCGCTGACATAGCTGCCGTCGCCGTAGACCAGCGTGGCGCCCTTGCTGGTGTGACTGATGGTGTTGGCGATGATCGCATTGCGGTCGGTGCCGTCTTCATTGCGTTCGGCAACACCGTAGGTCGACAGGTCGCTGCCGCTGATGATGTTGCCCTGGATAAGGTTATCGCTGCCGTTGAAGTAGCGACCGGACACGCCCAGGGTGTCGTCGTAGGATTGGATGATGATTTCCGGTACCGGATTGCCCAGGGAGTTATTGTTGAGGGTGTTGTCGATGACTTCCACGTGGTTGCTGCCGTAGATGCGAATCCCGGCGCTGGCGTTGTCGTGGATGTCGACGCCGCTGACGGTGACGTCGCTGGAGAGCTTGATCAGCACGCCTTCGCCGCCGTTGCCATACACCTCGCCGCCGGTGATGGTGATGTTGCTGGGAGAGGGGATGTCCTCGCTGCCGCGCTGCACCACGATGCCGTTGCCGCCGTTGTTGTAGGCAACGTTATTGGTGAGGGTGAAGTCGTGGGTGCTGGTGACGACGTTGAAACCGTGGCGGTCGTTGTCGTAGGCGACGTTGTTCTCAAAGGTGCTGTCGCTGAGGAAGTCAGCAACGAAACCGTCCAGGCCGTTGCCGTGGGACACGCTGTTCTTGATGACCATGTTGACGGTCTGCTCGTGGGGGTCGAAGCCGTACCCGGAGCAATCCTTGATCTCGACGCTGTCGAGGGTGACGTTGGAGTCGTAGCCTTCTTCGCCGGGAATGTAGCCGTTGAACCAGCCGTCGATCTTGCCTGTGGTGTTGTCGCGGTTGCCGTCGATGGTGAGGTGGCTGACGCCGAAATCGTGGGTTTCTTCACCGTAGGCCGAGCGGATGATGCCGGTGATCTTGGTGTCGGAGCCGTCGGCCACCTTGACGGTGGTTTCGCCCATGCCGTCGCCGTACAAATAGACGTTGCTCTTGAGCATCAGGCAGCCGTCGGAGGGTTCCTCGCCGGCCGAAACGATGTAGGTCCCGGTCGGCATGTACACCTGCCCGCCGCCTGCGGCAGCCGCCGCATCAATGGCACTTTGTATCGCCGCCGTGTCGTCGGTGATGCCATCTCCTTTGGCGCCAAAATTTTGTACGTTGAAAATCATGAGCTTATCTCCGTATCGGGCTGGAACCACGGTAGAAGCCAATATTCCATCGGCGGCCACCGTGTTATGACCCGCAGGAGCGCGAAAGTTGTGACCGCATATCGGGCAAGTGTCAAAAAAAAGAACTAGCTGATCAGCGGTAGGAACGGTTTCAGGAAAAGGTAACGTTCTGTTGACGCTTTTGGGTCCGCGCAACCCTTGTGGGAGCGAGCCTGCTCGCGATAGCGGTTTGTCAGTCGATGGGATGCAAGCTGAACCGACGCTATCGCGAGCAGGCTCGCTCCCACAGGTGCGGTATCGGGTTTCGGGTTTCCTTGATTGGCATCAACCCCCAATCCGACGCCACGGGATAACCTCGAATAAACCATCGCCCGATGATCAAGGGCGACCGAGGCGTCCATGAGTTACCCGCTGTTTCTGACCTTGCACCTGTTTGCCGCGCTGGTTTTCATTGGCACGGTGTTCTTTGAGGTGTTGTTCCTGGAGAGCATCCGCAAACAGCTGCCCGCCAAAGTCATGGTGCTGCTGGAGCAGGGCATCAGCCGGCGCGCCCGGCAGTTGATGCCCTGGGTATTGCTGACGCTGTTCGGTGCCGGCGCTGCCATGGTCTGGTTGCGCTATTGGTCGGTGTTGTCGGCGCCGCTGGCGTCCTCGTTCGGCTTGCTGCTGGGGCTCAAGATTGTGTTGGCGGGCAGTGTGCTGGGGCATTTTCTGTGGGCCATGTGGCTGTTCAGAAGCGGGCGCATGAACGCCCGTTACGTGCGGATCATCCATACCAGTGTGTTTATCCATCTGGTGGCGATCGTACTGTTGGCCAAGGGTATGTTTTACCTGACCTGGTGAGCCGTTGCGGCCGGTATCCAAGGCGCTTGATACAGGTCAAGGCGCCCCACCAGGTTAAGTCCGACACTGTGCCTGCGCAGCCACTCGGAGATTGTCATGTTTGACCTGTTCCACACCCTCGGCGATAGCCCCCCGCAGCGTATCCCGGCGGTGGCTGATGTCGATTGCCCGGTCGGTACGCGCAAATTCCATACGGGCGTTGGCTCGCTGGATCTGCTCCGGGAGTTGCGCGACAGCCGCCATAAACGGCGGCCGCTGTCCCTGGCGGTGCATCTGCCTTCGCGTTTGCGTTTGTCATCGTGTTCGCCCCTGGCGAGCGTGTGTCGGTGTGGCGAGATCGAGGGCTACCTGCAACACCTGACCTATGAAATCGGCCTGGTCGGTTGTCACTTGGGCACAGGACGTCGGGTCGAGGCGTTTTGCCTGACCGGCGGCACGCCGGTGATCGCCCATTTGCAGCGGCTGATGGATGACCTGCGTAAGCGTTTCGAGTTCGGCGAATACGACAGCGCCGAACACAGCATCGAGGTCGACCTGCATCACACCGACTGGTCCACCATGGGGCTGATTCGCGACCAGGGGTTCACCCACGTCAGCATCGGTGTGCCGGACATTGGCCTGGACAGCGATTTATCCGTTGATTGCTATCAGAACCCCGCACCGATTCATTCGCTGATCGATGCCGCGAGAACCTTTGGCTTCCGTTCCATCAACATCGACCTCGGTTATGGTCATGCCTGGCAAACGCCCCATAGCTTCGCGCGCAAACTGGCCACGCTGATCGAGCTGGAGCCAGACCGACTGCACGTGTTCGACTACGCCCATGCGCCATATCGCTATCGTTCAAAAAAACACCAGCAGGCGGGAGCCTTCAGCAGCCAGGCCGATACAGACACCATGCGCCGGATCTGCTGTGAGCAACTGACCGGGGCGGGGTATCACTACATCGGGCTGGGGCAATTCGTCAGGGCAGACGATGACCTGGCCGTCGCCCAAGAGCACGGGCGCCTGCATCGCAATTGCCAGGGTTTCACCCGGCGCGGTTGCTGTGACCACTTGGGTTTCGGCCTGGCGGCCATCACTCAGATCGAACACTTGTACGTGCAGAACACCGATGACCTGCTTGAGTATTGCCAGCAACTGGACGCCGGGCAGTTGCCGGTGTCGCGCGGCTGGCGCTGTGAAGCGCAGGACCAGCTCAGGGCCGCAGTGACCGAGCAACTTGCCTGCGATCTGGAGCTGGATATCCCGGCCATGGAAGCGCGTTTCGGGCTGGTGTTGCGCGACTACTTCGCGTCCATCTGGCCGCAGCTGGAGGCGTTGCGCAGCCAGGGCTTGATCGAATTGACCAGCCGTTTTATCGGCATCTTGCCCGCCGGGCGCCTGAGTGTGGATGCGATCTGCAATCTGTTTGATCCAGCTCCCGACGACGCAGGCATTTTGACCGGCCCCTTTGACAGGTTGACCCCATCATGAATGCTGTATCCGCTTTCAATCGCGCCCTGGTCGAGAAGTACGACTGTCCGGGGCCGCGCTACACCTCCTATCCGACCGCCCCGCAGTTTCATCAGGCCTTTGCCATGGATGAGTACCGCCAGGCCGCCGAGCTGAGCAACCAGGCGCCGGTGCCCAAGCCGTTGTCGGTCTACATCCATATTCCGTTCTGCCAGAGCCTTTGCTACTACTGCGCGTGCAGCAAGATTATTACCCGCAAGACTCATCGCGCCGCTGAATACCTGACTTACCTCAAGCGCGAAATTGGCTTGCAGGCGGCACTGTTTGATCGTTCGCGCAAACTGACGCAACTGCACCTGGGCGGTGGCACGCCGACCTATCTGATCCATGAGCAACTGGCCGAGCTGATGGAGTGTCTGCATCAGTCGTTCGACATGGACGACAGTGACGCCCATGAGTTTTCCATCGAGGTCGATCCGCGGACCATCGGCGCGCAACAGATCCAGGGGCTGCGCCAACTGGGGTTCAATCGCCTGAGCTTCGGCGTCCAGGATTTCGATGCCCAGGTGCAGGCCGCGGTCAATCGGGTGCAGAGCGAGGCCCAGGTGGTCGAGTTGGTGGAGGCTGCCCGTTTGGCGCGTTTCAAGTCGGTCAGCGTCGATTTGATTTACGGTCTGCCGCTGCAAACCATCGCCAGTTTCGATGTGACCCTGAGCAAGATCATCGCCCTGCGTCCCGACCGGATCGCCGCCTACAGCTATGCGCATCTGCCGCAACGGGTGCGGGCGCAACGGATGATCCGACCCGAAGACATGCCACCGCCGGAGCGCAAGCTGGAGTTGCTGGAGTTGACCATCAATCGTCTGACCGAAGCCGGTTATGTCTACATCGGCATGGACCATTTCGCCTTGCCGGACGACGAGTTGGTGCGCGCTCGGGCACAGGGCTCGCTGCAACGTAACTTCCAGGGCTATTCCACCCATGCCGATTGCGATTTGATCGGCCTGGGCGTGTCTTCGATCGGTAAGGTCGGTGACAGCTATGGTCAGAACGTCAAGGAGCTTTCCCAGTACTACGCTCGCCTGGATCAAGGCCTGCTGCCGGTGCAGCGGGGCTATCGCCTGAGCGACGATGATCGGTTGCGCCGCGAGGTCATCAGCGAGTTGATGTGCCATGGGCGGATCGATTTCAACCGGATTCAGATCAGTCACGGTGTGGGTTTCAACGAGTACTTTGCCGATGCCCTGGTCCGGCTTGAGGAACTGGTGCGCGACGGCCTGCTGGAGATCCACCCCGACTCGCTGGTGCTGCTGCCCCAGGGCCAATTGATGATGCGCAACGTGGCCATGGCGTTCGATGCGTATCTGGAGACAGGTCAGGCGGTTCAGTATTCGCGTACGGTTTGACGTTATGACGAGCGCTGGCTGTTCCCGCCGGGCTGCGCGGGTGCGCAGCCAGCGGGGATAAATCCCCTCGCCACAGTGATTGCACTTCAACCGCCGGGCTGCAGCACCCTGCGCAGAAACACCGCCGTTCGGCTCTCTCGACACTCCGCCACCTGCGCCGGAGGCCCGCATACCACGACTTTTCCGCCCTGGTTCCCAGCGCCCGGGCCGATGTCGATGACCCAATCACTCTGCGCCACCACGCGCATGTCATGTTCCACCACCACCACGCTGTGGCCTTCATCCACCAGGCGATTCAATTGCACCAGCAAGCGATCCACGTCCTGGGGATGCAAGCCGTTGGTTGGCTCATCCAGCACGTACAAAGTGGCGCCCCGGGCTTTGCGCTGCAGCTCGGTCGCCAGTTTGATGCGCTGGGCCTCGCCGCCGGACAGTTCCGTGGCCGGTTGGCCCAGGCGCAGATAACCCAGTCCGATGTCCTGCAGCACTTGCAGTGAGCGCTTCGCCGACGCCTGCTCGGCAAACACCTCAAGTGCCTGATTCACGGTCAGTTGCAACACCTGAGCGATGTTCAGCCCCTGCCAGTTCACTTCAAGGGTCTGGGGGTTGTAGCGATCCCCGTGGCACGTGGGGCAGGGCGCATACACGCTGGGCATGAACAGCAGCTCGACGCTGACGAAACCCTCGCCCTCGCAGGTTTCGCAACGGCCTTTGGCGACGTTGAAGGAGAACTGTCCGGCATCGAAACCCAGTTCCCGCGCCTGGGGCGTGGCGGCGAACAATTTACGTACGTGATCGAACAGCCCGGTGTAAGTGGCGAGGTTGGAGCGCGGGGTGCGGCCGATGGGTTTCTGGTCCACCTGGACCAGCCGCTTGACCGCCTCGAGCCCGGCGGTGACATGGCCACCGCTGGTTTGCAGCGGTTCATCTTCCAGGCTGTGTTCGTCGGCTTCGGCGTTGTGGCTGGCCTGGCCCAGATGGCCGCCCACCAGGTCCAGCAGGGCCTGGCTGACGAGGCTGGATTTCCCCGAACCGGAAATGCCGGTCACGGCGCTGAAGCAACCCAGCGGAAAGGCGGCGCTGAGGTTGTCGAGATTGTTGCGGGTGATGCCTTCCAGGCGCAACCAGTGCTTGGGTGTTCGAGGCATACGCCCAGCAGCGGTGTCTTGGGCAAACAGGTAGGCGCGAGTGCGTGACTCAGGCACCTGACTGAGGCCCGCCGGCGGGCCGCTGTAGAGGATCTTTCCGCCTTGTTCGCCCGCATCGGGACCCACGTCAATGAGCCAATCGGCGCGGCGCATGGTGTCCAGGTCGTGTTCGACCACAAATACGGAGTTACCCGAAGCCTTGAGGCGTTGCAGGGCCTGGAACAGCGCTTCGCTGTCGGCCGGGTGCAGGCCGGCGGAGGGTTCGTCCAGCACATAGATCACCCCGAACAACTGGGAGTTGAGCTGGGTTGCCAGGCGCAGGCGTTGCAGCTCGCCGGACGACAGCGTCGGCGTGCTGCGCTCCAGGGCCAGGTAGCCGAGGCCCAGGTCGATCAGGGTGACGATGCGCTCCAGCAATTCAGTGGCGATGCGTTGCGCGGCCAGGCGTTTTTCCAGGGAAAGATTGTGGGTGTGGCGCGCATCAGGCCCGCCGGCGTGGGGATTTTCGCCCCGGGCCGCGCGTTGCTCGCGGGCCTCGCGGGTTTGCTGGTGGGTCAGGGTTGTTCCCGGTTCCTCGGCTTGCGCCAGATAATCGGGGGCGGCAACGCCCTTGAGCACCTCGGCCAGTTCCAGCAACGGCAGGTGGGACAGTTCGGCGATATCCAGACCGGCAAAAGTCACCGTCAGTGCCTGGCGCTTGAGGCGTTTACCCTCGCACACCGGGCAAGGGCTGGCGCGCATGTATTGCGCCACGCGTTTGCGCATCTGAGCGCTTTGGGAGTGCATGAACGTGTGCAACAGGTAGCGTCGGGCACCGCTGAACGTGCCCTGATAGCTGGGCTCGAGTTTGCGCTTGAGGGCGGCGCGGGTCTGGGCTGGGGTGAGCCCGGCGTACACCGGGACGGTGGGGGTTTCTTCAGTGAAGAGAATCCAGTCACGCTGCTTTTTCGGCAGGTCGCGCCAAGGAACGTCGACGTCATAACCCAGGGTTACCAGAATGTCCCGCAGGTTCTGGCCTTGCCAGGCCACGGGCCAGGCCGCTACGGCGCGCTCGCGGATGGTCAGCGAAGGGTCCGGCACCATGGACGCTTCGGTCACTTCATAGACCCGACCCAGGCCATGGCATTGCTGGCAGGCGCCCTGTGGGGTGTTGGGCGAGAAATCCTCGGCGTAGAGCATGGGTTGGTCGGCCGGGTAGCTACCGGCCCGGGAGTAGAGCATGCGGATCAGACTCGACAAAGTTGTGACGCTGCCCACCGAGGATCGTGCGCTGGGCGTGCCGCGTTGTTGCTGCAAGGCCACCGCCGGCGGCAGGCCTTCGATGCTGTCCACGTCCGGCACGCCCACCTGATCGATCAGGCGCCGGGCATACGGCGCGACTGACTCGAAGTACCGGCGCTGGGCTTCGGCATACAGCGTGGAAAAGGCCAGCGATGACTTGCCCGACCCCGACACGCCGGTGAATACCACCAGGGCATCGCGGGGGATGTCGACGTCGACATTCTTGAGGTTGTGTTCGCGGGCGCCCCGCACCCGGACGAAGCCGGTGTTTTCAGACGGTGGAGCGAAGCGTTGGGGCATGGAGCGTTCCTTTGGTGTGGCGGGGCAAATTCTTGCAAGTTGATTTCAATCAAGGGCGGGGCAGGGGAGCGGCCCCTACCATCAGCGCCAAGATCCTGTCTTCAAGACCTGGCGTCCATGACCCGTCCTTTTGCATCGTTGCACCCGTCCCGATTCTGGCTTTATGGCCTGTGCGTTCTACTGCTTTTGCTCGCGGGCCTCGCCCAGGCCAAAGACTACGGTGATATCCAGCAACAGCGCATCCACCATGTTCTGAGTCAGACCGACTCAATCTCCGAGTCCGAAGGTCCTTACAAAGTTCGCAAACTGTCCGCTGCCGGCAAGGTCGTGGGCTATGTGTTCCAGAGCTTGGATGTGGTGGACATTCCCGCTTACTCGGGCAAACCCATCAACGTCCAGGTGATCCTTGATCCGGCCGGTGTGATCCTCGACGCTTTTGTGCTTGAGCACCACGAACCGATTCTACTGATCGGGATTGCCGAAGAAAAACTCCACGCGTTCAGTGCCCGCTACAGCGGCATCAAGGTCAATCAACGGGTGGTGGTGGGGCATTCCAGCGACCCGAACGCGGTGACGGTGGATGCAATTGCCGGCGCCACTGTGACGGCGATGGTGGTCAATGAAGTCATCATGCGCGCCGCTCACGATGTCGCGGTTTCCCTGGAGCTGGTCAAGGGGGACGCGGGGTTGGCAGTGGCGCCGGCACGCGTGCGCGATGACCTCTACGAGCCCGCCGACTGGAAAACCTTGACCGGCAACGGCGCGGTGCGTCGCCTGCACCTGACGCGCGGCCAGGCCGATGCTTCCTTCAAGGGGACCGAGGCCGAGGGCGTCGAAGCCGCCAGCGCCGAACAAGCGGACGACACGTTCATTGACCTGTACGTCACTCACCTGAACCCGCCCACCATCGGCCGCAACCTACTGGGCGAGGCGCAATACCGCAGGTTGATGGCCGAGCTCAAACCCGGCGAGCAGGCCATCGCGGTGATGGGCAGCGGGCGTTACTCCTTCAAGGGTTCGGGGTATGTGCGCGGCGGTATTTTCGATCGCGTGCAGGTGCGCCAGTTCGGCGACGCCATCAGCTTTCGCGACCTGGACTTCCAGCGCCTGGACGACGTGGCGGCCGCGGACATGCCTGAGTTCGACGAAATGGCGGTGTTCATCGTCCGTGCCTCCCACCGTTTCGATCCGGGCTCGCCCTGGAGCCTGGAACTGCTGGTGCGTCGCCAGACCGGTCCTGTCAGCGGCATCTTCAGCAGTTTCGAGCTCGGTTATCAATTGCCCGAGCCGTATCTGGAACGGCCATTGCCGACCGCTGAACAACTGGCGGCGGCTGAAGAAGCCAGCCGGCCGATGTGGTTGACCCTCTGGTACCAGAAAAGCGTCGAGATCACGGTACTTGGGGTGGCCCTGTTGGTGCTCACGGCGATCCTGTTCCTGCAAGATGCGCTGGCCCGGCGCCCGAAGCTGTTGCACGGGGTCCGCCGTGGCTACCTGATGTTCACCGTGGTGTTCCTCGGTGGGTATGCCTTGGCACAGTTATCGGTGGTCAATGTACTGACCTTTGTGCATGCGCTGTTCGAAGATTTCCGCTGGGAACTGTTCCTCACCGATCCGCTGATTTTCATCCTCTGGGTGTTCACCGCCGCCAGCATCCTGCTGTGGGGGCGCGGGGTGTTCTGCGGGTGGTTGTGTCCGTTCGGCGCGTTGCAGGAGTTGCTCAACGAGCTGGCGCGCAAGTTGAAAGTGCCGCAGTACGAGTTGCCATTCGCCGTTCACGAGCGACTCTGGGCTATCAAATACATCATTTTGCTGGTGCTGTTCGGCGTCTCGCTGGAGTCAATGTCCAGCGCCGAGCGGTTGGCCGAAGTGGAACCCTTCAAGACCGCCATCACCCTCAGGTTCGACCGTCAGTGGTGGTTCGTCGCCTACGCAGCGGGCCTGCTGGTGATCAACCTGTTCACCCGCAAAGTCTATTGCCGCTACATCTGCCCGCTGGGGGCCGCCCTGGCGATGCCGACCCGGCTGCGGCTGTTCGATTGGCTCAAGCGCCGCAAGGAATGCGGCAACCCCTGCCAGCTGTGCGCCAAGGAATGCGAGATCCAGGCGATTCACCCCGATGGCCGGATCAACGCCAACGAATGTCATTACTGCCTCGATTGCCAGATGACCTGGCACAACGAAAACAAATGCCCGCCGCTAATCAATAAACGCAAAAAGCGCGGCAAGGCGGCCGTGACCGATCCTCAGTTGATTGCCGTGGTGCAGGTGAACCCGGCGCCTTGAGGTTGCCAATGGCCTGTCCCTTGACCCTTTCATTTTTCATGGAGCACACAGCATGAGCGATAAAAAAACCGAAACCAGCGGCACGGACGAAGCGCCCAAGGGCGTCAGTCGTCGGGGTTTCCTGGGCACCAGCGCGGTGACTGGCGCGGTGCTGGCCGGCGCCACGGCGTTGGGTGGCGCGGTCTTTACTCGAGAGTCCTGGGCCGCAGCAGCCAAGGAGGCCAAGTCCAAAGTACACGTCGGCCCCGGCGAGCTGGACGACTATTACGGTTTCTGGAGTGGTGGCCATCAGGGCGAAGTGAGGGTGTTGGGCGTGCCGTCCATGCGCGAGCTGATGCGTATTCCGGTGTTCAACGTCGACTCGGCCACCGGTTGGGGCCTGACCAACGAAAGCAAGCGCATCCTGGGTGACAGCGCCAAGTACCAGAACGGCGACTGCCATCACCCGCACATCTCCATGACTGACGGCAAATACGACGGCAAATACCTGTTCATCAACGACAAGGCCAATTCCCGGGTCGCGCGCATTCGCCTGGACATCATGAAGTGCGACAAGATTCTCACCGTGCCCAACGTGCAAGCCATCCATGGCCTGCGCCTGCAAAAGGTGCCGTACACCAAGTACGTGTTCGCCAACGCCGAATTTGTGATCCCGCACCCCAATGACGGTCGCACTTTCGACCTGCAAGACAAGAACAGCTACACGATGTTCAACGCCATCGATGCCGAGAAGATGGAGATGGCCTTCCAGGTGATCGTCGATGGCAACCTGGACAACTCCGACGCCGACTACACCGGCAAATACGCCGCCAGCACCTGCTACAACTCCGAGAAGGCCTACGACCTGGGCGGTATGATGCGCAACGAGCGCGACTGGGTGGTGGTGTTCAACATCCCGCGCATCGAAGCGGCGATCAAGGCCGGCAAGTTCATCACCCTGGACGGCTCCAAGGTGCCGGTGGTCGATGGCCGTAAAACCGATGGCAAGGACAGCGCGTTCACCCGCTACATTCCGGTGCCGAAGAACCCCCACGGGCTCAATACCTCCTCCGACGGCAAATACTTCATCGCCAACGGCAAGCTGTCGCCTACCGTCTCGATGATCGCCATCGACCGGCTGGATGACCTGTTCGACGACCGCTACAAAGACCCTCGCGAGGTGATCGTCGCAGAGCCGGAGTTGGGCCTGGGGCCGCTGCATACCACCTTCGACGGGCGCGGCAATGCTTACACCACCTTGTTCATCGACAGTCAGGTGGTCAAGTGGAACATGGACGAGGCCATCCGCGCCTACAAGGGCGAGAAGGTCAACTACATCAAGCAGAAGCTCGACGTGCAGTACCAACCCGGCCACAACCACGCGTCCCTGACCGAAACCAGTGAGGCAGACGGCAAATGGCTGGTGGTCCTGTGCAAATTCTCCAAGGACCGCTTCTTGCCCACCGGTCCGCTGCACCCGGAGAACGATCAACTGATCGACATTTCCGGCGACGAGATGAAGCTGGTACACGACGGCCCGGCTTTCGCCGAACCCCACGACTGCATTCTCGCCCGGCGTGACCAGATCAAGACCCAGAAAATCTGGAGCCGCACCGATCCGTACTTTGCCGAAACCGTGGCTTTGGCCAAGAAGGACGGCATCAACCTGGAGACCGACAACAAGGTCATCCGCGACGGTAACACGGTGCGGGTGTACATGACCTCGATGGCGCCGGCCTATGGCCTGACAGAGTTCACTGTCAAGCAAGGCAACGAGGTGACGGTGACGATCACTAACATTGACCAGATCGAAGACGTCTCCCACGGCTTTGTCATGACCAACCACGGCGTGAGCATGGAGATCAGCCCGCAACAGACCTCGTCCATCACCTTCATCGCCGACAAGGCCGGTTTGCATTGGTACTACTGCAGCTGGTTCTGCCACGCCCTGCACATGGAAATGGTCGGACGCATGCTGGTTGAGAAGGCCTGAGCAGGTTCATCGAGGAGGCAGGTTCAATGACCGGCAACCAGCAACAGCCCGCGGGCTACGCTCGCGCACCGGTCATTGCCCTGGTGCTCCTGCTCCTGGCGGGCGGTGCGCTTGCAGCGCCGCAGCCGATCACCGACCTGCCGTTGCAGGCCGACGGTGAACGGCAATGGCGCCTGCCCTCGGGGCAGTACCGGGGGTCGTTCAGCATTGACCAGCCGATGACCCTGACGTGCGCGCCGGATGCGGTATTCCAGGGGCTGGGCCAGGGCAATGCCTTGATCATTCGCGCGCCCAACGTGCAGATCCAGGGTTGCACCTTCCTGGACTGGGGGCATGACCTCACGGCCATGAATGCTGCGGTGTTCATCCAGCCTGGCGCCCAGGGGGCCGTGGTGCGTGCCAACCGCATGCAGGGCCCGGGTTTCGGTATCTGGGTCGATGGCACGCGGGATGTCAGCCTGATCGATAACCGCATCCAAGGCGATCCCGGGCTGCGCTCCCAGGACCGGGGTAACGGCATCCACTTGTACGCGGTACACGGTGCCCGGGTGATCGGCAACCAGGTCCGCGAGACTCGCGACGGCATCTACATCGATACCTCCAACGGCAACCTGATCGAAGGCAACCTCCTGGAGGATCTGCGCTATGGCGTGCATTACATGTTCGCCAACGATAACAGCCTGTTGGGCAATATCACCCGGCGCACCCGCACCGGTTATGCCTTGATGCAAAGCCGCCAACTGACGGTCATCGGCAACCGCTCCGAACAGGATCAGAACTACGGGATCCTGATGAACTACATCACCTATTCCACTCTGCGCGACAACGTGGTTACCGATGTTCGCGACGGGTCCACCGGCGACACCATGATCAGCGGTGCCGAGGGCAAGGCCCTGTTCATTTACAACTCATTGTTCAACCGCATCGAAGGCAATCATTTCGAGCGCAGCGCGGTGGGCATCCACCTGACCGCCGGCTCGGAGGACAACCGCATCACCGGCAACGTTTTCGCCGGCAACCAGCGCCAGGTCAAATACGTGGCCACGCGGCTGCAGGAATGGTCGGTGGACGGGCGCGGCAATTACTGGAGTGACTACCTGGGCTGGGATCGCAACGGCGACGGGCTCGGGGACGTGGCCTATGAGCCCAACGACAACGTCGATCGCCTGCTGTGGCTGTACCCCCAGGTACGGCTGTTGATGAACAGTCCGGGTATCGAGCTGCTGCGCTGGGTGCAGCGGGCGTTCCCGGTGATGAAATCCCCTGGGGTGATGGACAGCCATCCATTGATGGAGGCGCCGCGCCAACCCCCGCCACGCAACAGTGCTCAGGAGGACGCGTCTTGAACGTCGTCGAGATTGAAGGCGTCAGTCAGCGCTATGGCGATGTCGCCGTGTTGCGCGGGCTGAACCTGGACCTGGCCCAGGGCGAAGTGCTCGGCCTGTTCGGGCATAACGGTGCGGGCAAGACCACCACCATGAAGCTGATACTCGGCCTGCTCCGGGCCAGTGAGGGTCAGGTGCGCGTATTTGGCCGGGCGCCGAGTGATCCGGGGGTGCGGCGAATGCTCGGTTACCTGCCGGAGAACGTGATGTTTTACCCGCAGTTGAGCGGGCTGGAAACCTTGCGCCATTTCGCCCGGCTCAAGGGCGCGGCTCCAGAACAGGTCGAGCGCTTGCTGGAGGAGGTCGGGCTGGCGGAAGCGGCCAGCCGGCGGGTGCGCACGTACTCCAAGGGCATGCGCCAACGCCTGGGGCTGGCCCAGGCCTTGCTCGGCCAGCCGCGGCTGCTGTTGCTGGACGAACCCACTGTTGGCCTGGACCCCATCGCCACCCAGGACCTCTATCAACTGCTCGATCGCCTGCGCTGGCAGGGCACCAGCATCATTCTTTGTTCCCATGTCTTGCCGGGCGTGGAAGCGCACATCAATCGCGCCGCGATTCTCACCCAAGGGCGTTTGTTGGCCCTGGGCAGCCTGGCGCGCTTGCGCGAAGACGCGGGGCTGCCGACGCTGATCCGCGCCTCGGGCCTGTCACGGGCCGACTGGCTTCGCCAGCATTGGCGCAGCGAAGGGCACGCCACTCAAGGTTGGGGCGCGCAAGGGCTGCAAGTGTCCGCACCCGATGGCAGCAAACTTAAATTGCTGCGCCAGCTACTGGCCCAGGATGACCCGGCGGATGTCGAGATCAAACCGCCGTCCCTGGAAGACTTGTACCGCCATTACATGGTTCGCGCGGCGCTTGAGGAGACTGGCTCATGAACCCGATCTGGAACATGGCCCGCAAGGAGTTCAGTGACGGCTTGCGCAACCGCTGGTTGTTGGCGATCAGCCTGTTGTTCGCGGTGCTGGCCATCGGCATCGCCTGGCTTGGCGCGGCAGCGTCCGGCCAGTTGGGTTTTACCTCGGTGCCGGCGACGGTGGCGAGCCTGGCCAGCCTGGCAACGTTCCTGATGCCATTGATCGCGTTGCTGCTGGCCTATGACGCGATTGTCGGCGAGGACGAGAGCGGCACCTTGCTGCTGTTGCTGACGTATCCGTTGGGGCGTGGCCAGTTGCTGCTGGGCAAGTTTGTCGGTCATGGGCTGATCCTGGCCCTGGCGACCCTGATTGGCTTCGGCTGCGCGATGGTCGCCATCGCCCTGCTGGTGGACGATATCGAGCTGAGTCTGCTGCTCTGGGCGTTTGGCCGCTTCATCGTGTCCAGCACGCTGCTGGGGTGGGTTTTCCTCGGGCTGGCTTATGTGCTGAGCAGTCTGTCGGCGGAAAAATCCACCGCCGCCGGCCTTGCGCTGGGGGTGTGGTTTTTCTTTGTGCTGGTGTTTGACCTGGCGTTGCTGGCGCTGCTGGTGCTGAGCGAAGGCCGCTTCAGCCCGGATCTGCTGCCCTGGCTGTTGCTGTTCAATCCCACCGATGTGTATCGGTTGATCAACCTGTCGGGGTTCGACCCCGGTTCCAGCGGCGCGGCGGTGCTGACTCTGGGCAGCGACCTGCCGGTGCCCGGACCTTGGCTCTGGTTGTGCCTGTGGTTGTGGATGGCTGTGCCGTTGTGGCTGGCCTATCGGTTATTCAACCGCCGCTGCCCGTGATTTCTTACGTTGATAGAGGGAGCCTGTAACGATGAACAGGGTGTATGTGAAGACTGGCCGATGGCTGGCCGGGGTGTTGGTGTGCTTGGCGCTGGTGGCATGCGGCAAGACTGAGTTGCCACCGGCCTCTAAGGCGACGCTGGCGTTCCATCCGAGTGATGAATGCCACGTGTGCGGCATGGTGATCACGGATTTTCCCGGCCCCAAGGGCGCCGCAGCTACCGCCAGCGGCGTGAAGAAGTTCTGCTCGCCGGCAGAAATGCTCGGTTGGTGGCTGCAGCCGGAGAACCATCGGGCTGACGTCCAGTTGTACGTCCACGACATGGGCCGCAGTCACTGGAATACCCCGGATGATGAACATTTGATCGACGCGCGGAGTGCGTACTTCGTGCTCGGCTCGGGACTCAAAGGCGCCATGGGTGTGGTCCTGGCTTCCTTCTCCGACGCCCAGGCGGCAGAAAAACTCGCCCGCGATACCGGCGGCCGAGTGCTGCGTCTGGAAGACATTGATCAGAAGCTGCTAGGACAGGCAACCGCCATGTCGCCGATGAGTCATTGAACCAGCAGCCTGCTCCCGCTGAGGCGCACAGGCACCGCGTAGGAGCTGCGTAGGAGCTGACGAGTGCAACGAGGCTGCGATCTTTCCCCAGCCACTTGAATCTCAAGCGAAAGATCAAAAGATCAAAAGATCGCAGGCTTCGCCAGCTCCTACAGGACCGAGCGGGAGCGGTTTTGTTCGCTCAGTGAGACGTGCCCTCGGCGAACTCGATCTTGTTGCCCACGTTGTATTTGCCCGAAGGCTTGTTCATGGGCAGGCGTTTGATTTCCTTGAGGGTGTTGCTGTCGTAGACGATCAGCGCGCCGTCGGTGTCCCAGATGCTCAACAGCAGGTAACGGCCGTCATGGGTAAATTCGACGTGGGCGGCGGTTTTGCCGGGCATGGGGCGCAAGGTGTGGGCGATTTCCAGGGTCTGTTTGTCGATCAGGTGGATGGCATCGTTGCCGGGAGCGAAGAACACGTCGGTCCAGGCATAGCGGGAATTGGCGTGGCTGCGCAGGAAGAAACCCGGTCCGAGGGTAGGGATCTGCCGGATGACTTGCCAGGTGCCGATATCGATCACCGACACCAGGCCTTTACTGATATTGGGTGTCGCGAACACCCAGCGGCCATCGCGCTGCCAATAGGTGCCCGAACCCAGATGCGGCATGCCCGGCAGGCTGATGTCGGTGACCACCTGGCCACTGTCGAGATCGATCACCTGGCCACCCTGGGCCTTGCGCGAGGTGGCGAGCAACTGGCGGTAATCGGGTGAGAAGGAAAAGTCATCCAGATGATCCTGGACCTCGATGCGCCTGGGCACGAAGTCCGGGTTCGGACCGGTAGACAGTTCCCAAACCTCGTTCACATCCTTCAGTGCGACGATGAAGCTGTTGCGCGGCGCAGCGGTATAGACCGCGCTGACCCGGGAGGCCTGGCCATCACTGCCCAGCGTCGCGATCGTCTTGACCAGTGACAAGTCTCGGGCATCCAGCACCGCCAGGTTGCCAGGCAGCGAGTTGCCCACCAGCACCCAGCGACCGTCCTTGCTCACCGCCAGGTTGCGGGTATTGAGTCCGGCCCGCACTTCGGCGATCAGTTTGAGGTTGTGCAGGTCATACAGGCTGATCCAGCCATCGCGCGACGCCAGGTAGACAAAACGTCCGTCCGGGGAAAACTTGGGTCCGCCGTGTACGGCAAAGTGCGAGGCGAAGCGCGCGAGCACTTCGAAGCGATCACCGTCGACCACCGCGACGTGATGATCGCCGGCTTCCACCACCACGAACAGGTTCAGCGGGTCGGCCCGGTGTTGCGGTTGGTTGGGCAAGGTGGCGACGTCCACCAGCACACGATGGCTTTGGCGAATATCCGCTTCATTCCAGTTTGGCGCGACGCTGGGCGGGCGCTGGAGATACAGTGCCAGGGCGTCGATTTGCGCAGGTTCCAGCAGCGCACCGAACGCCGCCATCTGACTGGCGGGGCGGCCGTTCTCGATCACCTGGCGGATTTCGCCGGGTTTGATCCGGCCCAGGCTCTGGGGCAGCAGCGCAGGCCCGGCGCCGCCGATGCGGTTCACGCCGTGACATTGTTGGCAGAGCTGCTGGTAATTGCGCTCGGCCTGCTCCAGGTCGGCGCCGGCGGTAACGGCGCCATGGCTTGCACCGATCCACAGCATGGCCACCCAGCAGCGCCTCATAGCGCCACCTTCAAAGCCTGGGGGAGGGGATGAACGCGCGCCGGATGCTGCAACGGCTGCAGGGCAAACAAGCCGACCACTTTGCCGATCACCGTCAATGTTGGCAGACCTTCGACGCAATCTCGTGCCATGGCCGGCAGTTGTTGCAGGGTGCCGCGAAGCACTTGCTGGTCGGGGCGAGTGCCGTTGCTGATCAACGCCGCCGGAGTATCCGCGGCCAAACCTGCCGCCATCAACCGCGCAGCAATGGTGCCCAGGTTCGACAAGCCCATGTAAAACACCAGGGTCTGGCTGTCATCCGCCAGGCTTTGCCACGGCAGGCTCAAATCACCTTCGCGTTGCAAGTGGCCGGTGATGAAACGGCAGGAATTGACCAGGTCACGATGGGTCAGCGGAATGCCGGCGTAGGCGCTGCAACCGGACGCGGCGGTGATACCAGGCACCACCTGGCAATCGATACCTCGCCCCAGCAAGTACTCCAGCTCTTCGGCACCGCGGCCAAAAATGAACGGGTCGCCGCCCTTGAGCCGCACAACCCGCTGGCCCTGATCAGCGAGATCGGCCAGCAGTTCGTTGATCTGCGCCTGGGGCAGGCTGTGGCAACCGGCGGCCTTGCCGACGTAATGCCGGGCGCATGTCAGCGGGATCAGTCCCAGCAGTTGCGCGCTGATCAGGCGGTCGTAGACCACCGCGTCGGCCTGCATCAACAGGCTCCAGGCGCGCAGCGTCAGCAGGCCGGGGTCACCGGGACCGGCACCCACCAGGGCGACTTCCCCCGGTCTGAAGGGCGATTGCAGGGCAGCGGGCAGAACGATAGAGGCAGGCATGGGACTTCCTTGGTTCATCATCAGGTTCGCCGTCGGGTTATCGGGCACAGGGCAATGCAACGCTGGGAATCAAAGCGCTGGGGATTGCCTGCAAGCCAATTTCGTCATCGCTGAGGTGGCAGCCGGGGTCCTGGCCCCACAGGTCGCCGTCGGCCCAGGCGCGTGTGCGGGTGTTGCCGTTGCAGATGGCCAGCCAACGGCACTGTCCGCAACGGCCTCCCACGCTCCGCGGATGCTCGCGCAGTTTTTGCAGCAGGGCGTCGGGACGTTCGAGCCAGAGTGTGCGAAACGGCGTTTGGCGGACATTGCCCACCGAGTGCTGCCACCAGTAGGTGTCAGGGTGCACCTCGCCGGTGTTGTCGATGTTGGCAATGCCGCTGCCCGAGGCATTGCCGCCCCAGGCCTTGAGCATGCGCTCCAGCTCGGCGTAGTGATGGGGCAGGCGCCCGGCCGCCCATTGCAACAACAGCACCGCATCGGCATCGTTGTTGCCGCTGACGAAGTCCGTCTCGCGACCCTGCAGAACGTCGTCCCAGGCCCGCTCGAAGATCAGGACCATGGCTTCGCGGCTCATCTGTTGCCGGGCGTCGAGCTGGCGACTGCGCTTGCCGCGGCCGCTGTAGTTGAGGTGCGACAGGTAGAATTTCTGCACGTCGTATTCAGTCATCAGATCCAGCAGTCGTGGTAACTGGGCGTGGTTCTGCTGGGTCAGGGTGGTGCGCAACCCGACCCGGATCCCTCGTTCGCGACACAAGCCGATGGCCGCCATGGAACGGGCAAAACTGCCTTTGAGCTGGCGGAAGGCGTCGTGGGTCGCTTCCAGGCCATCGATGCTGATGCCCACATAGTCGAAGTTCGCCGCCTCGATCTGCCCAATGTTGCTCGGGTCGATCAACGTGCCGTTGGTGGACAGGGCCAGGAAAAAGCCCTTGCCCCGGGCATAGGCACTGAGCTGGAACAGGTCCTCGCGCAGCAACGGCTCGCCGCCGGACAGGATCAATACCCGTACGCCCGCGTCATGCAGGTCGTCGATGACCTTGAGTGCCGCCGTCGTGTCCAGCTCATCGCGAAATACGCTGTCGGCCGAGGTGGCGTAGCAGTGTTTGCAGGTCAGGTTGCAGCGCCTGAGCAGGTTCCAGATCACCACCGGCGGCCGTGTGCTGCCCGGTGGCGCCACACGCGGCGCGGGGCATTGGCCAGCCAGGGCGCGCAGGTAGTGGCTGATCCTCAACATAAGTCGCTCCTTCGTTGTGGGAGCAAGGCTTGTCCGCAATGAAGCCGATGCAGTTCCTCAGAAACCGAGGCGGCTGTTTCGCGAGCGAGCTTTGCTCCCACAGGCGACAGGCGCAAGCCGGTTTTTTTCAGGATGCGGCTGCTCACCAGCATGTCGTCGGCGCTACAGGCGTCACCCAGCAGATAGCGCAGGTGCTCACGGTAGCTGTCGATTTCCTCGCGGCTACGGCCATGGACCATGGCAAACAGGTTGTAGCGCCAACCGGCCCGGCGCGGGCGGCGGTAGCAATGGCTGACAAAAGGCTGCGCACCCAGCAGGGCGCCCAGGCGCGGCACGTCGGCGTCGCACACGTCCCAGACGGTCATGCCGTTGTGGCGATAACCCAGGCGATAGTGATTGGGCACCGCAGCGATGCGGCGGATTGCCCCTTCGGCCTGTAAACGCTTGAGCAGGTCGAGGGTCGATTCCACGCTCAGCCCCAGTTGCTCGGCCAGCCAGGCCCAGGGATCTTCGAGCAAGGGCAGGCCGTCCTGGGTCAGTTCCACCAGCCGCAGGGCCAGAGGCGTTTCCTCCAGGCGAGGTGGCGTTTGCGGCAACGGCTCAGACTGGGAAATACAGGCCGACATGGTAGGTCTCCTCCTTGGGCAGGTTCAGCGGCTCCAGGCCGGTCAGGCGTTCGATACGCAACAAGGTGTCGCTGATCGCCTGTTCGCTGGAGCAGGCAAGCACGAACCACATGTTCCAGCTGTGCTCGCGGCGGTAGTTGTGGGCCACTTCGGGCATGGCCGCGAGCAACTCGGCGATGGTCTCGAAACGCGGTTCGGGCACCGCCAGAGCCGCCAGGGTGAAGGCACCGCCCAGGCGGTCGATGTCGAACATCGGGCCGAAGCGGGTGAGTACGCCGTCGTTGAGCAACTCGTGCAGGCGGTCGAGCAGTTCGCTACTGCTGCTCTCCAGTTCTTCGGCCAATGCCTGCCAGGGATGGCGTACCAGCGGCAAACCCAATTGCAGGCGATTGATCAGGCGTCGGTCCAGGTCATCCATCGATCGCCACTCCGGCCGGCGTGGCGTAGCGCCCGCCACACTGCTTGAACAGGTGGGTGCTGAACAGCAACTGGTGCGGTAGATCACTCAGCAAGTGCGCCTCCAGCAGCGCCTGGACCTGGGCCTCGACACGCTCGCGCTGACGACCGTGGATCATGCAGAACAGGTTGTATTGCCACTGGGGCAAGCGGCGTGGTCGTTGATAGCAAAGGCTGATGCCGGGCGCCTGGCCGAGGCGGCGACCGACTTCGTCGACCAAGGCATCCGGCACGTCCAGCACCAGCATGGCGTTGGCGGCAAAGCCCAAGGCGCGGTGGTTGACCACCAGGCCGACGCGGCGGAACAGGCCTTGTTCATGCCAGTCTTGCATCTGGTCAAGAATCTGCTGTTCGCTGGCGTCGATCTGTTCGGCCAGGGCCTGGAAGGGACGGGGTGTCAGGGGCAAGCCGGTCTCCAGTAGACGGCGCAGTTGCAGCGACTGGTGGTCACTTAAGGTCGGGTTCATGGGGTAGCCTCCAGGGCAAAGCCCAGGTCGATGCGGTAAGCGGTCAGCATGGGCAGGTCCAGCGGCGTGAGGCCGGTGTCGTTTTCCAGTTCCCGGAGAATGTTGTCCAGGTGGGCACGATCAGGACCGGTCAGCACGAACCACAGGTTGTAGCGGTGTTCACGGGCGTAGTTGTGATTGACTTCCGGGTACTGGCTGACGCGCGCCGCCACCTGCTGCAGTCGGTCCACGGGCACTGCCAGGGCGGCGAGGGTGCTAGCCCCGGCTCGGGTGTGTTCGAACACCGGACCGACCCGTGACAGGGTGCCCGCCAGTTGCAGGTGCTGCAGGCAATCGAGCACCTGGGCCTGGCTGCAACCCAGGGCATCGGCCATTGCCCGATAGGGTTCGGCGCACAACGGCAGGCCATGCTGGAACTGATCGATCAGGCGGCGGGCGAGTGGGCTTGGTGTCATGGTCAGTACCCCGGTTTGTGTGCACGGCTGCTGAAGAAGATGCCGCTGGGGCTCAGGGCCGGCAGGCTGCTCAGGCGTTCGAGCCGATACGGATCCCAGACCTGCACCTCGCCACCGTCGCGGGCGGACAGCCACACCTGATCGCCGCGAGCGGTGAATTCCATGTGCAGCACCGCAGGCCCTGGCCGCAGGTCCGCGATGATGGCGTGAGTCTGGGTATCGATGACCTGCACCCGGTCGTTGTCCGGGTAGGCGAAGTTGACCCACAGTTGGCGGCCATCGGGGCGCGCCGTGACGAACACTGGTTGGCCGGCCACGGCGATCGTGCCGGTCTGCTGCCAGGTGCGGGCGTCCATCACCAGCACTTGATGGTGCCCGACGGCGGGGACAAAGGCCTGTTGGCCGGCCATGGCCCAGCCTTCCAGATGAGGCATCTTGTACACCGGGAGCCGGGTCTCGCCGCGTCCGTAGTGTTCCAGCACCCGTTTCACACCGTGTTCGGGATGCCAGAGATCGAGTTGGGCCATGCCGTCCTCGCCAAACAGCCCGGCCATGTAATAACGCCCGTCCGGTGTTATCAGCGCGTCGTAGGGTTGCCGGCCGATGGCGGTGAAGCGTTCGATGCGTGGCGTTTGGTTTTGGCTGAAGTCTGCGGTCCAGATTTCGCCGGTGTCGAACAGGCTGAAAACGAAACGCTGCCCCGGCGCGTCCACCAGGCCGACCACCCGCGAACGTTTTTGTCCGTCGGGCAGGGGTGTGGCCGGAATGTCCGCGACCGGTTCCAATGTCCGCGCGTCGAACACCTTGACGCCGCCGGGTTCGTAGTTGGAGACGGCGATCAGCTTGCCGTCCTGACTGATCGCGCCGCCGATGCTGTTGCCGCCCTGAATGATGCGGCGGTCGATGCGTGCGCTCAGCAAGTCGACCTTGCTCAAGCCGCCATCGCGACCAAATACATAGGCATAACGTTGGTCGCGGGAGAACACCACCGAGGCATGCGACAGATCCCCCAGCCCTTCGACGCGGGCGAGGGCGGTGCGCGTGTCGCTTTCGATGATTTGCAGGCTGCCGGTGGCACGCTCCACCACCACGCCCAAGTCGCCGGTGCCGCGCAGCGCTGGCTGGGCACATGCCGAGAGCAACAGCGCGCAGGCGGTGAGAGACAGCAGAGATCGGATCATGGGGCGGGAGTTCCTTGAAGGAGCCGGTCCACCAACCAGCGAATATCGTCGGGGCTGAGCAGCGGCGCCCAGCCGGGCATGGCGCTGCCGGGCCGTCCTTGGGTGACGGTGGCGATGAGGCTGTCGCGGGATTTTCCGGTCAGGGCCTCACCGGTCAGGGGTGGGCCAAGGCCACCGGTCAGGTGCAGGCCATGGCAGGCGCCACAGTCCTGAACCAGCAGGTGTTGCAGTTGCGCCTGGCGCGGGTGGTCGGGAGCGGCCAGCACCGGGGTACAGAAGACGAAGAGGAGGGTGGTTATCCGGGTTGCACAGCGGTGTCGGTCCATGACGTCCTCCTGATTGAGAAATAAAGCCAAGGGAGCAAACTCCGCCGGACTCTGTAGGAGCTGGCGAAGCCTGCGATCTTTTGATCTTTCGCTTGAGATTTAAGTGGCTGAGGAAAGATCGCAGCCTCGTTGCACTCGACAGCTCCTACACAGCTCCTACAGAGCCCAGCGGGAGCGAGCTCCCTCGCCACAGGTAGCTTTAAAAGCCGCCCTCCTGGGTGGTTACTTAAGGGTCAAGACCCACGCCGCAAGGATCTTGGCTTCTTCATCGGTCACCGGATTGGCCGGCATCGGCATCGGCCCCCAGTTTCCTTGTGTGCCTTCCTTGATGTGCTTGGCCAACAGTTCTTGTGCTCCGGCGACGCCGGCATTCTTTGCCGCCACCTCCTTGAGCGCCGGTCCTACCAACTTGGTGTCAATGGAGTGGCAGGCGCCACAGGGTTTGCTCTTGAACAGCGTCGGGCCGTCCTGGGCCAGCGCCGGTTGCAGGCTGAAGGCGGCACTCAAGGTCAGGGCAAGCAGAATAGGCTTCATGGTTTTTCCTCTTATTGATGGGGCTCAATAGATGTCGTGTTGGGTGTTGTAGACGTTGAATTTTCCGGTGGGGGTGATCAGGCGTTTGTCCTTGATCACGCTCTTGAGCTTGAGGGTCTTGTCATCGATCACCACCAGCGCCGACTCGTCTTCCTGGCCGCTCCAGACCGAGAACCAGACCTCATCGCCGGCCTTGTTGTATTCCGGTTGCACCACGCGCATCGCCCCCTTCTTGATACCGGCGTACTCGGCAATCGGCAGCACGGTGTAGCCGGCGTCGAGTTTGTCGATGTCGAACACCGCCACCGATTGGCTGAGCTTGGTGTCGGGGCTGAGGGTGGTGTCGACGTACAGGTGACGGGACTTGGGGTGGGTCTTGATGAACAGCGAACCGCCGCCCTGGCCCTGGAGAGAGCCCACCTGTTTCCAGGCATATTGCGGATGCTTGACCGGGTCGGTGCCGATCAGCGAGACGCCGGCATCGCCCAGATGGCTGGTGGCCCAGACCGGGCCGTAAAGCGGATGGGTGAAGTTGGCGCCGCGTCCCGGGTGCGGGGTTTTACCGACATCCACCAAGGCGGTGAGCTTGCGTTCCCTGGAGTCGATCACCGCGACTTTGTTGGAGTTGTTGGCCGCCGTCATGAAGTAGCGATGGCTGCTGTCCCAGCCGCCGTCATGCAGGAACGGTGCGGCGTCGATGCTGGTGATGGTGAGGTTCTTGATGTCCTGGTAGTTGACCAGCATCACCTTGCCGGTTTCCTTGACGTTGACGATGAACTCCGGCCATTCATGTGACGCGATGATCGCCGCAACCCGCGGTTCGGGGTGATATTGCTGGGTGTCGACGGTCATGCCGCGGGTCGAGACGATCTGCCTGGGCTCCAGGGTCTCGCCGTCCATGATGGTGAACTGCGGCGGCCAATAGGAGCCGGCGATGGTGTACTTGTCTTCGTAGCCCTTGAACTTGGAGGTTTCCACCGAGCGCGCTTCGATGCCTACTTTGATTTCCGCGACTTTGGTCGGCTCCTTGGGCCACAGGTCGATCATGTCGATCTTGGCATCGCGGCCAATCACCAGCAGGTAGCGGCCCGATGCCGAGATACGCGAAATGTGCACCGCGTAACCGGTGTCGATCAGCTTGACGATCTTTTTGCTGTCGCCGTCGACCAGGGCGATCTTGCCGTCATCGCGCAGGGTGACTGAAAACAGGTTTTGCAGGTTGAGCGAATTGAGTTGCCGGGTGGGCCGGTCTTCAGGCTTGACCAGCACTTTCCAGGTCTTGAGGGTTTCGGCCATGCCCCATTCCGGTGGGGTGGGCGGGGTGTGCTGGATAAACTTGGCCATTACCGTTATCTGGTCTTTGGTCAGGGCGTTGGAGGTGCCCCAGTTGGGCATGCCGGCGGCTGAACCGTAGGTGATCAGCGCCTCCAGATAGGCCTGGCCGCGGCCCTGGGTGATGTCGGGTGTCAGCGGTTTACCGGTGGCGCCCTTGCGCAGCACACCGTGGCAGCCGGCGCAGCGCTGGAAGTAGATTTGCTTGGCCGAGTCGAAGTCGGCCTGGCTCAGGTCCGGCGCGCCTTCGGTCTTGACCATGCGGGCGTCTTGCGGCGCAGCGGGTGGGTTGGCGAAGGCATTGAGTGCAGCCAGCGCCGTACACAGCGCCCCGACCCCCATGACCCACGATTTTTTGTGGCTGATCAGCATTCCATTTCTCCTCAGGCATGACCCGCGCGGCCCTGCAGTTGACGTTCGGCGCGCAGATTCTTGGTGCGCTGCAAGGCTATGCCCAGGCCGGTGGTTACCTGCTTGACGGCGATCAAGTTTGCCGGCCACAGCCCTTGCCAGGTTGTCGCAGGGGCCCGTAGCGTGGCTGGCAATCGTGTTATCTGATCAGGTCATGCCATGAACGCTATCCACACCCTTGAACACCCGGCCGAACCTTTTTACCAACCCCAGGACAACGAGCTGGCGTTGTTCGAACAGGCGTGGCGGCACGGCATGCCGGTGCTGGTCAAAGGCCCGACGGGCTGCGGCAAGACCCGTTTTGTCCAGCACATGGCCCATCGACTGAAATTGCCGTTGTACACCGTGGCTTGCCACGATGACCTGAGCGCAGCCGATCTGGTGGGGCGCCACCTGATTGGCGCCCAGGGCACCTGGTGGCAAGACGGGCCGCTGACCCGAGCAGTGCGCGAGGGCGGTATCTGTTATTTGGACGAGGTGGTGGAGGCACGCCAGGACACCGCCGTGGTATTGCATCCCTTGGCCGATGATCGCCGACAGCTGTACCTGGAACGCACCGGTGAGGTTCTTCAGGCACCGCCCTCGTTCATGCTGGTGGTGTCGTACAACCCCGGTTACCAGAACTTGCTCAAGGGCATGAAACCCAGCACCCGCCAGCGTTTCGTGGCGATGCGCTTTGGCTATCCGACGATTGCCGATGAAGAGCGCATCGTGGCTCGCGAGGCCGGGGTGGATATGGCTCTGGCGGCCCAGGTGGTGCGGCTGGGGCAGGCGCTGCGCCGGCTCGATCAGCATGACCTGGAGGAGGTGGCCTCCACCCGTCTGCTGATCTTCGCCGCGCGCATGATCGGATCCGGCATGGACCCGCGCCAAGCCTGCCTGGCCTGTCTGGCCGAGCCGTTGAGCGACGATCCACAGACCGTGGCCGCGCTGATGGATGTGGCCGATGTCCACTTCGGCTGAAGCCGCTGCGCTGTCCACCCGGCGTTTGCCAGGGGACCTGGCGATGTGGTTTTTCATCCTCGCCGAACTGACGGTGTTTGCCTTGCTGATCCTGGCATTCGCCGTCGCCCAGGCATTGAACCCGCCTTTGTTCAGCGAAGGCCGGCAATTGCTGGACCGCTCCACCGGCCTGGCGATGACCCTCAGCCTGCTGAGCGCCGGGTTGTTCGCCGCCTTGGCCCAGGAGCAAGTCCGGCAGGACCGGCCACGCCAAGCGGCGCTGCTGTTGTGGCTGGCCTTGCTGGTTGCCGGCGCCTACGTGGCGCTCAAGCTCATTGAGTACGCCCACTTGTGGGCGAACGGCCTCGGGCTGGAGCACAACACCTTTTTCACCTTGTACTGGATCCTCACGGCGTTTCATTTCCTGCACGTGCTGCTTGGCATGGTCATCCTCGGCTGGCTGGCCGAGGGTTGCCGGCGGCGGCGTTACGGTTCGCAGCAATGCAGCGGGCTGGAATCCGGCGTGCTGTATTGGCACATGGTGGACCTGGTCTGGGTGCTGCTGTTTCCGGTTGTCTACATTCTCGGTTGAGCGGAGGTGCTCATGTCGGCTTCCCATGTCTTGATCACCTGCTGGATGACACTGGCCGTGTTGAGCATCGGCACCGTTGCCCTGGGCCAGGTCGCTGCCACCGGGCTGGTGTCCGTCGCCATCCTGGCGGTGGCGGTGACCAAGGCCTGGTTGATCGCCGACGGCTTCATGGAACTGCGCCATGCGCCGCGATTGTGGCGCTGGTTGGTGTTGAGTTGGGCGGTGCTGTTGGCGACGGTGATCGGGGGCGTCATCATCTCCGCTGCCTGACACTGCGAATGCAACCCCCTGTGGCGAGGGGATTTATCCCCGCTGGGCTGCGAAGCAGACCCAAATGTTCTGCTACCTCGGTGTATCAGACAGCATGTCGGGGGCCGCTTCGCAGCCCAGCGGGGATAAATCCCCTCGCTACAAAAGCAAAAGCTCATCTGACTTTCGAGCGGTGTTTGAACAACCCACTAAAACCATCGGAGATTCTTGATCGCCATCAAGCGGGTTTCAGACCCTCACTTCCTAGAATGGACACGCCAAGCAATGAGGACGTGACCATGTCAGATACCTTCACCAAAGGCATGGCCAGGAATATTTATTTCGGGGGAAGCGTGTTCTTTTTCCTGATCTTCCTGGCCCTGACCTACCACTCGGAACAAACGTTTCCGGAACGCAGCAACGATACGCAATTGACCGAATCGGTGATTCGCGGCAAGGGCGTCTGGGAGCGCAACAACTGCATCGGCTGCCACACCCTGCTGGGCGAGGGCGCGTATTTCGCGCCGGAGCTGGGCAATGTGGTCAACCGGCGCGGCGGCGATGAAGCCTTCACGCCGTTCCTGCAAGCCTGGATGAAGATGCAGCCTTTGGGCGTGCCCGGACGCCGGGCCATGCCGCAATTCAACCTCAGCGAACAGGAAGTCAACGACATCGCCGAGTTCCTCAAGTGGAGCGCGAAAATCAATACCAATGGCTGGCCGCCAAACAAGGAGGGCTGAGAGATGAGCATGGCTAATCCGCATCTGAAATTCGCCTCGCAAGCCGTTGCCAAACCCTACTTCGTGTTTGCCTTGATCCTGTTCCTGGGGCAGGTGTTGTTCGGTTTGATCATGGGCTTGCAATACGTGGTCGGCGACTTCCTGTTCCCGCTGATTCCCTTCAACGTGGCCCGTATGGTCCACACCAACCTGCTGATCGTCTGGCTGCTGTTTGGCTTCATGGGCGCGGCGTACTACCTGATACCCGAGGAAGCCGATCGGGAGCTGCACAGTCCGAAGCTGGCGATCGTGCTGTTCTGGGTGTTCGCCGCCGCCGGGGTACTGACGATCCTGGGCTACCTCTCAGTGCCTTATGCCACGCTGGCCAAAGTCACCGGCAACGATTTGCTGCCGACCATGGGCCGTGAGTTCCTGGAGCAACCGACGATCACCAAGATGGGCATCGTGGTGGTCTGCCTGGGTTTCCTCTACAACATCGGCATGACCCTGCTCAAGGGCCGCAAGACCACCGTCAGCATGGTGATGATGACCGGCCTGATCGGCCTGGCGGTGTTCTTCCTGTTCTCCTTCTACAACCCGGAAAACCTCGTCCGCGACAAGTTCTACTGGTGGTGGGTGGTGCATCTTTGGGTTGAAGGCGTCTGGGAACTGATCATGGGTTCGATGCTTGCCTTTGTGCTGATCAAGGTCACTGGCGTGGACCGGGAAGTGGTCGAGAAGTGGCTCTACGTGATCATCGCCATGGCCCTGATTACCGGGATCATCGGCACCGGTCACCACTTCTTCTGGATCGGTGCACCCGAGGTCTGGTTGTGGGTCGGCTCGATCTTCTCCGCGCTGGAACCGCTGCCGTTCCTGGCGATGGTGATCTTCGCCTTCAGCATGGTGAAAAACCGTCGTCGGCAACACCCCAACCGCGCCGCGACGTTGTGGGCCAAGGGCACCACGGTGACCGCGTTCTTCGGTGCCGGCGTCTGGGGGTTCCTGCACACCCTGGCACCGGTGAACTTCTACACCCACGGCTCGCAACTGACCGCAGCCCACGGTCACCTGGCTTTCTACGGGGCCTACGCGATGATCGTGATGACCCTGATCAGTTACGCCATGCCGCGTCTGCGCGGGTTGGGTGAAGCGGCTGATGAGCGTTCGCAGCGCCTGGAGATCTGGGGCTTCTGGCTGATGACGCTGTCGATGGTGATGATCACCTTGTTCCTCACCGCCGCCGGTGTCGTCCAGGTGTGGCTGCAACGCTGGATGGCGGACGGCAGCGCCTTGCCGTTCATGGCGACGATGGACCATTTGAAGCCGCTGTTCTGGGCGCGTCTGGTCAGCGGCGTCGGGTTCCTGGCTGGCTTGCTCTGCTACCTGTTCAGCTTCCGCCAACGTGGCCGTGCCGCTTTGCGCGCCCCGGCAGCAGTGGTGCCTTCTTGACGGGCCACCACTGAAGCCGTGTCGAGGGAGCTTTTGTGGCGAGGGAGCTTGCTCCCGCTGGGCTGCGTAGCAGACCCTTTTTGATGGGCGCTGCGCACCCAAGCGGGAGCAAGCTCCCTCGCCACAAAGCGCAGTGCGAACCAGCTCCCTCACCGCAACGGGTCGATAGGAGAATAACCATGGCATTCACCCTAGAACTGGAAGAATGGGTCGGCAGCGTCTGGCACCGTTTCATCACCCGACGAGCCAGCGTGGATTTTCCCGAAGCACGGGTGGAGTTGATCCCCCGGCAACGCGCTCTGCATGTGCTGTTGCGCGCCACCGGTGGTGCTTCTCACCTGGGTGTGGAGGCCGTCAGCGACCGCGACCTGCTGCTGCGGCGCAACCTGTTGCAGCAGATCGCCGGCACCTGCAAGCAAGTGCCGCTGGCCTGCTGCGATGGCGACAACCTGCGTTTGCCGGCGAGCCTGGCGGCGTTTCCCGATGCCAAATTGAACGAAGAACTGTACCGCTGGCTGGCGTTGCTGGCCGCGCAAGCGGGGCCGATGACGCATTGGGGGCGGGACAACCAGCGCTGGACGCAAGCGCTGCTGGGGCGTTACCCGGCGCTGCGCAGCCGATATCGGCGACTGGTGGAGGCGCATCTGTCCTTGCGCCCCGATCCGCAATCGTTGCCCCCGGCCGAAGCTGCCCTGGAGCGCGCACTGTGCCAAGCCTTGCGCGAGCCGGGCAGCGTCGAACAGTTTCCGCGCAGTGAGCGGGCCGCCTGGCCACTGCCGCTGTGGCTGTATCCGCCCCAGCATCTGGGCAATCCCCAGGCGGCCAACCTCGAAGAGTCCGAGCAATACCTGGCGACGCCGCCGGGTGAGCAGCAGGGCGGTCGCAAGCGCGCCGAGCGAATCGATGACACCAGCCGTGACGGTGGGTTGCTGATCGTGCGCCTGGAGAACCTGTTCAGTTGGACCGAACACGTGGACCTGGATCGCTGGGCGGATGACAGCGAAGACCCGGACGCGGCGCGAGTCGCCGAGGACCTGGACCAATTGACCCTGTCGCGCACCCGCTTGCGCAAGGGCGGCGGTTTGAAGTTGCACCTGGACCTGCCACCAGCCGATGTGGATGACATTCCCCTGGGAGCGGGCATCCTGTTGCCGGAATGGGACTACCGTAAGCAACGCCTGCAGGACGATTTCGTCAGCGTGCAGACCTTCATTCCCCGAGACTGCGAACCCCAGCCGCTGCCGGCCCGCCTGCGCGCTTCGGCCCAGCGTTTGCGCCGCCAGTTCGAGCATCTGCGCAACGATCGCCAATGGCTGCGCCAGCAAACCCAGGGCTCGGAGCTGGACCTGCAAGCCTGGCTGGACTTTCACGTCGAGCGCCAGCACGGCCAGTGCAGCGAACGCGGCCTGTTCATGGAACAGCGCCAGACCCGCCGCGACCTGGCTTGCCTGCTGTTGGCCGATCTGTCGATGTCCACCGATGCTCATCTCAACGACGAGCACCGGGTGATCGACGTGATCCGCGACAGCCTGCTGCTGTTCGGTGAAACCCTGTCAGTGCTGGGGGACGATTTTGCCCTGTACGGATTCTCTTCACTGCGCCGCCAACAAGTGCGGATGCACGAGATCAAGGCGTTCAACCAAGGTTATGACGACCACACCCGAGGTCGGATCCAGGGCCTCAGGCCCGGTTATTACACGCGCATGGGCGCCGCCATTCGCCAGGCGACCCAGCGGCTGGAAGGTTGCAAGCGGCGACGCAAGTTGTTGTTGCTGGTGAGCGATGGCAAGCCCAACGACCTGGATCTCTATGAAGGGCGCTATGGCGTGGAGGACACCCGCCAGGCGGTGCTGGAGGCCCGGCGCCAGGGGCTGACGCCGTTTTGCATCACCATCGATCGTGAAGCCGGGGATTACCTGCCGTACATGTTCGGCGCCAATGGCTACACCTTGATCCGTCAACCGGAACAGCTGCCGCTGCGTTTGCCACAGTTGTACCGGCAATTGACTCAGGATTGAGGGTTCAAGCGATGCTGCGAGGTAACCAGAAAAACATGACGACGCAGAACACCGTCAGGCCGACACAGAACCAGGTGAAGCGCCGCAGGCGGCGCTCGCCGGCCCGTGCAGCCTCGGCCGGCAGGGGCATGCCGCACTGGCGACATTCGGTTTCATTCGTCGGGTTGGCGTGTTGGCAATACAGGCACGTGGGTTGCGCGCTCATTCGAAATGTTCCAGGCGCAGGCGGTCGAGAATGGCGATCTGGCGACCGTCCTGGGTGATGATCTTTTCATCGATCAGCCGGCGGATGATCCGCGAAAACGTTTCCGGCTGGATCGACAGGTGTCCGGCGATCAGTTGCTTGGCCATTGGCAGCTCGAACTGGCTGTCCACGGTTTGCAGGCGCACCAGTTGCGTCAGCAGATAGCGCACCACGCGGTGGGTAGCGTTCTTCAGCGACAGGGTTTCAATCTCGTTGACCCGTTGATGCAGGCGCACACAGAGCTTGCCGAGCAGGGCGAAGGTCAACCGGCTGTTGCTCTGCAAAAGACGCATGTACGTGGCGTTGGACAGGCGATACAGCTGGGTGGGCCCAACGGCTTCTGCGCAAGCGACGTAGTTCGGGGTGTCCATCAGCATCATGGCTTCTGCGAAGGTCTGGCGCTCGCCGATCACCTCGAAGACTTTTTCCTGGCCGTCTGGCGTCAGCCGGTAGATTTTCACCGCCCCGGAGATCACGAAGTAAAACGCCTGTGCCGGTTCGCCCTGGCGGAACAGCGGTTCGCCCCTGTCGACATTCAGCAGTTGGCTGGTACTCATCAGTTCGTCGAGTTGTTCTTCGTTCAACGGCTCGAACAGGTGATGACTGCGCAGAATCTGGTGATGAACACGGTGGAGCACCATGGCATGAGTCCTTGTAGGGCAGGAAGATGGATCGGATTCAGACGAGGCTCAGGGACAGGCCGCTGGCCAGCCCCACGACGCAAGAGAGCAAGACGAACCAGGCAAGCGGCAGCGCGACGTGTTTCATGGATAACCCCGGCAAAAAAGTCTGTGCCCTGCTTGAGCAAGAGCCGGGCCAGGCCCGCAACCGTTGATTTGTGGGGCCTTACTGTTGAGTGGGTATAAATGACCCTGGTCTGCTAGGGTAATAATCACCATGACAGGGTCATATTTACCCGGCTGATGGCTGTTTGTGGGAGCGAGCCTGCTCGCGATGGCGGCTTGACAGTCAGCGGAGATATCGAGCTAACGGCCTCATCGCCAGCAGGCTCGCCCCTTCAAGGGATAAGCAGACGGTTTATTGAGTGGGGCGTTACACCCTCGACCGGTTTCGGCAAGCCCCTTGCAAGTACCTGGGTGAGGCAGGCTGGCTTGATCTGAGACAAGGCCCGTCCGTGCCGATAGCTGATCATTCGACCCCTGATTGTTGACCCCTTATCGCCAGGCCCGTCCTGCGGTGAGGTAAAGGAGTGGTGTATGCAAGTGCTTGACCGTCGCAAGGCCATGGCCATCCTGCCGTTGTGGCGGCTGGCGTTTCGGCCGTTTTTCCTGGCCGGGTGTGTGCTTGCGTTGTTGGCCATACCGTTGTGGCTGGCGGCGTTCACGGGAAGGCTGTCGGCCTGGCAACCGGCCGGCGGCTGGTTGGCCTGGCACCGTCATGAGCTGTTGTTCGGCTTCGGCCTGGCGATCATCGCCGGGTTCTTGTTGACGGCCGTGCAGACCTGGACAGGTACTCCGGGGCTCAGCGGCAAACGTCTGGCGGCGCTGGCGTTGTTATGGCTGGGCGCGCGACTGGCCTGGCTGGTGGATGCGCCGTGGCCATTGCTGACGGTGCTGGAGCTGGGTTTCGCCCTGGCGGTTGCGGCGTTGATGGGCATTACGTTGTGGCGCGTGCGGCAGAAGCGCAATTACCCGATTGTGTTGGTCTTGCTGCTGTTGGCCGCCGCTGATGGGTTATCCGTGTACGGTCTGGTGCAACATGACGAGGGCTTGCAGCGCCAAAGCGTGCTCACTGGCCTGTGGCTGGTGGCAGCAATGATGGGGCTGATCGGCGGGCGGGTGATTCCTTTCTTTACTCAGCGCGGTCTCGGCCGGGTCGAGGGCGTTGCCCCCTGGCCGTGGCTCGATCGCCTGTTACTGGCAGGGTCAGCGTTGGTGGCGCTGCTGTATGCCTTCGGCCCGGCACTGTCGGCCAGCCTCTGGGTCGGCCTGCTGTTCGCCGCGCTGGCGGTGGGGCACGGGGTGCGACTGGTGCGCTGGCATGATCGGGATTTATGGCGGGTGCCGCTGCTGTGGTCGCTGCACCTGGCCTACGCCTGGCTGGCGCTGGCTTGCCTGGGCATGGCGCTGTGGCATTTCGGCGTCGCGCTGAACCCGAGCCTGGCGGTGCACAGCTTGTCCATCGGCGCCATGGCCGGGTTGATCCTGGCGATGATCGCCCGCGTCAGCCTGGGGCATACTGGGCGAGCGCTGGAACCGCCGGCGGGCATGACCCTGGCTTTCGTCCTGCTGAACCTGGCGTGCCTGAGCCGAGTGCTGCTGGTGCTGCTGTTCCCGTTGGCTGCACTGTGGCTGGCGGGGCTGTGCTGGACCCTGGCATTCGGACTCTACGCCTGGCGTTATGGCCTGATGCTGTTGCAGGCCCGCGTGGATGGGCATCCGGGATGAGCCGAGGGGATCGATGATGTATGGGGTTTTGCTAGTCACTCATCTATTGGCGGCTATCGCTTTTATCGGCACGTTGTTTTTCGAGGTTTTTATCTGGCATGCCGCCCGCAGGCCTTTGGCCCAAGTCGTCAAGGACGCCGCCGACCCGGCGATCGCCAAGCGTTCGCGGCAGGTGTTGCACGGTGTGGTGCTGGTGCTTTACAGCGCCGGTATCGCGCTGGCCTGGCAGCATCGTGGCGCCTTGAGCCAACCGCTGAGCAACAGCTTCGGCCTGCTGCTGAGCCTGAAAATCCTGCTGGCGCTGAGCATCATCGGGCACTATCTGTGGCTGGCGTACTGGCTCAAGAGCGGCCGTCTCACCCCGAATCGGGCCTGCTGGCTGCGTCGCAGTATCCTGGGGCACATGTTGCTGATCGTGGTGTTGGCCAAGGCGATGTTCTATTGGCAGTTTTGAAGTAGGAGAGAACAACACCGAACCGAGGGTGTGCAAAAAAGGGTGGGCTCCAAAGGCCTTTGTGGGAGCGAGCCTGCTCGCGATTGCGGTGGGTCAGACAACTCAATACCGACTGATCCGACGCTTCGCGAGCAGGCTCGCTCCCACAGTGAGAAGTGCGATGTTTAAGGCTCAGCGAGCAGTTGGCTTCATCGCATTGACGAACAACACATTATTTTCCAGATGGATGTGCTGCATCAGGTCGTCACGTAACTCCACCAGCCCGCGATACAGGGCGCGCCAGGTGTTGCAGGCGTTGGAGGGCGGGGTGATCTGGTCGGTCAGGGCGAGCATGGTTTCCAACGCTTCACCGTGCTGGTCGTGTTCGTAGCGCAGCACCTGGATCGGCGCCAAGGCCCGTTCACCCAGGCCCTGTTGCAGCATCGGGAACAGCACCTGCTCTTCTTTGAGCATGTGGCCTTCGAGCTCCTGATACATGTCCTGCAAGTGATCGGCCAGGCCGACGGGGCAACTGGCGCGGGCGCCATGGACCATCTCGACGCGGCGGGCCAGACGGATCAATTCCGGCAGCTGTTCGCGGTGGCGGGCGTGGTAGCGTTCCAGAATGTGGGCGATCAACAACGCTTGGGGTTCGTCGCGCCAGTCATGACCCAGCTCCCCGGCGGCTTGCAAGGTGCGCAGGGCGTCGGCGATCAGCAGTGGGTTCAGGCCCTTGCCCAGCGCTGCTTCGCGCAAGGATTTTTGCCCGCCACAACAGAAGTCGAGGTTGTAGTGATGGAAGGTACGGGTGGCACCGGGAATGTCGCAGGCCAATTGGCCGAGGCTTTGTTCCAGCAGATCGAGGCTCATCATGTTTCCTTGGGTTGAATCCCGGCAGGGACAGATGAGCGAACTTTGCAGCCGACGTGCCAGATTTAAATGCCTGAAAATTAACGAATAAATATTTACCAGGGTGATTCTCACCCTGGCTGCAAGGGGTCAAACGAACCCTGGAGGGTAATCACTACCATGCTGCGTGAAAGCCTGGCCGCCGACCTGATCGTCGAGTTGCCCAATGCCGTTCGATTGCAACGCCTGGTACAGACCCTGCGCGAATACTTCAACAGTGGCGCCGTAGGCTTGTTGCGCCTGGACGATGACAGCCTCAGGCCCGTCGCCACCGTAGGCCTGGTGCATGAGGCGCTGGGCCGTCGGTTCGTGATTGCCCAACACCCACGTCTGGCGGCGATCATGGCTTCGCGCGAACCCACCTGGTTTGAGCCCGACAGCCGTTTGCCGGACCCTTATGACGGCTTGCTCGACAACCATGTCGGCGAGCCGCTGCCGGTGCACGACTGCATGGGCGTGAGCCTGTATGTGGAAGGCCGCCTGTGGGGCGCGATCACCCTGGATGCCTTGCACGCCGGCACCTTCGACAGCCGTGCACGGGAGGAACTCAAACGCTGCACCTTGCAGATCGAAGCAGCGGTGCGGGTGACCCGACTCGAACAGGAAAACCGCAGCCTGCGGGCCTCGCGCAGTGATCTGCCGGATGTCCGGCTGCCGGCCGAAGAGGGCGAGATCCTTGGGCGCAGCGAGGTGCTGGATCAACTGCTCAACGAGCTGGACGTATTGGCCGACTCCGAATTGCCGGTGCTGTTGCTGGGAGAAACCGGTGTCGGCAAGGAGTTGTTTGCCCGTCGTTTGCATCGCCTGTCCCGGCGCAGCCACAAGCCGCTGGTGCAGGTCAACTGCGCGGCATTGCCCGAATCCCTGGCCGAAAGTGAACTGTTCGGCCACGTCAAAGGGGCATTTTCCGGGGCGACGACCGACCGCGCCGGGCGCTTTGACGCAGCCAATGGCGGTACGCTGTTTCTCGACGAGGTGGGCGAGTTGCCGTTAAGTGTGCAGGCCAAGCTGCTGCGCACTCTGCAAAACGGTGAGATCCAGCGCCTGGGTGCTGACAAGCCGCTGCATGTCGATGTGCGGATCATCGCCGCCACCAACCGCCACCTGCCCGACAGCATTCGCGACGGGCTGTTTCGCGCCGACCTGTATCACCGGCTCTCGGTCTACCCGGTGCCGATCCCACCACTGCGCGAACGCGGTCACGATGTGCTGATGCTCGCCGGGCATTTCCTGGAGCTGAACCGCACGCGCCTGGGTTTGCGCGGCTTGCGCCTGTCGCCGGCCGCTGAACAGGCGTTGCTGGCGTATACCTGGCCAGGCAATGTGCGGGAGCTGGAACACGTGATCAGTCGCGCGGCGTTGAAACAACTCAGCCGCGGGGCCAGTCGCAGCCTGATCATGACCCTGGAACCGCAGGTGCTGGATCTGGATGTCAATGCCAGCGGATCCACGGCCCACGCGACGCTTGAACAGTCTCCAGAGGTCGCCGATGTACCGTTCCAGCCTTTGAACGAAGCTGTCGACACGTGTCAGCGCCAGGCGATTCTCAAAGCCCTGGAGCGTTGCGGGCAGAACTGGGCGGGGGCGGCACGGTTGTTGGAGGTAGACCCGAGCAACCTGCATAAACTGGCTCGGCGGTTGGGGCTCAAATGAATCTTTGGTCACTCTGCTACTGAGCCATGCACTGACTGTAGGAGCTGCCGAAGGCTGCGATCTTTTGACCTGCTCTTAGCTCGAGACTCCCTTGCCTGGGACAGGATCGCAGCCTTCGGCAGCTCCTACAGGGCGGCGCCCTATTGATGGTGATCAAGGTTGCCCCGGGTGGCCTGATGCAGACTGGGCCAAACCTATCGGGAGATCACCCTCATGCCCCTTTCCCTGGCCAAAATGCGCCGCCAGTACACCCTCGACGGTCTGGATGAAACCCAGGCCCCGGACGACCCGATGGTCCTGTTCGGGCTATGGATGCAACAAGCCCGCGACACCGAAAGCCCTCCGGTGGAAGCCAACAGCATGGCCCTGGCGACCGTCGACGAGCAGGGCCGACCGCATTGTCGGGTGCTGTTGCTCAAGGGGTTCGACAAGGACGGTTTCACGTTCTTCGGCAACTACGACAGTGGCAAGGGACAGGACCTGGCGATCAATCCGTGGGCGGCCATGACGTTTTTCTGGCCGGGGCTGGAACGGCAGGTGCGGGTTGAAGGGCAGGTTCACAAACTCGACCCCGGGCTGTCGGATGCCTATTTCACTTCCCGCCCCCTGGCCAGCCGTCTTGGCGCATGGGCCTCGCCGCAGAGCCGTGTGTTGGATGATCGGGCCGCCCTCGAGGCGTTGCTGGCGCAAACAGAACGACGGTTTATCAATCAGCCGGTGCCGCGCCCAGAACACTGGGGCGGCTACTGCCTGAGGCCTGAACGGCTGGAGTTCTGGCAAGGCCGCGCCGACCGTCTGCACGATCGCCTCGACTACCGCCTGCAAGATGGCACCTGGCGGCGTAGCCGCCTGGCACCCTGACTGAACGCCCCTGTAGGAGCTGCCGCAGGCTGCGATCTTTTGATCCTTCGCTTGAGGCTCAAGTGGCCGGGGAAAGATCGCAGCCTCGCTACGCTCGGCAGCTCCTACGGGGGGATCATTGTTTGTGCAAGGAGCGCCGAGGGAGGTACCTCCATGGAGGAATAGGCCCGGCGCCGATTGCGGTTCAGGCTGGGCCATGTTTTTTTTAAGGACGGCTGACCATGGCCCATCTGACGCAACAACACTTTCAACCGCTGAACATCGCGGTGCTGACCATCAGCGATACCCGTAGCTTCGAGACCGACACTTCCGGCCAGACCCTCGCCGATCTGCTGCAAACCGCCGGGCATGTGCTGATCGACCGCGGGCTGGTGAAGGATGATATCTACCAGATTCGCGCCCAGGTCTCGCAGTGGATCGCCGATCCGCAAGTGCAAGTGGTGCTGATGACCGGCGGCACCGGTTTCACCCCTCGCGATAACACCCCCCAGGCGGTGCTGCCGCTGCTGGACAAGCAGGTGGACGGTTTCGGCGAACTGTTCCGACAGGTGTCACTGGCGGAGATCGGCATGTCTAGCCTGCAATCGCGGGCATTGGCGGGCATGAGCAACGGCGTGTTGGTGTGCTGCCTGCCGGGTTCGCCGGGGGCGTGTCGCACCGGTTGGGACCAGATCCTGGCCGGCCAACTGGACAGCCGCACCGGCCCGTGCAACTTCACTCCCCACCTCAAACCGCAACCAGGCGTTGTCGTTGAGCCTTGCGGGACACGCTCATGAGCAGCGGAGCGTGTGGCAGCGTCTGTGAGAGCGGCGCACTGATGCCGGTGGATGAAGCCATCCGCTACCTGCTGGATCAGGCACCGCTGCCGCCGCCGGTGCAACGGGTGGCGCTGGACCAGGCCCTGGGCCGGGTGCTGGCGACAGACATTCACAGCCCCATGAATTTGCCTGCATGGGACAACAGCGCCATGGATGGTTACGCCCTGCGGGCCTGTGATCTGCCCGCCGCCGGCGGTTATCTGGCCCTGACCGGACGCATTGCCGCCGGGCAGGCATCGAATATACCGCTGCAGCCCGGGCAGGCCGTACGGATTTTCACTGGCGCGCCGCTGCCGCCGGGGGCAGACACCGTGGTTCCCCAGGAAAGCTGTCAGGTAGAAGGTGAGCGGGTCTGGTTGCCACCGGTCCATGACGGGGACCATGTGCGCAAGGAAGGCGAGGAAATGCGCCAAGGAGACCTTTTGCTTCGTGCCGGCAAGCGCTTGCGGGCTCAGGAGTTGGGGCTGCTGGCCGGTGCCGGGATTGCCGAGGTGGAGGTCTATCGGCCCTTGCAGGTGGGCCTACTCAGCAGCGGCGATGAACTGCGCGAACCGGGCGAAGCGTTGGCGCCGGGGCAGATCTATAACAGCAATCGCCATAGCCTCGCGGCATTGCTGCGCGGCTGGGGCATGCAAGTGCATGACTATGGCGCCATGCCCGACAAGCTGCTCGCCAGTCGCCAGGCCTTGAGCCTGGCGGCGGCCGAGTGCGACTTGCTGCTGACCTCCGGCGGAGTCTCGGTGGGCGAGGAGGATCATCTCAAACAAGCCATCGAAGCGCTGGGCAGCGTTGACCTGTGGCGCCTGGCAATCCAGCCGGGTAAACCGCTGGCCTTTGGCGAAGTGGCCGGCAAACCCTGGATCGGTCTGCCAGGTAACCCATCGGCGGCGCTGATCACCGCGTTGATTGTCCTGCGCCCGTTCCTGTTTCGGGCTCAAGGCATGGAGCAAGTGTTGCCTGTCCCGCTGCAGTTGCCGGCCGGGTTTGACTGGCCAAAACCCAATCGGCGGCGCCAGTACCTGCGGGCGAAACTGGCCCCGAGCGCCGATGGCTCGCTGTGTGTCGAGCTGCATCCCCAGCAAAGTTCGGCCATGTTGGCTGCCGCATGCTGGGCCGATGGTTTGGCCGTGGTCGAGTGCCAGACGCAAGTGCGTCTGCACGACAAGGTGATGTACTTGCCGTTCGCGAGCCTGATGCATTGACGGCAATTGATTGTCGTCAAGGTCGCCGCCCACGAGCTGACTAGACTGGCGGCGCCCCGAGTTTTCTCATGAGGATGCCCCATGCAACTGGTTTGCCCGGCAGGAAATCTGCCTGCCCTCAAAGCGGCGGTGCGCCAAGGCGCCGATGCCGTCTATGTCGGTTTTCGCGATGACACCAACGCCCGGCACTTCGCCGGGCTGAACATGGACGACAAGCAGTTCGACGCGGCCGTCGCGCACATCCGCCAGCATCAACGCAAACTCTACGTGGCGGTCAACACCTACCCGCAACCCAAGGGCTGGGAGCGCTGGCAGCGCGCGGTGGATCGCGCCGCCGATTTGGGCGTCGACGCCCTGATCGCTGCCGACCCCGGCGTGCTCGGCTATGCCAGCCAGCGCCATCCGCAATTGGCCCTGCACCTTTCGGTACAAGGTTCGGCGACCCATGCGGCGGCACTGGCTTTTTACGCCGAGCGCTACGGTATTCGCCGCGCCGTGCTGCCACGGGTGCTGTCCCTGGCCCAGGTGCGACAGGTGGCAGCGGCCAGTCCAGTGCCGATCGAGGTCTTCGGCTTCGGCAGCCTGTGCATCATGGCCGAGGGCCGTTGCCACTTGTCCTCCTACATCACCGGTGAGTCACCGAACCTGTGCGGCGTGTGCTCGCCGGCCAAGGCAGTGCGCTGGAGCGAAGACGCCGATGGCCTGAGCGCACGCTTGAGCGAGGTCCTGATCGACCGCTACACCCCTGAAGAGCCGGCCGGATACCCGACCCTGTGCAAGGGCCGCTTCCTGGTGGGCGGCAAGCGTTTCCATGCCCTGGAAGAACCCACCAGCCTCGACACCCTGGACCTGCTGCCGGAGCTGGCGGCCATCGGCGTCGAAGCGGTGAAAATCGAAGGCCGCCAGCGCAGCCCGGCCTACGTCGAACAAGTGACCCGGGTCTGGCGCGCCGCACTGGATGCCCACCGCGCTGCACCGCAACGATTCCGGGTGCGGGAAGAATGGCGCCAGGTATTGGCCGGTTTGTCGGAAGGCAGCCAGACCACCCTGGGCGCTTACCATCGATCATGGCAATGAGGGAGGCCAGATGAAACTCAGCCTGGGACCGGTCCTGTTTTACTGGGACAAAGCGCAACTGGGGAATTTCTACGCCGAGATGTCGGCCTTGCCGCTGGATGTGATTTACCTGGGGGAAACCGTGTGTTCCAAGCGCCGGGCATTCTCTCTGGATCAATGGCTGGGTTTGGCGCGCGAGCTACAAACGTGCAGCCAGGCGCAGATCGTGTTGTCGAGCCTGACACTGATCGAAGCGGCTTCGGAGCTGTCGTCGCTGCGACGCCTGTGTGACAACGGTCAACTGCTGGTGGAAGCCAATGACATGGGCGCGGTGCAGTTGCTCGCCGAACGCAAGCTGCCCTTCGTCGGCGGCCCGGCGTTGAACCTGTACAACGGCCACGCCCTGAAGCAATTGCTCGACAGCGGCATGATTCGCTGGGTGCCGCCGGTGGAATGCTCGGCGGCGCTGATCGGCGATGTGTTGGAGCAGGTGCGGGAAATGGACCGCGAGGTGCCCGAGGTGGAGATCTTTGCCTACGGCCACTTGCCCCTGGCTTATTCGGCGCGCTGCTTTACCGCCCGGGCCGAAAACCGGCCCAAGGACGACTGTCAGTTCTGTTGCATCAACTATCCCGATGGCCTGGCGTTGAGCAGTCAGGAGGGCCAGCAACTGTTCACCCTCAATGGCATTCAGACGATGTCCGGTGAGGTGACCAATCTGCTGGCCGATTACCCCGCGCTGATGGCCAGTGGCGCCAACGTCCTGCGCCTGAGCCCGCGCGCCCAGGGCATGGCCGAGGTGGTCAGGGCCTTCGACAAGGTTCGCCAGGGCGAGGCGCCACCGCTGTTTGTGGACGGTTGCAACGGCTATTGGCACGGCCATGCCGGTATGTTGAAAGTTGAGGAGGCGGGCCTGTGCTGAGTCCTAAAAAATGGTTGCTCAAAGGCGCTGACCGGGTGCTGCCGCTGGTGGGCAAGGTGCCGTTTGTCGTGCAGCGCCTGGCGCTGCAACAGGCGCTCAATCGTTGCCTGGCCGAGCCGCTGCGCGATGGCGGTTTCGAGGTGCTACGTGGGCGCTGGCTGTGCCTGCGGGTGCCGGACCTGAAGTTGTGCTGGTACCTGACCCTGGCGCAGGATGGACTGCGCATCGCCGAACGGGCCGAAGCCCAGGTCACCATCAGCGGCAACTGGCGTGAATTCCTCTTGCTCGCCAGTCGTCAGGAGGATCCCGATACGTTGTTCTTCCGGCGGCGGTTGGTGATCGAGGGCGACACCGAATTGGGGCTGGCGTTGAAGAACCTGATCGACAGCCTCGACCCGGAAGTATTGCCGCCGTGGCTATGGCGCAATCTGGAGCGGGCGGGCAAGGGATTGGCGACGGCCTGATGAAAACTCCAGGCACACTGCCCCTGGTGTACTCCTGTTCCGGTTGCTCCAACGTCGCGCAACTGGCCAACACCGTCGCCCTGCGCCTGGACCGCGCCGGCCTGGCCGAGATGTCCTGCATTGTCGGGGTCGGCGGGCATGTGCCGGCACTGGTCAACAAAGCCCGCTCGGGGCGGCGGATCATCGCGCTGGACGGTTGCCCGCTGCAATGCGTCCAGGCGTGTTTGCAGCAGCATGATTTGAGGGCGGATGTGCATGTGATTCTGAGTCAGTTGGGCTGGCGCAAGCGGTTCGGGGTCGATTGCACGCAAGAAGAGGGGGAGGCGTTGTTTGAGCGGTTGATACCGATGATCGTTGGAAATGACACAGCAGATAGTGAGTCTGGCTGAACCTGTGGCGAGGGGATTTATCCCCGCTGGACTGCGAAGCAGTCCCAATGCGCTGTGTCAGACAGTTTGAATAGGGGCCGCTTCGCGCCCCAGCGGGGATAAATCCCCTCGCCACAAGGGAGTTGGGGCTGCGCGCATTATTGCTGGTAAGCGTCAAGCTCATCCTCGGCCAGGATGCGAATGTTGCGCCGCTCCATGGCGATCAGGCCGCCGTCCACCAGGCGATGAAGAATGCGCGAGAAAGTCTCTGGCTGGATTCCCAGCTTGGAGGCCACCAGGCGTTTGGACACCTGCAGCACTACCTGGCCGTCGCGCGGATCGCGCTCTTGAAGCAGAAAGTTGATGACCCGTCGGCTGGCGCTGGCCAGGGTCAGGTTGTCGATGTCCTTGAGGCGCTGGTGCAAATGGATACTCATACTCGCCAGAATCGCCAGGCAGACCTTTGGCTGGTCTTCCAGGGCCTTGCGGTAGTGGGTGCCTTCGATACTCACCAGCACACTGTCCTTGAGTGCCGACGCACTGACCGGGTAGCACCTGGCCTGGCTGAACAGCAGTGCCTCGGCAAAGGTCTGCCCAGGCTGGATGATCTCCACCAGGTTTTCCTGGCCTTCACCGGTGACCCGGAACAGTTTGATCTGACCGCTGATCAGTAGGAAAAACCGCTTGGCCGGGTCGCCCTGATGCATGAGCGTGCTGTTGCACTCCAGGCGTTTGAGCACGGCCAGATTGCACACGTCCTCGAAGACCCGTTCCGGTAACTGGCTGAACAAATGATGACGACGCAACAGTAAAACGATGGAAGGATGAGTCAGCATGGCGTACCTCCGCGTACCGTCATGGTAGAACCCCACGCGCTTGCGGCCTATGCCTCGGCAGGCTTACCTCGGAAGAGGGAGGTGCGTCCCCGCTCAAACACAAACCCTGTGGGAGCGAGCCTGCTCGCGATAGCGGAGGGTCAGCTTGCAGGGATGTTGAATATGCCGCCGTCATCGCGAGCAGGCTCGCTCCCACAGTTTTTCGAGTGTTCCCGGGCTTGTGTTCACCACCCATCTCCCACAGGGGTAGGTGTTGATTGAGTTAGCCCGCCCCGCGCAAATGCTCCATCGCCCACACGGCCGCTTCGACCCGTGAGCGCAAACCCAGTTTGTGCAGCAAGTTCTTCACATGAACCTTGACCGTGCCTTCGGTGATGCCCAGTTTGTGGCCGATGACTTTGTTGCTGCAGCCGCCGGCGATGGTCTTGAGTACCTGGCGTTCGCGCTCGGTCAGTTCCACGTCGGCTTGGCGGGGCGGGGAGCGCAAGGCCTGGGCCATGACGCGGGTCAGACCGGGGCTGATCACCAGCGCGCCGTTGAGGGCGTCGCGGATGTACTGCACCAGCAGCTCCGGCTCCATGTCCTTGAGCAGGTATCCGTTGGCATCGAGGCGCAGGGCATCGCGGATGTCATCCTCGGCGTCGGAGACGGTGAACAGCAATACTTTACCGGTGTAATGCATGGCCCGCAGCCGGCGCAGGGTTTCGATGCCGTTCATTTGCGGCATGTTGTTGTCCAGCAGCACCAGGTCGGGTTTGAGCGGTTCGATCAGGGTCAGGGCTTCTTCGCCGTGGCTGGCTTCGCCGACGATGTGCAAGTCGTCTTCGAGTTCGAGCATCTGACGGATCCCTCGACGCATCATGGGATGGTCGTCGACCAGCAGGAGGGTGTGACGCAGGGGGGCGTTCATGTTGCGAGACCTTCGCTGTGTTGGCCCAGGAATTCCGGTTGGAAATGCACCTGGATACGGGTGCCCTGGGGCGTTCGGGAGTTAATTTGCAGTTGGCCGCGCAAGCTGCGGGCTCGTTCGTTCATGATGTTCAGGCCATGGTGTTCGCGCTGGTCCACTTCGCCACTGAAGCCCCGGCCATCGTCTTCGACCGACAAGCGCACGGTTTCGCCTTCCTGGCGAAGTTCGAGCCAGGCGTTCTCTGCATGGGCATGGCGCAGGCAGTTGGAAAGCGCCTCACGGGTGATCTGCAGGATATGGATCTGCTCGCTGGCCGAGAGCTCGAAGGCCAGGGTGTCGACGAACAGATGCACCTGGAAATCGCCCCGGCGGGAGAACTCTTCAGCGGTGTCCTTGAGTTCCTGGACCAACCCGTCGTCGTGGATCTGCAAGCGGAACGTGGTGAGCAGTTCACGCAACTGGCGGTAGGCATTGTTCAGGCCTTCGCGCAGTTCGGCGGTGACGATTTCCAGGGTTTGCACCGGCTCGCCACGCCGCATCAGGGTTTGCATGCGGCTCACCTGCAGCTTCATGTACGACAAGGCTTGGGCCAGGGAGTCATGCAGCTCGCGGGCAATGATCGTGCGCTCATCGAGCAGCAGCAGGCGATGGTCCTGTTCGCGCTGGCGCTTGAGGGATAGCGAAGTGCCGATCAGGTTCGCCAGGGCCTGGATCAGTGCGGTTTCCCAGGGTTGGGCCTTATGGCCGTCAACAAAATTCGCCTTGAGCTCACCCAGCTCCGTGCCCTGGTTACTGATGCTGAACGTCTGCGGCCGGGCGCTGTGATGTTTCTGGCAGGTGGCGCAATCGCTGCTGGCGCAGACCTCGCGGCTGTTGGCGCCATGCAGCGACAGCAGTTGCCGGGCCGGTGCCTGCAACTGGCCTTGCAGGCATAGCGACAGACGCAGGCCCGGCAGCCGCTGCTGGAACCGGCTGATCAGTTCATCCAACCCTTCGGCATTGGCCTGCCGCGTGGCCAGGCTGCGGCTGCTCTGATACAGCAGCTCCAGGGCGGCATTGGCCTGTTGCAGGTTCAGGGTCTTTTGCCGGACCTGGTTCTCCAGGGTGCGGTGCGATTGCTCGATCGTCTCGGCCATGGTGTTGAAGCTGGTCGCCAACTGGCCCAGTTCATCCTCGGACTGATGATTGACCCGCACCTGGAACTCACCACGGCGAAAGCGCTGAGTGGCATCCACCAGCTCCTGCAACGGCGTGACCACGCCGTACTGCAATTCATACAAACCGATCAGCAGGATGATCATGGTGCTGAACAGCGCCATGCCCTGGATCGTCTGTTGCCAGGCTTGTTTGTGCTCGCTCTGGCGCTGCAACAGGGTGACGAACTGGTCCAGTTGCTCGACGAAGGAGCCAGCGCTGGCATGAAAGAACGCTGAATCGCCGCGTTCGATGGCCGGACGCAAGGTCTGGTTCCAACGCTGCAGGAGGCTCTGATAACTCTGATGCAGGGAGGTCGCCGGTCCGTCTTCCAGCACGGCGCGCAGGGACGGGCTTTCGAGACGTCGTTGCAGGCTGTCGATGATCGCCGGGACATCGTCGCTGGCCCCGGCGGTCAATTTCCAGCTCAGGTGATAGGTCTCCATGCGCACGGATCCGGCGGTGTTGATGGCGGCTGCATCACCCTGGCTGAACCAGGCAATCAGACCGGCGCTCAAGGAGCTGGCCAGGGCCAGGATGGCGATCAGGATCACCGCCAGCCCGGCGCGAGCGGGCAGGGAACTGCGCAGCCAGCGCATCATCGAGACCGACCCTGGAAGAAAATCTGCAAACCGAACATGGGGGGATGCCCTGGACTTGGGGGGGTAGCAGCCGATCCCGGACGCACTACCTCTAAAGAGTTGTCGGCCGCTCCGTTTCGATAAAAGCGTCGGCCGAAATGTTCAAGGCCTTGATAAATAAAGGTTCTTATCAACTTCAGGCTCTACCCCCTAAGAGGTAGACGGCGCCAGCATAGGTCAGTACCGCCGGGACGCACGTTGACCCAAGTCAAGTTTTAGCAGGGTACGCATCACTAGGCTGCGCTCATCGAACTTATGGGGAGTGCACCGAGATGCGAGCGCAAGTGCAACAAGGGCTGGTACTGGGGATGAGTACCCTGGCCTTCACCGTGTGCTTCATGGTCTGGATGATGTTTGCCGTGCTCGGTGTTCCGATCAAGGAAATGCTGGCCCTGAACGAAACCCAGTTTGGCTTGCTGGCGGCCACGCCGGTGCTCACCGGTTCGCTGGTGCGCCTGCCTCTGGGGTTGCTGACCGACCGCTTCGGCGGGCGCATCGTGTTCTTCCTGCTGATGCTCTCCTGTGTGCTGCCGCTGTACCTGATCACCCTGGCGACTGCATTCTGGCAGTTCCTGGTGCTGGGTCTGTTCGTCGGCCTGGCCGGGGGATCGTTCTCGGTGGGCATCGCTTATGTGGCCAAGTGGTTCGACAAACAGAACCAAGGCTTCGCGATGGGTGTGTTCGGCGCGGGTAACGCTGGCGCCGCATTGACCAAATTCCTCGCGCCGGCCTTGATCGCATTCGGTTCCTGGCACCTGGTGCCGAAGGTGTTCAGCGCCATTCTGTTCATCACCGCGCTGCTGTTCTGGTTCCTCACCACCGAGAAAAAGGAACACAGCGGCAGCGGTGGCGCCACGTTGCGCGAGCAATTGAAAACCCTGAAAGAGCCGGCCGTTTGGCGCTACTGCCAGTACTACTCGATCGTGTTCGGCGGCTATGTGGCCCTGGCCCTGTGGATGACCAAGTACTACGTGCAGGAATACGGCTTCAGCCTGCAAAGCGCGGCGTTGCTGGCGGCATGTTTCTCCCTGCCCGGTGGCGTGCTGCGCGCGGTCGGTGGCTGGATGTCCGACCGTTGGGGCGCCCAGAGCGTCACCTGGTGGGTGTTGTGGGTCAGCTGGATCTGCCTGTTCCTGCTCTCGTACCCACAGACCCAACTGCAAGTGCAGACCGTCAACGGCACGGTGGATTTTCACATCGGCCTCAACGCCACGCTGTTCACCGTGCTGCTGTTCGTGATGGGCATTGCCTTCGCGTTCGGCAAGGCCTCGGTCTTCAAGTACATCGCCAATGACTACCCGAAAAACATGGGCGCGGTGTCCGGCATCGTCGGCCTGGCCGGCGGGTTGGGGGGCTTTGTGCTGCCGATCATGTTCGGCGCCCTGGTGGACCTCACCGGCGTGCGCTCGTCCTGCTTCATGTTGATGTACGGCGTGGTCTGGGTCTCCCTCATCTGGATGTACCTGAGCGAGGTGCGCAAGCGCCCGCTGTTGGGTAAACAGCCGCCCGCCAGCCAATCCCCGTTTTCCAGCATTGCCCAAGGAGAAGAACATGTCCGTTCTGCAAACGCCTGAAAAGGGCCCGGTCATCCATGACTGGCGCCCGGAAGACCCCGCGTTCTGGGGCAAGAGTGGCAAACAGACCGCCCGGCGCAACCTGTGGATTTCCATCCCGGCGCTGCTGTTGGCCTTCGCGGTGTGGATGGTCTGGAGCACGGTGATCGTGCGCCTGAACGCCATCGGCTTCAGCTTCACTACCGACCAGTTGTTCTGGCTCGCGGCCTTGCCGGGGCTGTCGGGCGCGACCTTGCGCATCTTCTATTCGTTCATGGTGCCGATCTTCGGCGGTCGTCGCTGGACGGCCCTGAGCACCGCGTCGCTGCTGATACCGGCGCTGTGGATGGGCTTTGCCGTGCAGGATCCGGCCACGCCTTACAGCGTGTTCGTGCTGATCGCGCTGCTCTGTGGTTTTGGCGGCGGCAACTTCGCCTCGAGCATGTCCAACATCAGCTTCTTCTATCCCAAGTCCCAGCAGGGCACCGCCCTTGGCCTGAACGCCGGGCTGGGCAACCTGGGCGTGTCGGTGATGCAGTTCAGCGTGCCGCTGGTGATTTCCTTCGGCGTCTTCGGCTTCATGGGCGGCCAGCCGCAGGTGCTGGCCGACGGCAGTTCGTTGTGGCTGCAGAACGCCGGTTTTATCTGGGTGCCGTTCATCCTCGCCGTAACCGTGATTGCCTGGTTCGGCATGAACGACCTGTCCAGCGCACGCGCTTCGTTCAGCGAGCAGGCAGTGATTTTCAAGCGCAAGCACAACTGGCTGATGTGCTGGTTGTACCTGGCGACTTTCGGTTCGTTCATTGGTTTCTCGGCCGCGTTTCCGCTGCTGATCAAAACCTCGTTCCCGGAAGTCATCGCCCTGAAATTCGCCTTCCTTGGCCCGCTGGTGGGTGCCTTGGTACGGCCACTGGGTGGCTGGCTGGCGGACAAGCTCGGCGGCGCGAAGGTCACCTTGTGGAACTTCGTACTGATGATCGCGATGGTCTTCGGCGTCATGCACTTCCTGCCGCAGAACGGCCAGGGCGGTAGTTTCTACGGCTTCCTCGGCATGTTCATGTTGCTGTTCATCACCACTGGCGTGGGCAACGGTTCCACGTTCCGCATGATCCCGGTGATCTTCCGCACCCTGCATGAAAAAGCCAGCCGCGGCCAACAACCCGAACTGCGTGAACAAGCGCTCAAGAACGCCGGCAAGGAGTCGGCCGCGGTGCTGGGTTTCAGCTCGGCCATGGGCGCCTTCGGCGCGTTCTTCATCCCCAAATCATTCGGCACTTCGATGGCCCTGACCGGCGGCCCGGAGATGGCCTTCTACATGTTCGTCGGCTTCTACCTGAGCTGCATCGTGGTGACCTGGTGGTGGTACGCCCGCAAGGGCGCCGCAACACCGTGCTAAGCCGAACCTAAACCTGCGTGGGCGGGGCGCAGACCCCGCGGAGCAAGCCTGAGAGGAACACACTGTGAGTCATTTACTGGATCAACTGCGGTTTTTCAACCGTAAGCAAGGCGAGTTTTCCGACGGCCATGGCGAGACCCGCAAGGAGTCCCGCGACTGGGAGAACGTCTACCGTTCCCGCTGGCAGTACGACAAGATCGTGCGTTCCACCCACGGGGTGAACTGCACCGGTTCGTGCTCATGGAAAATCTACGTCAAGAACGGCCTGATCACCTGGGAAACCCAGCAGACCGATTACCCGCGCACCCGTAACGACTTGCCCAACCACGAGCCGCGCGGCTGTCCTCGCGGCGCTAGCTATAGCTGGTACATCTACAGCGCCAACCGGCTCAAGTACCCGAAGATCCGCAAGCCATTGCTCAAGCTGTGGCGCGACGCCCGGCAAACCCTGGCGCCGGTCGAAGCCTGGGCCAGCATCGTCGAGGACAAGGCCAAGGCCGACTCGTATAAAAGCAAGCGCGGCATGGGCGGTTTCATCCGTTCCAACTGGGAAGAAGTCAACGAGATCATCGCCGCGGCCAACGTCTACACCGTCAAGCAATACGGCCCGGATCGGGTGGTCGGCTTCTCGCCGATCCCGGCCATGTCGATGGTCAGCTATGCCGCAGGTTCGCGTTACCTGTCGCTGATCGGTGGCGTGTGCCTGAGCTTCTACGACTGGTACTGCGACCTGCCACCGGCCTCGCCGATGGTTTGGGGCGAGCAGACCGACGTGCCGGAATCGGCCGACTGGTACAACTCCAACTACATCATTGCCTGGGGCTCCAACGTCCCGCAGACCCGCACCCCTGACGCGCACTTTTTCACCGAGGTGCGCTACAAGGGCACCAAGACCGTGGCGATCACCCCGGACTATTCGGAAGTCGCCAAGCTCACCGACCTGTGGCTCAACCCCAAGCAGGGCACCGACGCGGCCCTGGCCCAGGCTTTCAACCATGTGATCTTCAAAGAGTTTCACCTGGACAAGCCCAGCGCCTACTTCACCGAGTACGCCAAGCGTTACACCGACTTGCCGGTGCTGGTGATGCTCAAGCCGATGCTCGGCGTGGCGCCGGGTTCGGGCTACCAGCCTGATCGCTTCCTGCGCGCCAGCGACCTGACCAATAACCTTGGACAGGAGAACAACCCTGAATGGAAAACCATCGCCCTGGATGCCAGCGGTGAACTGGTTTCGCCACAAGGCTCCATCGGCTATCGCTGGGGCGAGGAGGGCAAATGGAACATTCTTGCCCGTGAAGGCAGTGAGGGCCGTGAGATCGACCTCAAGCTCAGCCTGATTGGCGATGACGTCGCTGAAGTGGCCTTCCCGTATTTTGCCGGTGAAGCCCAGGAGTACTTCCAGCACGTGGCCGGTGAGGCGGTGCAGTACCGCCGAGTGCCGGTGCACAGCGTGGTGCTGGCTGACGGCAGCGTGGCGAAGGTCGCCACGGTGTTTGACCTGTCGGCGGCCAACCTGGCCATCGACCGTGGCCTGGGTGGCGCCAACGTTGCCAAGGACTACGACGACGCCTCGGTGCCCGGCACCCCGGCCTGGCAGGAGCAGATCACCGGCGTGAGCCGCGAGAAAGCCATCCAGATCGCCCGTGAGTTCGCAGACAACGCCGACAAGACCCGTGGTCGCTCGATGATCATCGTCGGCGCGGCGATGAACCACTGGTACCACATGGACATGAACTACCGTGGGCTGATCAACATGCTCATGCTCTGTGGGTGTGTCGGTCAGACCGGCGGCGGTTGGGCCCACTATGTCGGCCAGGAAAAACTCCGTCCGCAATGCGGCTGGTTGCCCCTGGCCTTCGGTCTGGACTGGAACCGTCCGCCCCGGCAGATGAACGGCACCAGCTTCTTCTACGGCCATAGCTCGCAATGGCGCCACGAGAAGATGAGCATGCACGACGTGCTCTCGCCCCTGGCGGACAAATCGCAGTTCCCCGAGCATGCCCTGGACTACAACATTCGCGCCGAACGGGCTGGCTGGTTGCCCAGCGCGCCACAACTCAACACCAACCCGCTGCACATCTGCCGCGATGCCGCCGCCGCGGGCCTGGAGCCCAAGGATTACGTGGTCAAGTCGCTGCAGGACGGCACCCTGCGGTTTGCCTGCGAGCAACCTGACAGCCCGGTTAACTTCCCGCGCAACATGTTCATCTGGCGTTCCAACCTGCTGGGCTCCTCGGGCAAAGGCCACGAGTACATGCTCAAGTACCTGCTGGGCACCAAGAACGGCGTGATGAACGAAGACATCGGTTTTGGCGGCGAATCCAAGCCTACCGAGGCTGAATGGGTCGACAACGGTGCCATCGGCAAACTGGACCTGGTGACCACCCTGGACTTCCGCATGTCCTCGACCTGCGTGTACTCCGACATCGTCTTGCCGACCGCGACCTGGTACGAAAAAGACGACATGAACACGTCGGACATGCACCCGTTCATCCACCCATTGTCGGCCGCCATCGATCCGGCCTGGGAATCGCGTTCGGACTGGGAAATCTACAAGGGCATCGCCAAGGCGTTCTCCGCCATGTCGGTCGGGCACCTGGGTGTCGAGAAAGACCTGGTCACCGTGCCGTTGATGCATGACAGCGTCGGTGAACTGGCCCAGCCGTTTGGCGGCACCGACTGGAAAAGCGCCGGCGTGGCGCCGCAACCGGGCAAGAACGCACCCAATCTGCAGGTGGTGGAGCGCGATTACCCGAACATCTACAAGCAGTTCACGTCCCTGGGCCCGATGCTGGAAAAACTCGGCAACGGCGGCAAGGGCATCAACTGGAACACCGACGATGAAGTGAAGTTCCTCGGTGAGCTCAATCACCATGAAGTCGACGCCGGTATCAGCCAGGGTCGGCCGAAGATCGACAGCGCCATTGACGCGGCCGAGGTTATTCTGTCCCTGGCCCCGGAAACCAATGGCCAGGTGGCCGTCAAGGCCTGGGCGGCTCTGTCGAAATTCACCGGTATCGATCACAGCCATCTGGCGCTGTCCAAGGCCCACGAAGCGATTCGTTTCCGCGACATCCAGGCGCAGCCGCGCAAGATCATTTCCAGCCCGACCTGGTCTGGCCTGGAAGACGATCACGTCAGCTACAACGCCGGCTATACCAACGTTCACGAGGCGATTCCATGGCGCACCATCACTGGCCGCCAGCAGTTCTACCAGGATCACCCGTGGATGCAGGCGTTCGGCGAGCAACTGATGAGCTATCGGCCGCCGGTCAACACCCGCACCATCGAAGGCGTGAAGGGCAAGCGCAGCAATGGCGAGACCGAGATCGTCCTGAACTGGATCACCCCGCACCAGAAGTGGGGCATCCACAGCACCTACAGCGACAACTTGCTGATGCTCACCTTGAGTCGAGGCGGACCGATCGTCTGGCTCTCGGAGATCGACGCCAAGCGCGCCGGTATCGAGGACAACGACTGGATCGAATGCTTCAACGTCAACGGTGCACTGACCGCCCGCGCGGTGGTCAGTCAGCGCGTCAAGGAAGGCATGGTGATGATGTATCACGCTCAGGAACGGATCGTGAACGTGCCAGGTTCGGAAACCACCAAGACCCGTGGCGGCCACCATAACTCGGTGACCCGAGTAGTGCTCAAGCCCACTCACATGATCGGTGGCTACGCGCAACAGGCCTACGGTTTCAACTATTACGGCACGGTCGGTTGCAACCGCGACGAGTTCGTCGTGGTGCGCAAGATGTCCAAGGTCGATTGGCTCGACGGTTCCAGTGGCGATGATCTGCCGCGTCCACTGCCAACCGATATCGAGGAGAACTGAGATGAAAATTCGCTCACAAATCGGCATGGTCCTGAACCTGGACAAATGCATCGGCTGCCACACCTGCTCGATCACCTGCAAGAACGTCTGGACCAGCCGTGAAGGCATGGAATACGCCTGGTTCAACAACGTTGAATCCAAGCCCGGCATCGGCTACCCCAAGGAATGGGAAAACCAGGACAAGTGGAAGGGCGGCTGGATCCGCAACGCCGACGGTTCGATCAACCCGCGCATCGGCGGCAAGTTCCGCGTGCTGGCGAACATCTTCGCCAACCCGGACCTGCCGAGCCTGGACGATTACTACGAACCGTTCGACTTCGACTACCAGCACCTGCACACCGCGCCTTTGGGCGAGCATCAGCCCACCGCACGGCCGCGCTCGCTGGTGTCTGGCAAGCGCATGGAGAAAATCGAATGGGGCCCGAACTGGGAGGAAATCCTCGGCACCGAGTTCGCCAAGCGGCGCAAGGACAAGAACTTCGACCAGATCCAGGCGGACATCTACGGCGAATACGAAAACACTTTCATGATGTACCTGCCGCGTCTGTGCGAGCACTGCCTGAACCCGGCGTGCGCGGCGTCCTGCCCGAGCGGGGCGATCTACAAGCGCGAGGAGGACGGCATCGTCCTGATCGACCAGGAGAAATGCCGGGGCTGGCGCATGTGCATCAGCGGCTGCCCGTACAAGAAAATCTATTTCAACTGGAAGAGCGGCAAATCGGAAAAATGCATTTTCTGCTACCCGCGCATCGAAGCCGGGATGCCGACCGTTTGCGCTGAAACCTGCGTAGGGCGCATTCGCTACCTGGGTGTGTTGCTGTATGACGCCGACCGCATCAGTGAAGTGGCGAGCACCGCCAACGAGCACGACCTGTATGAGAAGCAACTGGAGATCTTCCTCGACCCGAACGACCCGGCGGTGATTCGCCAGGCCCTGGCCGACGGCGTGCCGCAGTCGGTGATCGACTCGGCGCAACGCTCGCCGGTCTACAAAATGGCCGTGGACTGGAAACTCGCGCTGCCGTTGCACCCTGAATACCGCACCTTGCCCATGGTTTGGTACGTGCCGCCACTGTCGCCGATCCAGAACGCTGCGGCGGCCGGCACTGTGGGCATGAACGGGGTGATCCCGGACGTCGACAGCCTGCGCATCCCGCTGCGCTACCTGGCCAACATGCTCACCGCTGGCGATGAAAAGCCGGTCAAGCGCGCCCTCAAGCGCCTGCTGGCGATGCGTGCCTACAAGCGTTCCGAACAGGTGGACGGCGTGCAGGACCTGCAGGTGCTGGCCGATGTCGGCCTGAGCGTGAACCAGGTGGAAGAGATGTACCGCTACCTGGCCATCGCCAACTACGAAGACCGTTTCGTCGTGCCAAGCGCCCACCGCGAAGACGCCATGAGCGACGCGTTCGCCGAACGCTCCGGTTGTGGTTTCAGTTTCGGCAGCGGTTGCAGTGGCAGTTCCGACACCAACATGTTCGGCGGCAAGAAAGCCAATCGTCGCGACGTGATCAAAACCGTGCAGTTGTGGGAGGAATGAACATGCGCATTCTCAAGGTGATTTCGTTGCTGCTCGATTATCCGACCGAGACCCTGGTGCAAGGCCGTGACGAGCTGGAACAGGCCATCCTCCAGGCACGGGAAATCAGTCCGCAACAGCGCGCCGCGCTCTTCGAACTGCTCGAACTGATCTGCGGCAAGGACCTGATGGACGGCCAGGAGCACTACGGTGCGCTGTTCGGCCGTGGGCGCTCGCTGTCGCTGCTGTTGTTCGAACACGTCCATGGCGAATCCCGCGATCGGGGCCAGGCCATGGTGGACATGATGGCCCAGTACGAAGAGGCCGGTTTTGCCATCGGCGTGAAGGAACTGCCCGATTACATCCCGCTGTACCTGGAGTTTCTCTCCACCCGCGAAGACGTCGAGGCTCGCGAGGGCCTGGCTGACGTGGAACACCTGTTGGCCTTGCTCGCTGCACGCCTGGAAGAGCGGGAAAGCGCCTACGCCAGTTGCTTCAGGGCCTTGCTGCAAATCGCCGGGGCCGAGCCCCAGGTGGCCGTGGCCGGGTTGCGCGAGCAGGTAAAGGCCGAGCCACGGGATGACTCCCTCGAGGCCCTGGACAAGATCTGGGAAGAAGAAGCGGTGGATTTCATGCAGGCCGAACAGCAGGACCGTTGCAGTTCACTGCCCAGCGGGCCAGGCAAGGCGCGGGACGAAAGTGCGGTGCCGTTGCACTGGGTGGATTTTCAGCATGAAGGCCTGGCCGCAGCGCCAGCCGGGGAGGTGGGTAATGTCTAAATGGGATCTGTTGATGTTCGGGGTCTACCCCTATGTCGCCTTGGCGATTTGCCTGATCGGCAGTTGGGCGCGGTTCGACCTGTCCCAGTACACCTGGAAGGCCGGTTCCAGCCAGATGCTGAGCAACCGTGGCATGCGTGTGGCGAGCAACCTGTTCCACGTCGGTGTGCTGTTCGTGCTGGCCGGGCACTTTGTCGGCCTGCTGACACCTTCGGCGATCTACCACCATGTATTGAGCACTGAGAACAAGCAGTTGCTGGCGATGGTGTCCGGCGGTTTCTTCGGTGTGCTGGGCCTGATCGGCCTGGTGATGCTGCTCAACCGGCGGCTGACTGACCCGCGGGTGCGTGCCACGTCCAGTACGTCGGACATCCTGGTGTTGGTGGTGCTGCTGGTGCAACTGGTGCTGGGCTTGATGACCATTGTGGCGTCGACCGCCCATATGGACGGCTCGGTGATGGTGATGCTGGCCGACTGGGCACAGAACACTGTGCTGTTGCGTCCGGTTGAGGCGGCCGCGGCCATTGCGCCAGTGGGCTTGGTCTACAAGCTTCATGTGGTGCTGGGCCTGACCCTGTTCGTGCTATTCCCGTTCACCCGTCTGGTACACATCGTCAGTGCGCCGGTCTGGTACCTGGGACGTCGTTATCAAATCGTTCGGCAGAAGTTTTGAGGAGAAGATCATGGCGAGTGGATGCGGATGTGGTGGCAGTGGTGGCGGCAGCGGCGGTTGTGGTTCTTCGGCAAAAGCGGCACCGGTGATGGCGTCGATCGATGAGGTCGAACCGACCGGGGCGGTGCAGTTCGAACCGGCGCAGGCCGGGCCGGCAGCGGGCGATGAAGCCCCGGCGCAATTGATCGCCAGCAGTGAGCAGGAGTGGCCGATCATCAGCGTCAACGGGGTGTCGATCACCCCGCAGGCGATGGCCCAGGAGCTGCAATATCACCCGGCTGAAAGCCGCGAGGATGCGGTCTACCAGGCTGCCCGGGCGTTGGTGATCCGGGAATTGCTCCAGCAACGCATTGCCGAGCTGGGACTGGCGTTGCAGGTGGGCGCGGGTGAAAACGAAGAGGAGGCGGCCACGCGGCTGTTGCTCGAACGTGAGGTGCAGGTGCCGCAGTGTGATGAGGCGACCTGTCTGCGCTACTACGAAAGCAATCGGGCGCGCTTTCACAGCGCACCGTTGCTGGCGGTGCGGCACATCCTGCTCGAGTGTGCACCGGACGACGCCGAAGCGCGCGACCAGGCTCACGACCAGGCCGAAAGCCTGCTGCAACGCCTGGACGAGTTCCCCGGCAGCTTTGCCGAGCTGGCGCTGAATCACTCGGCCTGCCCGTCCAAGGCGCAGGGCGGTTCGCTGGGGCAGATCAGCAAGGGCCAGACCGTGCCCGAACTGGAGCGCCAGTTGTTTGCCTTGCCGGCCGGCCTGGTTGGCAAACCGCTGGAAAGTCGCTACGGCTGGCATGTGATCAGCATCGATCAGCGTGTCGAAGGCCAACCGTTGCCTTATGAGGCGGTGGCGACGGCGATTCGCACCCAACTGCAACAAGGCGTGTGGCAGAAGGCGCTGGTGCAGTACCTGCAAACCCTGATCGGTGCGGCGGACATTCGCGGCATTCATCTTCAGGGCGCCGACTCGCCGCTGGTGCAGTGAGCACCAGCTCAATCAGGGGACAGACATGAACGCCGTGTTGCAGGACGGATTTGGGCGCCAGATCGATTATCTGCGGATGTCGGTGACCGATCGTTGTGATTTTCGCTGTGTGTATTGCATGGCGAAAAACATGACCTTCCTGCCGCGTCAGCAAGTGTTGACCCTGGAGGAACTGCACCGCTTGGCGCGGCTGTTCGTGGGCCTGGGGGTCAAGAAAATCCGCCTGACCGGTGGCGAACCGCTGATCCGTCCGGGCATCGTCGGGTTGTGTCGCGACATCGCGGCGTTGCCCGGCCTGCGGGAACTGGTGATGACCAGTAACGGTTCGCAACTGGGGCGACTGGCCCGACCGCTGGTCGAAGCCGGGGTCAAACGCATGAACATCAGCCTGGACAGTCTAGATGGCGAGCGCTTTCGGGCGATCACCCGTAACGGTGACCTGGATCAGGTGCTGGCGGGCATTGAGGCGGCGAAGGCTGCGGGGTTCGAGCGGATCAAGCTCAACTGCGTGGTGATGAAAGGGCGCAACTTCGATGAAGTCCCGGCACTGGTGCAGTACGCCATCGAGCAACGCATCGACATCAGCTTCATCGAGGAAATGCCCCTGGGTGAAGTCGGGCGTTCCCGTGGTGAGTCGTTCTGTTCCAGCGATGAGGTCCGGGCTGTCATTGCCGGCCATCACCGGCTGCTCGACAGCACCGAAAACAGCGGCGGTCCGGCGCGTTATGTGCGCCTGGAGCAGCATGCGCAGACCCGAATCGGTTTTATTTCCCCCAATACCCATAACTTTTGCGCCAGTTGCAACCGAGTGCGCATGACCGTTGAAGGACGGTTGCTGCTGTGCCTGGGACAGGAGGACTCGCTGGACCTGCGCAGCTTGCTGCGGCGTTATCCGCTGGACGATCAACCGGTGATCCAGGCGGTGCAACAGGCCTTGCGCGGGAAACCTTTGCGCCATGACTTCAACCCGGGCGGGGAAGTGCAGATTGTGCGGTTCATGAATATGAGTGGTGGGTGAGCTGCACCGAACATATTGAATGTACCGCCGCCATCGCGAGCAGGCTCGCTCCCACAGGGGATCTAAGGTGTACGCAGAAATTGCAGTCGCCTGAAACCAATGTGGGAGCGAGCCTGCTCGCGATGACGACAGCAAGGTCAACCTCAATGCCTGCTGACCGACCCTCGATTCTTGATATCGGTCAATTGCAACTCGATCGTTTGGCCGTAATCTACACTGCATATTGTGTTTATAGCTTATTAATTATCTATATGTAGTGTCTGGAGCCAAAATGCAGAGCACGTTGATCACAGTGGGGTGTAACCGCTTGCACAAGCGCGACGGCAGTGTGGTTGCCTTCGACGCGGACAAGATCCGCCAGGCGCTGATCGCCGCCGGCAAGGCCACGGGCGAATACGCCGAGGCCGAGGCCGAGGAGTTGCTGAAGGCAGTGCTGGCTCGACTGGAAGGGCAAACGCGCTTGAACGTCGAGCAGATCCAGGACCGTGTCGAGCGGGTGCTGATGGACGCCGGTTTCTTTCTGGCCATGCGTGCCTATATCGTCTATCGCGAGCAACATGGACGCCTGCGCCGCGACCGTCGCACCCTGGTCGAAGTCGCCACTTCGATGAACGAATACCTGGACCGCGAAGACTGGCGCGTGCAGGCCAACGCCAACCAGGGTTACTCCCTCGGTGGGCTGATCCTCAATGTGTCGGGCAAGGTCACCGCCAACTACTGGCTCGACGAGGTCTACAGCCAGGCCATCGGCCAGGCACACCGCGAGGCGGATCTGCATGTCCATGACCTGGACATGCTCGCCGGCTACTGTGCCGGCTGGTCCTTGCGTACGCTGTTGCACGAAGGCCTCAACGGCGTACCGGGTCGGGTCGAGGCCGGGCCGCCCAAGCATTTGAGCAGCGCCCTGGGGCAGATGGTGAATTTCCTCGGCACCCTGCAAAACGAATGGGCCGGCGCCCAGGCGTTCAGCTCGTTCGACACCTACCTGGCGCCCTATGTGCGCAAGGACAAGCTCAGCTATGGCGAGGTGCGCCAGTCGTTGCAGGAGTTTATCTACAACCTCAACGTTCCGTCGCGCTGGGGGACACAAACCCCGTTCACCAACCTCACGTTCGATTGGGTCTGCCCAGAGGATCTGCGCGAACAGATCCCGGTGATCGGCGGCGAAGAGATGCCGTTCGCCTATGGCGACCTGCAAGAAGAAATGGAGCTGATCAACCGCGCCTACATTGAGGTGATGCAGGCCGGCGATGCGAAAGGGCGGGTATTCACCTTCCCGATCCCGACCTACAACATCACCCATGATTTTCCATGGGACAGCGAGAACGCCGACCGGCTGTTCGAAATGACCGCCCGTTATGGCCTGCCGTATTTCCAGAACTTCCTCAACTCGGACATGCAACCCAACCAGGTGCGCTCGATGTGCTGCCGCCTGCAACTGGATGTGCGCGAGTTGCTCAAGCGCGGAGGAGGCCTGTTCGGCTCGGCGGAACAGACCGGCTCACTGGGTGTGGTGACGATCAACTGCGCGCGCCTGGGCTACCTGTACAAAGGCGACACCAGCGCGTTGCTGCAACGCATCGATACGCTGATGGAACTGGCGAAGGAGAGCCTGGAGGTCAAGCGCAAGGTCATCCAGCACCACATGGACGCCGGGCTGTACCCGTACACCAAACGCTACCTGGGCACGCTGCGCAATCACTTCTCCACCATCGGCGTGAACGGCCTGCACGAAATGCTGCGCAATTTCACCGATGACCAACAAGGCCTGCATACCGAGCAAGGCCGGGCATTCGCGCTGAAACTGCTGGATCACGTACGCGCCACGCTGCTGCGTTTCCAGGAAGAAACCGGCCACCTCTACAACCTGGAAGCCACGCCCGCCGAAGGCACCACCTACCGTTTCGCCAAAGAAGACCTCAAGCGCTACCCCGATATCTTGCAGGCCGGCAGTCCGATCGCACCGTATTACACCAACTCGTCGCAATTGCCGGTGGGCTTCACCGACGACCCGTTCGAAGCCCTGGAACTGCAAGACGAACTGCAATGCAAATACACCGGCGGCACCGTGCTGCACCTGTACATGGCCGAGCAGATCTCCTCCACACAGGCCTGCAAGCAGCTGGTGCGCAAGGCCCTGGGACGCTTCCGCCTGCCGTACCTGACCATCACGCCGACCTTTTCCATCTGCCCGGTGCACGGCTACCTGGCTGGCGAGCATGAGTTTTGCCCCAAATGCGACGAGGCCTTGCTACTGCAACAGCAGTTGGCAGGCAGCGTTCACTGATCCGATCCATCGACCGCAAGGAGCTTCACCCATGAATGCATCGCAGAGCCTTCCACAAGCCCAGCGTCAACGTTGCGAAGTCTGGACCCGCGTGATGGGCTACCACCGCCCGGTGGCGGCCTTCAATCCAGGCAAGCAGTCCGAGCACCGCGAACGGGTGCATTTCACTGAAAGCGCGGCCGGGCGTCCATGAGTCGAGTGCTACGGGTCGGGGGCCTGGTGCCCCTGACCACCCTTGATTATCCGGGCCAATTGGCTTGCGTACTGTTTTGCCAGGGTTGCGCCTGGCGTTGCCGTTATTGCCACAACCCGCAACTGATCCCGCCGCGCGGCAGCGAAGAAGTGGATTGGTGTCGGGTGCTAGCGTTTTTGCAACGTCGCCAGAATCTGCTTGACGCCGTGGTGTTCAGCGGCGGCGAACCGACCTTGCAGGACGGCCTGGCCTCGGCCATGGACGAGGTGCGGCAGATGGGCTTTCGCATTGGCCTGCACAGCGCCGGCATCAAACCGGCGGCCTTCGCCAAAGTGGTCGGGCAAGCCGACTGGGTTGGCTTCGACATCAAGGCCTTGCCCGAAGACGCTCTGGACGTGACTCGGGTTCATGGCAGCGGCGCCGCCAACTGGCGCAGCCTCGACCATTTGCTGGAAAGCGGCGTGGACTATGAATGCCGGACCACCGTGCATTGGCATTTGTTCGACCCCGAACGCTTACTGACCCTGGCTCGCCGCTTGAGCGAGCAGGGCGTCACGCGTTTCGCTGTGCAACTGGTGCGCACCGCACGAATGCTCGACCCCCATCTTTCCAGTGTTTCGGCACAGGCCTTGCAGCCGGAGTTGTGGGCCGCCATGCGCGAGTTGTTTCCCTCGTTCGTTTTACGTAGTTGACCGTCCCCGGGGATGAACGACCGACAGCGGCTCGGGATCGCCGAGCCGTTCTTTTCTATGGCTTTTCTTATGGTTTTCAAATGCGCTGCCAATCGGCAGGTAGTTGAACAGGGAGCATTTGATATGACCAGACTCACCACTGCCCACCGTATCGTGATCGGCTTTGCCATCGCGCCACTGGCGTTGATCGCTCTGGCGTTGTACGCCTTGAACGACCTGGCCACGCTGCGCGATCAGGCGGTGCAGATCGTCAAACAGGATTGGCCGAAGATCGAGCCGATCATGGTGATCGCCACGGGCGTGCGCGATAACGCCAGGAACACCCGGGATCTGTTGATCGACAAGAACAACGCGCAGGTCCAGCAATCGATCGACATGACCCGGCAACGCATCACCCAGGCCTTTACCACGCTGGAGCCGTTGTTCGACCAGCCCGAGGGCAAAGCGGCGTATGCGGCACTGAAGAAGCACCGTGAGGCGTATGTGGCCGCGTTCGTTCAAGTGCAGGCGTTGATTCGCCAGGGTGCGATGGACGACGCGATGACGCAACTCAAGCAAGGCGTGATGCCGGCGGAGATTGAGGTCTACAAGAGCCTGGAAGGGCTGATGGCGATGCAGGGCAGGTTGTTTGTCGAGCGTGAACGTCTGGCCCAGGCGCGCTACAGCGACGCGCGGCGCAACATGCTGGCGTTGGTGCTGGTCTGCCTGGCCCTGGTGAGTACCGTTGCGGTACTGGTGACCCGCAGTGTGACCCGTCCGTTGGGCGGCGAGCCCGATGATGCGGCGCGGGTGCTGAGCCAGATTGCCCGAGGCGACTTGACGATCCAGGTGCCATTGGACGCCGGTAGCGCTAACGACAGTGTGATGAGCAACATGCATGACATGCAACAGAGCCTCAACAGCATGGTCCGGCACATTGCAGCTTCGGTGGATCGGGTGGCCAGTTCCTCCGAAGAGCTGAGCGCGGTGAGCAGTCAGACCAACAGCACTTTGGAGCTGCAAGGCCAGGAAATCGAACAGGCCGCGGCGGCCGTGAACCAAATGACGGCGGCGGTGGATGAAGTGGCGCGCAACGCCGTGAGTACCAGCGAAGCCTCGCGGGTCTCCGAGCAAACCGCCCAGCGTGGTCGTGAGCAGGTCCAGGAGACCGTCGCTTCGATCAGCGCATTGGCGCTGGGGGTCACGGACTCTTCGGGACGCATCCAGCAGTTGGCTGGACGGGTCGAGCACATCAGTTCGGTGCTGGACGTGATCCGCAGCATCGCCGATCAAACCAATCTGCTGGCCCTGAACGCCGCTATTGAAGCGGCCCGCGCCGGCGATGCCGGGCGCGGTTTTGCGGTGGTGGCCGACGAAGTCCGGGCGCTGGCCCATCGCACCCAGGATTCGACCCGGGAAATCGAAGAGATGATCGGCAACATTCGTCAGGACAGCGAGCACGCCGTGACATCCATGCAAAACAACAGCGAGCTGGTGCAGACCACGCTGCAAGTGGCCCGGCGCTCCGGCGATGCCCTGGATGAAATCGCCCGTTCGATCTCGCAGATCAACGAACGCAACCTGATGATCGCCAGCGCCACGGAAGAACAGGCGTTGGTAGCCCGGGAGGTAGACCGCAACCTGGTGGGTATTCGCAACTTGTCTGAACAGGTATTGCTCGGGGCCCGGCATACCGATACCGCCGGCCAGGACCTCGCGCAGATGGCCGGTTCACTGCATGAGACGGTGGCGCGTTTCAAGGTCTAGGCGAACCCGTGTCAGATGTAATGATCCACACGCATCCCCTGTGGGAGCGAGCCTGCTCGCGATAGCGGTGGGTCAGGTTGCATGGATGCTGGATGTGCTTACGTCATCGCGAGCAGGCTCGCTCCCACAGGGTTTTGTGTTGCATCCGGATGTGGGAGCGGCGATCACCAACCCCAGAACTGCAACCACCAGCCATAGCCCACCAGGCCGTTGGCCAATACCAGGCAGGCCATTGCCAGTCGCCGGCGGGCGGTATGTTCCAGGCGCTTGTAGCCTAACCACAGGCTCCAGGCGATTGCCGCGAGCAGCAGCGCGGCCCGAGCCGGCTGCACCCACTCGAGCAACAACCCTTCATAGCGCAGCAGTTTGACGGTGGTGGCCGACAGGCCGAGGAACAACCCTGCACCGCCGAGGGGCGTCAGAGTGATGGCTAAGGGCCAATATTGTGCGGCGTCGCCCGAGAGTCTTGCCGCCAGGCGCATCAACAGCAGCAGCGACGTGCCCAACAGCAAGGCACTCATGCCCAGATACGCGACGATGCAAAAGCCATCGAGCCAACTGAAACTGTCATTGAACTGCGGATAGTGGGTCAGCAACCACCAGGGGGCGTTGTCCTGTAACGGCCAGAACAGCTCGTGGGCGACCAGCCATTGGGCCAGGCTTTGTTTCAAGGCAATGAACCAGGGGCTGATGGTCCACTGAAAAGCCCCCATGGCCAGGCCAATGACGCCAAACAACAACAAACGCGCGTCCCAGGGCGAAAGGGTGGTTGCTGTTGAGTGAAGGATTTCCTCGTTACTGGAGCGGGCTATCAAGCGCACCGCATCGCGCTGGCCGCTGCAGCGACCACAGGCGTGGCAATCGGCGGCACCGCGCATCCGGCGGATGTCCAGCAATGGCGCGCAATTGGGGGGAGGGCGACGCGGCGTGGGGTTTTCCAGCCAGCGTTGTTCGTCCACACGGAAGTGGACGGGTGCCAGGCGGGCGAGCAGGGCGAAGACCCCGCTGACTGGACACAGGTAGCGGCACCATATGCGCTTGCCTCGGGCGAACAGCAGGCCAACGATCACCGCTGCGACCGTCGAGCCTCCCAGGATCAACAGCGCCGCCTGGGCATAGTCATAGACGCTGATCAACTGCCCGTAGATCGTGGTCAGGCAGAACGCCAGGGTCGGCCAGCCGGCCCAACGCACCCCGCGTGGCACGCCCAGGCCTTTGCCATACTGGCTGGCCCATTCACTCAAGGCACCTTCAGGACACAGCACGCCACACCAGAGCCGGCCGAACAGCACGATCGACAGCAACACGAACGGCCACCAGATGCCCCAGAACAGAAACTGCGCCAGCAGCGTGAGGTTGTCGAACAGCCGAGCCTGGCTGCTGGGCAATGGCAACAGTGCCGGCACCACCAGCAGCACCGCATAGAACAGCACCACCGCCCATTGCATGGCGCGAATGGTTGCGCCGTGGCGCCGCATGCCGTCACCCAGGCGCTGGAGCCAGAGGTTCACGTCGAACATGGCAGCGTCTGCGCTTTGCGTGGCCGCAGCCAGCCGGCAAGCATCAGCCAGTAACCGAGCCACACCAACAAGGTCATGGCACTGGGACTGGCTCGATAGCCGGTGAAATCCGCCAGGAAACCGCCCAGGCCATGGCCGTCATCCAATATCGCGCTGCTGTCCCAGAGCGCGTCGCCGATGCCGTGATAGACCACTTCGGGCCAGTCCATCGCGAGCAACTGGCCGCTGATACGCTCGATGCCGCTGACCAGCAGTGCCGCTCCCAATAACAACAGGATGGTTTCGCTGAAGGCAAAGAAACGTGGCCATGAGATGAACCGACGACTGCCGTGCAGCAAGGCGATGGTCAGCAGCGCCAGCAGCAGGCCAGCCACCGCGCCCACTGCGAACAAGCCCAGTGGCGCCCCTTGCAGACGCGCCCCGGCGCCATACAGAAAGACCACGGTTTCACTGCCTTCGCGGCTGACGGCCAGCAGCGCCAACACCATCAGCCCCCATCCACCCTGACGGCTGAAACGATGGTCGGCGTGACGCGTCAGATCCTGTTTCAGCGTCCCGGCGTTTCGGTGCATCCAACCGACCATTTGCACGATCAGCAGACTGGCGACCAGCGCCAACGCAGCCTGGAACCATTCATTGGCGGCGCCGCTCATGGCTTCGCCGGCCACCAGAATCAGGCCGGCCAAAATGCCCGACAGCAGCAACCCCAGCGCCACGCCAGCCCACACGAACTGCAACAAGCGACTGGCCTGTGACTGCCGGCTGACCCAGGCCTGGAGGATCCCGATCACCAACAACGCCTCGACGCTTTCGCGCCAGACAATAAACATCGATTGAGTCATGCAAACACCTCCTGTTCGCCGACTACTGGGCGAGGATGCCGCCCTCGGGCAGTTGCGGATTGAATTCATCGAAAAACGGATAGTGCCCGGGCCGCAGCGGGTGAATGACGACAAAAGTCGTCACGCCGGGCGACAGAACCTTTTCCACCCGCAGGGGCGTGCTCTCGAATTCCGCCGGCCCCTGGCCGACGTTTTTCAGCACGATCTTGAAGCGCTGCCCGGCCGGCACTTGCAGCAGCGGCGGAGTGAAATGCCCGTCGCGCATGCTCAACTCGTAAGTCAGCAGTTGGGCATGGGCGATTGAAGGCAACAGCAGGCCGGCCAGCATCCACCCGGCCAGCTGTCGCGCTGTTCGGCTCGTCGCGCGCCGCATCCTCAATACCCGCCTTTTTTGCCAATCCCGGCATAGACGAATTCGTAATGCAGTTCACAGCGCTCGAACCATGGCGCCACGCCGGTTTCCTTGTCGGTATGACGGCCGAGGGAGCCATGGCCGCCGGGCGGCAGGACGGTGAAGGTCAATTGGTATTTGCCGGGACCGAGCAGCTTGACGTTGTCGCCATAGTGCGGCCCGTCATTGGCGACCATGGCGTGGAAGTCGCCCTTGAGCGGGGTGTCGTTTCCCTGTTTTTTCAGTTGGAACGACACGTTGAGGTAGGGCACGAAGCTGCCTTCCTGGAAACCCTGCTGGTTGTCTGCCGTGGCGCGGATATCGGCCTCCAGGTGAACGTCAGATTCGGCGGTTGGGCGCATTATGCCGGCCGGGGCCATTTCGATCGGTTGCAGGTACACCGCGCCGACCTCCAGGCCCGGGCACATCTGCGGTTCGCCAATGGGGTATTCCTTGGCCTGGGCCAGCGGTGTGAGAAACAGCAGGGCGAGAGACAGAGGAGCAAGGGTACGCATGTGAAGACTTCCTGAGGACTAAGGGATGGCCGAGTCTAGGAAGCTTTGCTGCGAATAATAATGATTCTTGTCAATTTTCAGGGCAATTTACCGACCGTGAATGCCGGTCCAGCCGTGCTGACCCTTCTTGATCGAAATCAAGGGCGCCTTGGCCCGGAAACGGTAGGGTACGGGTACACCCATTGGTTATACGGGGTCGTCATGGCAAAGCCCTTTCCCATCAGTCCGAAACATCCCGAGCGCATATGCTGGGGCTGCGACCGCTATTGCCCGGCCAGCGCCTTGGCGTGTGGTAACGGCGCAGATCGAACCATGCACCCGGCCGAAATGATCGGGGAAGATTGGTACCTGCATGGTGATTGGGGGGTGGAGCTGGTCGACATTAGTGCCAAGGTCATCGATCCAAGCGCCACTCGCCCGAAGGAATGAAGTGAACCTGTGGCGAGGGGATTTATCCCCGCTCGGTTGCACAGCGACCGCAAAATCCTGGGGCCGCTGCGCAGCCCAGCGGGGATAAATCCCCTCGCCACATCCGTCCCGGACGGGGATCACAACTTCGGCAACTGCCCGATCCGCCCCATCATCTCGGTCACGATCTGCAGGTCCAGCAAAAACTGCTCGACCGTCTTGAACTCGTTGTCGTTATGACCGGTGTACTTGACGTCGGGCATGGCCAGGCCGAACTGCACGCCGTTGGGCAAATCATGAACCGATGTGGCGCCAGCGGAGGTGCCGTACTTGTGCTCCATGCCCAGGTTTTCGCTGGCTACGGCCAACAGTGCCTTGACCCATTCACCGTCAGGGTTGCGATACATCGGCTCATCGATTGAATAATCGAACGCCACGGCAACCTCCGTCTTCTTGCTCCAGGCGGCCAACTTGTCGGTGATTTCAGCCTTGAGCGTTTCCGTCGGCTTGCCCACCGGCACGCGCAGATTGACCGCCAGCTTGAAAGCGTTGGCATCCATGCCGACATACGTCAGGGAAGCGGTCAGCGGGCCCATGAAAGCGTCGGAAAAGCCAATCCCCAGTTTGCTTCCCAGGTAGTCCAGGCCCCAGTTATCGGCGGCATAGCGGGCGGCATCGGTGATGTGGTTGTGCTTGAGCGCAACCTTGCCCTCGAGGCTGTTGATGAAGCCCAGCATCCTCGCCACCGGGTTGACCCCGGACTCTGGTTCTGAGGAGTGGGCGGAGACGCCGGTGAAGGTCAGTTTGACGTCCTTGCCGACGACCGCGGTGGTTACCTGGAAGTCGCCGCCATTGCCCTTGGCATACTCGGAAGCGGCTTTTAGCAGCGTGGCGGCCAGTTCAGCAGGCTGGTCGTCCACGAAGGTGCTAACCGATGTGGACGGAATCTGGTTGGTGGCCAGGCCACCGGTCATTGCCGTGATCTCAGCGCCTTTGCCCTGGGCCTCACGCCGGGCGAAGCTGGCCATGACGGTGCCATAGCCTTTTTCGGCAATCACAACCGGGTAGCCGCCATCCAGCGCCAGGTTGTAGTTGGGGGTTGGGTTGCGCTCGAAGTAATAGGGGATGGCGTCGCCGGTGGTTTCCTCGGTGGTGTCTACCAGCAGCTTGAAATTCCTCGCCAGCGGCAGCTTTTCTTCCTTGATGATCTTCATGGCGTAGAGCGCCACGACGATGCCGTTCTTATCGTCTTCGGTGCCCCGGCCGTACATGCGGTCGCCCACCAGGGTGACCTTGAACGGATCCAGACGAGTGCCGTCTTTCAATACCCAGTTTTCCGGGGTCACCGGCACGACGTCGGCATGGGCGTGAATGCCCACGACTTCGTTGCCACTGCCATGCAGTGAAATCTCGTAGACGCGGTTGTCGACGTTGCGAAAGTCCAGGTTGAAGGCTAGGGCAATGCGCTTGATCTTGTCCGCGATCTTGAGGAACTCGGGGTTCTCGTGCTGGGCAACGCCGTCCTTACGAAAGGTTGGGATTGCCACCAATTCGCGCAGGGTTTTCGTGGCGGCGCTACCGTATTTCACCCGAGCATAGAGGCCGAGCAGACGATGGATTTCGTTCTGCTGCTCAGCCGAAAGGGGCTTGTTGTCGAGGAACGTGCTGATGGCCGGGCCGAGTTTGGCGGTTTCGGCCAACTCGCTCTTGGCCGCGTCTCCCAGGAACTGCCTGAAGTCGGTGACGGAGGTGTCAGCGAGGGTTTCAACGAGGGCCGAACTCTGTTGCGCAGTGATATTGGCCGAGGCGGTTGGGGTGATCGACGCCAGGCTGGACAGCAGCAGGGTGGTCACGGCCAGGTGCTTGAGGGATAAGTTCATTGGTAGAGGCATTCCTTTGCGGACGGTTGGAGAGACGTGACTGGTTGATGGAACACTCACTTACAACCTAGCACCGAGAAGGACCTGCCGGGAGTTTTGTAATCAACACTCATGCATGCTGATCCATTGCTATCGCGAGCAGGCTCGTTCCCAGGCCTGACTGACAACGGGTGCCCGCAGGTGGGCACCCGTTTGGCGGTGCGGGCAAACATTGATAGGCCAGCGTGCATTTAACAGAGCGGTCGATAAAGAAGTTGGATTCGTGCGGGAACATTAATTAGAATCACTCTCATTTAATCGATCTCTTGCACAAGGCTTCTTGACATGTCTGATGCAGCTACGCCAACGGAGCGTTCCTTGCACGCGCTGTACCGAGACCACGGTGGCTGGCTGGAAGGCTGGTTGAGACGACGCATGGGCAACGCCTGGGATGCTGCGGATCTGCGCCAGGATACGTTCCTGCGCGTACTGTCCAGCGCTCAGCCATTGGCCGATCTGCACGAACCACGCGCTTATCTGCTGACAGTCGGCAAGCGCCTGCTGAGCAACTTTTACGCTCGCCGCAATCTGGAGCAGGCCTACCTCGACGCCTTGGCGAGCTTGCCCGAAGCGTGCGCACCCTCACCGGAGCAGCGTTGGCTGCTGCTGGAAACGTTGCAAGCCCTGGATGAATTGCTCGATGGCCTGCCGGCTCTGGTGCGGCGGGCTTTTTTGTGGAGCCAGCTCGAAGGCCTGGGCTACCGAGAGATCGCCGAGCGCATGCAGGTGTCGGAGCGCACCATCAAGCGCTACATGGCCCAGGCTTATGAGCATTGCCTGTTGGTGGACTTTTGATGCGCCAGGCCCCTTCGCCTGAAGCTCGTGAAGTCGCTCGGGCGGCGGCTCGCTGGCTGGCCATGATGGAGTCTGGCGGGGATGACTTCGATTGCGCCGCGCTGCAACGCTGGCGCGACAGCAGCGCCCAGCACGAGGCGGCCTGGCAAAAAGCCCAGCGATTGCGCCAGCGTTTCGCCGGGGTGCCGCCATCGTTGGGCCTGGCGACCCTGGATCGCCCGGCATTGCCCCGTCGGGCGGTGCTCAAGCGCGCGCTCGGCGTTGCCGCCTTGGTGCCCACGGCCTGGTGGCTGGGGCGAGAGCTGCCGCTGGAGGTCTGGCGCGCCGACCTGCACACAGCCACGGGCGAACAGCGGCGCTGGTCGCTGGCCGACGGCAGCGCCTTGCAGTTGAACACCGACAGCGCCCTGGACCTGGACCTCAAGGCTCGACGCCTGGTGCTGGTGCAAGGGGAGATGGCCCTCAACGTCCCGGGGGCTGCGCCATTGGCCATTCAGGCACCGTTCGGCCTGATCTCCGTCAGCCGTAGCGAGGTCTGCGTACGTCTGAGTGAGCGCAGTTGCCGGGTGTCGGTCCTCAGTGGTTCGGTGCAACTGCGACCGCTGCGCGGGCCAATGCTGACGCTCAAGGAAGGCGAGCAGGTCAACCTCTTGGCCTCGGGCGCGGGACCTGTGGGGGCGTTCGACGTAGCGCAGTTGGGTTGGCGTGACGGTGTGCTTGTGGCGCAGAACCAGCCGCTGGGGGATTTTCTCCGTGAACTGGGCCGTTATCGCTCAGGTTTATTGCGTTGGGACCCCGTCCTGGAGTCGCTGCGGGTGACCGGCAGCTTCCGTCTGGAAAACACCGATCGCATCCTCGCGTTGCTCTCGGCCAGCCTGCCGGTGCACGTGCAAATGCGCACCCGATACTGGGTCACATTGACGCTTCGCAAAAATACTGTCTGACGCCTGTCCCCTTTTTTTGTCTCGCTTGTCATTCAAGGCAACTGAACAAAAATGAGAGCTCCCCCCAATGTCCGCAGTCGTACCTTTGCGTTTTCGCCCGGCCTTTGCCGACCGGCGTGCGCTGTTGAACCTGAGCCTCGTGCTAAGCCTGAGCGCCAGTCCATTGTTCATGTCCTCCAGCCAGGCCGAAGAAGCTGCTCGACGCAGCTATCAGGTGCCGGCCGGCAGCCTCAGCGCCGCGCTGACCCGGTTCGCCGGCCTGGCGGGTGTCAACCTGTCGGTCGACCCGACCCTGGTGAGCGGGCGTAACAGCGCCGGTCTGTCGGGTGAGTATGCCGTGGAGGAGGGCTTTGCCCGACTGTTGCAGGGCTCGGGTCTGCAACTGCAGCCAGTGGGCGAGCAGGCTTACATCCTGACTCCGGCCCCGGAAGGCAGCAGCTTGCAACTGGCTCCCACCTCGATCATGGGGGCCACGAGCCTGGCGCAGGGCGAACCCTATGCCGGTGGCCAGGTTGCGCGCCGCGGCTCGCAAGGCTTGCTCGGGTCGCGGGATTTCATGGAAACCCCGTTCAGCATGACCACCTATACCAGCGAAGTGGTCAAGAACCAGCAGGCTCGTACCCTGGGCGACCTGATCGCCAGCGACCCTTCGGTTCGCGCCACCAATCCGGCGGGCGGGCGTTTCGAGCAGTTCACCATTCGTGGTTTCAGTCTGTTCAACAGTGATGTCGCCTACAACGGCCTCTACGGCATCCTGCCGACCTATTCGATCGACATGGAGATGGCCGACCGCGTCGACATCATCAAGGGCCCGACCCAGCTCATCAACGGCGTCTCGCCACGTGGCAGCGTGGGGGGCGGGATCAATGTGGTGCCCAAGCGGGCCACCGACAAACCCATCACTTCGTTCACGGGCAGCTACGCCTCCAACAACCAGCTCGGCGGGGCCGTGGATGTCGCCCGGCGTTTTGGTGAAGACAACAAGTTCGGCGTTCGTTTCAACGGCGTGAAGCAGTCCGGCGACACCGAATGGGATCACCAGAGTGTCGACCGCGACATGGCCGTGCTGGGCCTGGATTTTCGTGGCGAGCGTTTGCGCCTCTCGACGGACATCGGGCGCACCGAGCGCGATACCGACGCGCCGCAGGAGCGCGTACTGGTAGGTGCCAACGCACAGGTCCCGCATGCCAGCGATGTGCGCCGCAACTACGCTCAGCGCTGGAGCAAGGCACGTACCCAGGACACTTTCGGTACAGTCAATGCCGAATACGATGTCAACGATTCGGTGATGCTGTACGGCGGCGCAGGGGCGCGTAAAAGTGATCATGACTTCCTGCGCCATAACGTTTCGGTCAGCAACGACGCGGGCGATTTCAGCGTTCAACCCCGCGACTTTACCCGGGATGAAAATGTCCGCACGGCCACGGCCGGAGTGCGCAACTGGTTCCATACCGGCCCGGTGAGCCATGAGATCAATCTGGCCGCCAGCTATTTCTACATGGACTTCACCAATGGCGGCGCGCGTTATGCTTCGTCTCCGAGCAACCTGTATGACCCGGTGCAAACGCCGACGCCGGGAGACCCCACGCGCCAGGACAACAAGGTCTATACCGAAAACCGCTCCACGGGCGTGGCGTTGTCCGACACCCTGGGTTTCTTCGATGATCGACTGCTGCTGACCCTGGGCACCCGCTGGCAGCGGATCAAGGTTGACGACTGGACGAATAACGTCAAAGGCGCCACCGCGTACGACGAGGAGAAGATGTCGCCGTCGGGCGGGATCCTGTTCAAGGCCACCGATAAGCTGTCGCTGTATGCCAACTACATGGAAGGCTTGAGCCAGGGCAAGATCGCGCCATCGACCTCGGTCAACGAGGACGAAATATTCCCGCCGTTCATCAGTCGTCAGGTCGAGGTCGGTGCCAAATATGACGCGGGTGCGCTCGCCGTCACCGCCGCCGTTTTCCGGATCAAGCAGCCTGCCTATGCGACCGACGCCACGACCCGTGTTTTCGGTCCGAACGGCAAACGTGAGAACACCGGGGTTGAGTTGAACATGTTTGGTGAGCCGCTCAAGGGGTTGCGTTTGCTCGGCGGGGTCATGTACATCGACAGCGAGTTGACCGACACCACCAATGGCACCTTTGATGGCAATCGGGCGCCGGCCACGCCCAAATACAACCTCAACCTGGGCGCCGAGTGGGATGTGCCGACTGTGCAGGGCCTGACCCTGACCAGCCGCGCCATCCACTCCAGCGCCCAGTACCTGGACCAGTCCAACACCAAGGAAATCGATTCCTGGGAGCGTTTGGATGTGGGCGCGCGCTACGCGTTCAAGGTGGACCAGAAGAACATCACGCTGCGTGCCAATGTCGAAAACGTCGCGGACAAGCGCTACTGGAGTTCCGCCGGCGCCTCGGATGACAGTGAGGCAGGCTTGACGCTGGCAACGCCGCGCACTTACCTGCTTTCGGCCACCGTGGACTTCTAGGCCGGTGTGCAGCTTCAGGGATGAAGCTGTTTTTCAGGCGTCACGGAACAGGTCGTGGGCATCGAGCAGTCGCCAGGCGATTTCGGGACGTTTTTCCAACCCGCGTCGAATGGCGGTGGGGATCGACTGGCGAATCTTGCGGCACAGGCCGGGCTGCGCCTGGAACTCGATGGCGATGCCGCGCATGGTGCGCACTTCGTTGTAGCCCGGTTCGACGGTCAGGCGGATTCCGAGGTTCTCGTACATACGCTGCTGCAACCGTTGGAGTTCGTCCAGGCTCTGGATATTTTCCAGCCGTTCGAGCAGGCGTTTTTCTTCCTGGCGGTTAAAGCAAAGGATGCGCAGGTCACTGCCCGGGGTTTGCAGCAACACATCACGCCCGCAGTCACAGACACCAGGCGGGCAGGGGGGACGGATTGGAATCGACGCAGTCATGGGCTCCACAGGTCAGCAACAATCGAACCGCCCCTGAATGTCTCGGCGGTCCAGGCAATGTGATGCCTGACGGCATGCCGGTCAACCCTGGTGAGTGGCCGCTTGTCTAGCGCCGTTGCGAGCGGGCGCTGGGCCGAGCCCCGCAGCACCCATGTAGGAGCGGGCTTGCTCGCGAAAGCGGTGCTTCAGCGGGTAGTAATGCTGGATGAGCAACCGTCTTCGCGAGCAAGCCCGCTCCCACAAGGTTTCTGTTGCCTATACAAATGCTGTGGGCTTACAGCCCCAGGTCAGACAGCCCCGGATGATCATCCGGCCGGCGCCCCAGCGGCCAATGGAATTTGCGTTCGCTTTCCTTGATCGGCATGTCGTTGATGCAGGCGTAGCGGTTGGACATCAACCCTTGCTCGTCAAACTCCCAGTTTTCATTGCCGTAGGAACGGAACCAGTTGCCCGAATCGTCGTGCCATTCGTAGGCGTAGCGTACGGCGATACGGTTGCCGGTGAAGGCCCACAGTTCCTTGATCAGCCGGTAGTCCAGTTCCTTGGCCCATTTGCGGGTCAAAAATGCCTTGGCCTCTTCGCGGCTATGGGCGAATTCGGCACGGTTGCGCCATTGAGTGTCCAGCGTATAGGCCAGGGACACCCGTTGCGGGTCGCGGGAGTTCCAGCCGTCTTCGGCCAGGCGGACTTTTTCAATGGCCGATTCACGGGTGAACGGCGGCAGCGGCGGACGAACTTCAGCAGTGGATGACATGGCAGATCTCCAGTGAGTGATTGAGCAAGTGGCACAGCGGTTTACAGGAAACAGGTTATTCAGTGTCGGCCAATAAAGACGTGAGTATGTTTTGGGCCTGGTCGGCTGCGCTGTGATCGCCCATGACCAGTGCGACGGTAATGGCGCCATCGATCAGGATCAGTAACTGTCGGGCCAAGGCGTCCGGGCGCTCGACGCCTTGTTCTGTGCATAGCCGGGTTACATAATCGAGCAACTTCTGTTTATGCAGTTTGGCGACCTGGCGGACCGGGTTCTGTGGGTCGCCGGTTTCGCCACTGGTGTTGATGAATGCACAGCCGCGGAAGCCTTCGCTGTCGAACCAGGCTTTGAGCACGGTAAACAGGTTGAGCAGCCGAGCGCGCGGAGTAGGGGCCTTGTCGACCTCACTGCTGAACCAGTGCATCCAGCGCTCGTCACGCCGCTGGAGGGCGGCCACGATCAGATCGTCCTTATTGGTAAAGTAGCGATAGATACTTTTCCTGGAGACGCCGGCGGTTTTCACCAGTAGGTCCATGCCGGTGGCCGCGATGCCACTTTTATAGATCAACTTTTCGGCGACATCGAGAATAATGTCTCGGGTCTCATTGCTATTGATTTCGTTCATGGCGCCAAGAGTAGAACGATCGTTCTCCTTGGTCAAATTGTTTTTTCATGACGCCCTGAAGACCCGAACCCATCGATGGTGTAAGCTCAACCATTCTTCGGATTCGACCTTTTGCGAGCCCTATGCCGTCGCTTTTCAAACGCCCCTTGCTGCCTAAGCTACGCAGCTTTGCACTGACCGCCGATGCCGTGACCATCCTCGATGGCGCAGCCCAGTTCCGCCGTTGCCTGCTGGAGAAAATCGCCCAGGCCACCCAGCGCATCTACATCGTCGCCCTGTACCTGCAAGAGGACGAGGCCGGGCAGGAAATCCTCGATGCCTTGCACGCCGCCAAGGCCAAGCGTCCGGAACTGGACGTGGTCGTGGTGGTGGACTGGCTGCGAGCCCAGCGCGGGCTGATTGGTGCCAAGAAGCAGCCGGGCAATTCGGCGTGGTATCAGGAGCAGACCCGCACTCACGCCAGCGAAGTGCCGATCTACGGTGTGCCGGTGCAGACCCGCGAGTTGTTCGGCGTGCTGCACCTCAAAGGTTTCGTGATCGACGACTGTGTGCTTTACAGCGGCGCCAGCCTCAATAACGTCTACCTGCACAAGTTCGACAAATACCGCTACGACCGCTACCACCTGTTGCGAAATGAGGCGCTGGCCGATTCGATGCAGCACCTGATACAGCATGGTTTGATTGCTTCCAGCGCTGTGCATCGTCTGGATTTGCCGAACCTGCCCAGCACTCGCAGCCTGCGCAAGGACATCGGCGATCTGCGCAGCCGGCTCAAGTACGCAGCGTATGACACGCAGGCCGGCAGCCTCGACAGGAGCGGCCTGTCGGTGAGCCCGTTGCTGGGCGTGGGCAAGAACAATCCGTTGAGCCGGGTGATCGGTGAATTGATTGCCAGCAGCCGCCGGCAACTGACCATCTGCACGCCGTATTTCAATCTGCCCCTGGGGGTGACCCGGGAGATCAATCGCGCGCTGGCTCGCGGGGTCAAGATCGACATTATCGTCGGCGACAAAACCGCCAATGACTTCTACATGCCGCCCAGCGAGCCGTTCAAGATCATCGCCGCGCTGCCCTATCTCTACGAAATCAGCCTGCGACGCTTCGCCAAGCGGCATCAGCGCTACATTGACAGCGGCCAGTTGAACCTGCACCTGTGGCGTGACGGCGACAACACCTATCACCTCAAGGGCATGTGGATCGACGAGCGCTATACGTTGTTGACCGGCAATAACCTCAACCCGCGAGCGTTTCGCCTGGACCTGGAAAACGCGTTGTTGCTGGATGACCCCAAGGGCGAGCTACTGGGGCCACGCCAGGCCGAGCTTGAGCAGATTTACCAGCACACCCGGCGCATCGATCGATACCTGGACCTGGAAACCCTGCCGGACTATCCCGCCGCAGTCGCCAGGTTTCTGAAACGGGTCAGCCGGGTGCGGATAGAGCGGCTGCTTTACCGGATCCTGTGAAAGCCCGTGCCATGTCGGAAAAAGACACCATCTCCATCCAGTTGGTGCGTGAGGCGCTGCTGCAAAGCTGCGCCCCTGGGCCGGCCACCGATGAAGTGCTGAGCAAGGTCGGTATCGATCCAGGATTGCTCGACACCCCCCAGGCGAGGGTCCCGGCTCACGCCTATGCGCGGCTCTGGCGTTTGTTGGCCAGGCGCCTGGATGACGAGTTTTTCGGCATGGATGGGCGCAAACTCAAGTCGGGCAGCCTGGCCTTTCTTTGCCAATGCGCCATGGCCCAGCCGACGTTGGCGGGCGGGTTGACCGCGGGGCTTGGGTTCCTCTCGCTGATGTTCGAACAGTTGCCGGCTCAGTGGAGCCGCCAGCAGAGCCTGGCGGAGATCGTCCTGCTGGAGGACGATCAGGACCCGCGCCGGGCCTTCACCTATTTCACCTACTGGATGATTGTTCATGGCGTGGCCTGCTGGCTGGCCGGGCGGCGTATTCCGATTCTTTCCATTGAGTTGCGTTGCCCGGAACCGGATTTCTGCGACGACTATCGTGTGATGTTCTCGCGAAACCTGCGCTTTGACCGGCCCCGCACCCGGATGATCTTCGCCGCCGAATGCCTGGACCTGCCCATCCGACGCAGCACCGAGGAACTCCACCGCTTTCTGGCCCAGGCACCGGCCAACATCCTGGTCAAGTATCGCGACCCGCAAAGCCTTGCCAGCCGCATCCGGCACGACCTGCGCCAGTTACCGCCCGAGCAGTGGCCGGAGACCGAGGCTCTGGCCCAGCAATTGTGTGTTTCGGCCTCGACCCTGCGCCGCCGCTTGGCGGAGGAGGGCCAGACGTATCAAGGGCTCAAGGACAGTGTGCGCAAGGAGTTGGCCATCAACTGGCTAGCCGAACCTTCCATCAGCTTCGTGGAAATCGCCGCGCGCCTGGGGTTTGCCGATGCCAGTTCTTTTTACAAGGCGTTTCGCAAGTGGTCCGGGTCCAATCCGGGGCATTATCGCAGCCTGATCCTCAACGATCCTGGCTGATCCGGCATGTGGGTTGGCTGGGTTGACGCTATCGCGGGCAAGCCTTGCTCCCACATAGAGGTCGCATTGCCCCGGTGGGAGCGAGCCTCTCAGACTCCAGATCACCCAACCATGGCCAAACCAGTCAAGCAACTTGATAGCTTTGACCATTGCCGCCCAAGCCCTTCGGCGCGAGTATTTCGCTGCTGTTTACGGTTCCCCCAACCAATAAAAAGTACAGAGGGATTCTGGTCATGCGCGATTACTCGTCCGCCACGTCACAGTTCGATTACCTGCACACCGTCAATACCGCACTGCACGGCTCGCTCGAGGCGCTGAACGCCTGTGTCGAGTGTTGCGACCGGCATGCGTTGCCGGGGCGCATTGCCTTGTTCTGGGAGGGCCGTGACGGCAGCGATGCGACCTGGACTTACCGTGACCTGCAGGATAACGCCGCGCGGTTTGCCAATTTCCTCCTTGCCCAAGGCGTGGGCAAGGGTGACAAGGTGGCCGGCCTGCTGCCGCGCACCGCTGAACTGCTGATCGTGGTACTCGCCACCTGGCGCATCGGCGCGGTGTATCAGCCGCTGTTCACTGCATTCGGCCCCAAGGCCATCGAACATCGCCTGGGCAGCTCAGGCGCGCGTGTTGTGGTCACCGACGCGGTCAATCGCCCCAAACTCAACGATGTTGCCGATTGCCCCACAGTGGTCACCGTCGGCGGCGCAAAAGGCCAGGGCATCGTTCGCGGCGATTACAGTTTCTGGGCAGAAGTGGCGAACCATGCAAACCACTGCGAACCGGTGATGCTCAGTGGCGAAGACCCGTTCCTGCTGATGTTTACCTCCGGCACCACCGGGCCGGCCAAGGCGCTGTCGGTGCCGCTCAAGGCCATCGTCGCATTCCAGAACTACATGCGTGACGCCGTGGACCTGCGTCCCGAAGACGCCTTCTGGAACGTCGCTGACCCGGGCTGGGCCTACGGCATCTACTTCGGTGTGACTGGCCCTCTGGCAATGGGGCATCCCATCACGTTCTACGATGGGCCGTTCACCCTGGAAAGCACTTGCCGAGTCATCAACAAGTACGGCATCACCAACCTCGCCGGTTCACCCACCGCCTATCGTTTGCTAATCGCTGGGGGCGAGCAGTTCGCCCGCTCGATCAAGGGCACGCTGCGCGTGGTCAGCAGCGCCGGCGAGCCGCTGAACCCGGAGGTCATCCGCTGGTTTGCCAACAACCTGAACGTGGTGATCCACGATCATTACGGCCAGACCGAACTGGGCATGGTGCTGTGCAATCACCACGGGTTGGAGCATCCGGTGCACATGGGCGCGGCCGGTTTCGCCTCGCCGGGCCACCGGATCGTGGTGCTGGATGAAAATAACCGTGAATTGGGCGTGGGTCAGCCGGGCATTCTCGCCGTCGACCGCAGCCAGTCACCGATGTGCTGGTTCGCTGGTTATGAGGGCGGGCCCACCAAGGCGTTCGTCGGCGATTATTACCTGAGCGGCGACACCGTTGAGTTCAACCCCGATGGCAGTATCAGCTTCGTCGGCCGCAGCGACGACGTGATCACCACTTCCGGCTATCGCGTCGGCCCGTTCGACGTGGAAAGCGCATTGATCGAACACCCGGCCGTGGTCGAGGCTGCGGTGGTCGGCAAGCCCGATCCCGAGCGCACCGAACTGGTGAAAGCCTTCGTGGTGCTCGGGGCCCAGTACCGCGCCGCGCCGGAGCTGGCCGAAGAGCTGCGCCAGCACGTGCGTAAGCGCCTCGCCGCTCATGCCTATCCCCGTGAAATCGAATTTGTCAGTGATTTGCCGAAAACCCCAAGCGGCAAATTGCAGCGCTTTATCTTGCGCAATCAGGAAGTCGCCAAGGCCCAAGAAGCCGCGGCGCATAACGTTTCAGCTTGAATCCAAGGAAACCATGATGCAGATCGACAACAAGATTTTCCTCGTCAGCGGTGGCGCGTCCGGCCTCGGCGCGGCCACCGGCGAGATGCTGGTCAAGGCCGGCGCCAAGGTGATGCTGGTGGATCTCAATGCCGAAGCCGTGGCTGCCCAGGCGCAAAAGCTTGGGTGCCAGAGCGTGGTGGCGGATATCAGTGACGAGGCGGCTGCGGCTGCGGCGGTCAAGGCCACCGTGGATGCGTTCGGCGGCCTCAACGGCCTGGTGAACTGCGCCGGCATCGTGCGCGGCGAAAAGATCCTCGGCAAGAACGGCCCACACGCGCTGGCCAGCTTCAGTCAGGTGATCAACGTCAACCTGATCGGCAGCTTCAATTTGCTGCGTCTGGCCGCCGCCGCCATCAGTGAAACCGAGGCCGATGCTGACGGTGAACGTGGTGTGATCATCAACACCGCGTCGGTGGCGGCCTTCGACGGCCAGATCGGCCAGGCTGCCTACGCGGCCTCCAAAGGCGCCATCGCCAGCCTGACCCTGCCGGCCGCCCGGGAACTGGCGCGCTTCGGCATCCGTGTGATGACCATCGCCCCAGGTATTTTCGAAACCCCGATGATGGCCGGCATGACGCCTGAAGTACGCGACTCCCTGGCCGCCGGCGTGCCGTTTCCACCGCGCCTGGGCAAACCGGCCGAGTACGCGGCGCTGGTCAGGCATATCATTGAAAACACCATGCTCAACGGTGAGGTGATCCGTCTCGACGGCGCCTTGCGTATGGCTGCCAAGTAGGAGCAACTGTCATGTCCCATGATCCGATTGTTATCGTCAGCGCCGTCCGCACCCCCATGGGCGGCTTTCAAGGTGAACTGAAAAGCCTCAGCGCCCCGCAACTGGGAGCCGCTGCCATTAAAGCTGCCGTGGAGCGGGCCGGTATTGCGCCTGATGCGGTGGAAGAAGTGCTGTTTGGCTGTGTGCTCGCGGCAGGCCAGGGCCAGGCCCCGGCGCGCCAGGCCGCGCTGGGGGCTGGGCTCGACAAGTCGACCCGCTGCACCACGCTCAACAAGATGTGTGGTTCGGGCATGGAAGCGGCAATTCTCGCCCATGACATGCTGATCGCCGGCAGCGCCGAGGTGGTCGTGGCTGGCGGCATGGAAAGCATGTCCAACGCGCCATATCTGCTCGACCGCGCCCGCAGCGGTTTGCGCATGGGCCACGGCAAGGTGCTCGACCATATGTTCCTCGATGGCCTGGAAGATGCCTACGACAAGGGCCGCCTGATGGGCACCTTTGCCGAAGATTGCGCTGAAGCCAACGGTTTCAGTCGCCAAGCCCAGGATGACTTCGCCATCGCCTCCACCACCCGCGCCCAACAGGCGATCAAGGACGGAAGTTTCGACGCCGAGATCGTGCCGTTGCAGGTCATGGTCGGCAAGGAACAGGTCACCGTGCGCCACGATGAGCAGCCGCCCAAGGCCCGCCTGGACAAGATCGCCTCGCTCAAACCGGCGTTCCGCGAGGGCGGAACGGTGACCGCAGCCAATGCCAGTTCCATCTCTGACGGTGCCGCAGCCCTGGTCCTGATGCGCCAGAGCCAGGCCCGGGAGCGAGGTTTGAAGCCGTTGGCGGTGATTCACGGCCACGCCGCGTTTGCCGACACGCCGAGCCTGTTCCCCACCGCCCCCATCGGCGCGGTGAAGAAACTGATGGACAAAACCGGTTGGTCGCTCGACGACGTGGAGCTGTTTGAAATCAACGAGGCTTTCGCGGTAGTGGCGTTGGCGACCATGGGCGCGCTGGAGATCCCCCATGACAAGGTCAACGTCCATGGCGGCGCCTGCGCGTTGGGCCACCCCATCGGTGCGTCGGGCGCGCGGATCCTGGTGACGCTGCTTTCGGCCCTGCGCCAGAAAGGCCTCAAGCGTGGCGTCGCGGCCATCTGCATCGGTGGCGGCGAAGCCACGGCCATGGCCGTTGAATGCCTGTATTAAGGAATCGACATGCTCCCGACTGAAGAACAGACGCAAATCAGCGACATGGCCCGAGACTTCGCCCAGGAACGCTTGAAACCGTTCGCCGCCGAGTGGGACCGTGAGCACCGCTTCCCGAAAGAAGCCATCGGCGAGATGGCCGAGCTGGGGTTCTTCGGCATGCTCGTGCCGGAACAGTGGGGCGGTTGCGACACCGGTTACCTGGCCTACGCCATGACCCTGGAAGAAATCGCCGCCGGCGACGGTGCGTGCTCGACGATCATGAGCGTGCACAATTCGGTGGGCTGTGTGCCGATTCTCAAGTATGGCAACGACGAGCAGAAAGAACGTTTCCTCAAGCCGCTGGCCAGCGGCGCGATGCTGGGCGCCTTTGCCTTGACCGAGCCCCAGGCCGGTTCCGACGCCAGCGGTCTGAAGACCCGCGCCAAGCTCAATGGCGACCACTACGTGCTCAATGGCTGCAAGCAGTTCATCACCTCCGGGCAGAACGCCGGGGTGGTGATTGTGTTTGCGGTGACCGATCCGAGCGCCGGCAAGCGCGGCATCAGTGCGTTCATCGTGCCCACCGATTCGCCGGGCTACAGCGTGGCGCGGGTCGAAGACAAGCTTGGTCAGCACGCTTCCGACACCTGCCAGATCCTGTTCGAGGATGTGCGTGTTCCGGTGGGCAACCGCTTGGGGGAGGAGGGCGAGGGTTACAAGATCGCTCTGGCAAACCTGGAAGGCGGGCGGGTCGGCATTGCGGCGCAGTCGGTGGGCATGGCCCGCGCGGCGTTCGAAGCGGCCCGCGATTATGCTCGCGAGCGGCAAAGTTTCGGCAAACCGATCATCGAGCACCAGGCCGTGGCGTTCCGCCTGGCGGACATGGCCACCCAGATCGCCGTAGCGCGGCAAATGGTGCATTACGCCGCTGCTTTGCGCGACAACGGCCAGCCGGCGTTGGTGCAAGCGTCCATGGCCAAGCTGTTCGCCTCGGAAATGGCCGAAAAAGTCTGCTCCATGGCGTTGCAAACCCTGGGCGGTTACGGTTACCTCAACGACTTCCCGCTGGAGCGCATCTACCGCGACGTTCGGGTCTGCCAGATCTACGAAGGCACCAGCGACATTCAGCGCATGGTCATTTCGCGCAATCTTTGAACAGCGCTTTCGTAGGCGCTGCCCAAGACTGCGATCTTTTGATTCAGGTCTTTTAAAAGATCGCAGCCTTCGGCAGCTCCTACGGGGGTCGATAAATATACAAATGCTTAACAGGAGTCCTGCATGAGCTACGAAACGATTTTATTGGAGATCAAGGACCGCGTTGGCCTGATCACCCTCAACCGTCCCCAGGCGTTGAACGCCTTGAACGCGCAGATCGTCAGCGAGCTGAACCAGGCGCTGGATACGCTGGAGGCTGATCCGAAGATTGGTTGCATCGTGCTGACTGGCTCGAAAAAAGCCTTTGCCGCCGGTGCCGACATCAAAGAGATGGCAGAGCTGACCTATCCGCAGATTTACCTCGATGACCTGTTTAGCGACAGCGACCGAGTGGCCAACCGGCGCAAGCCGATCATCGCGGCGGTGAACGGGTTTGCCTTGGGCGGTGGTTGCGAACTGGCGTTGATGTGCGACTTTATCCTGGCCGGTGACAATGCCAAGTTCGGCCAGCCGGAAATCAACCTTGGGGTGCTACCGGGCATGGGTGGCACCCAGCGGCTGACTCGCGCAGTGGGCAAGGCCAAGGCCATGGAAATGTGCCTGACCGGCCGTTTTATCGATGCAGTGGAAGCCGAGCGTTGCGGTATCGTCGCGCGCATCGTGCCGGCCGATGAGTTGCTCGACGACGCGCTGAAAACCGCCGCTCTGATTGCCTCCAAGTCAGTGCCCATCAGCATGATGGTCAAGGAGAGCGTCAACCGCGCCTTTGAAGTCAGCCTGTCCGAAGGTGTGCGTTTCGAGCGCCGGGTCTTTCATGCGGCATTTGCCACGCATGATCAGAAGGAAGGCATGGCGGCGTTCGTGGCCAAGCGCGCGGCGGAGTTTCAGGACAAGTAATGCGGCGTCCTGACTGACGCCATCGCGAGCAGGCTCGCTCCCACAGGGTCCATTGGTGTACGCAGTATTGACGTACGCCACCGAAACCCTGTGGGAGCGGGCTTGCCCGCGAATACGCCGACACATCCAGCATAGGAGTGACTGACCCACCGCTTTCGCGAGCAAGCCCGCTCCCACACTGGATCTCGGGTGTACGCAGCATTTGCGTTCGCCACCGGACCCTGTGGGAGCGGGCTTGCCCGCGAAGACGCCGGCACATCCAGCATAAGAAGTGACTGACCCACCGCTTTCGCGAGCAGGCTCGCTCCCACACTGGATCTCGGGTGTATGCAGCATTTGCGTTCGCCACCGGACCTTGTGGGAGCGGGCTTGCCCGCGAAGACGCCGGCACACCCAGCGTAGAGGTGACTCATCCACCGCTTTCGCGAGCAAGCCCGCTCCCACACTGGATCTCGGGTGTACGCAGCATTGACGTACGCCACCGAAACCCTGTGGGAGTGGGCTTGCCCGCGAAGACGCCGGCACATCCAGCATAAGAAGTGACTGATCCACCGCTTTCGCGAGCAAGCCCGCTCCCACACTGGATCTCGGGTGTACGCAGCATTTGCGTTCGCCACCGGACCTTGTGGGAGCGAGCCTGCTCGCGATGCTTTTGCAGCCATCACACCAGGTAGTGTTTCAACTCCCGGGCGATGACCATTCGCTGGATCTCGCTCGACCCTTCATAGATCTGGGTAATCCGCGCATCGCGGTAGTAGCGCTCCACCGGATAGTCCTCTAGATAGCCGTACCCGCCATGAATCTGTATCGCCGAGGAACAGACCTTCTCGGCCATTTCCGAGGCGAACAGCTTGGCCTGGGAGGCCTCCGACAGGCATGGTTTGCCGGCGCTGCGCAGGCGGGCGGCATGGAGGATCAGCAGGCGGGCGGCGTTCAGCCGGGTGTGCATGTCGGCCAGCAGGTTGGCGATGCTCTGGTGTTCGATGATCGGCTTGTCGAACTGCACCCGGTCCCGCGAGTAAGCCAGGGCCGCTTCAAACGCCGCACGGGCGATGCCCAGGGCCTGCGCCGCAATGCCGATGCGGCCGCCTTCGAGGTTGGACAAGGCGATTGCCAGGCCTTTGCCTCGTGCTCCCAACAGGTTTGCTTCGGGGACGCTGCAGTTGCTCAAGGTGACGGCGCAGGTGTCCGAGGCGCGAATGCCCATCTTGTGTTCGGTGCGATCGACGATGAACCCCGGCGTATCGGTGGGCACCAGAAACGCGGAAATGCCTTTCTTGCCGAGCTCCGGGTCCGTCACCGCAAAGACAATCGCCAGCTTCGCGCGCTTGCCGTTGCTGACGAATTGCTTGGCGCCATTGATGACCCATTGGCCGTCCCGCAGTTCGGCGCGGGTGCGCAGGTTGTGGGCTTCGGACCCGGCCTGGGGTTCGGTGAGGCAGAAGCAGCCAATGGACTGGCCGCTGGCCAGATCGGCCAACCAAGTCTGCTTCTGCTCTTCAGTGCCGTAATTGAGGACCGGCCCGCAACCCACCGAGTTGTGAATGCTCATCAGCGCCCCGGTGGCGCCATCGCCCGCGGAGATTTCTTCCACCGCGAGGGCATAGGCCACGTAATCGACGTAGGTGCCGCCCCATTCCTCGGGCACTACCATGCCCAGCAGACCCAGTTCACCCATCTTCGCCACCAGGGCGTCGTCGATCCAGCCGGCTTTTTCCCAGGCCTGGGCATGAGGGGCGATCTCGCCGCGGGCAAAATCCCGGGCCATGTCGCGGATCATCACTTGCTCTTCGGTCAGCTCAAGGTCGTGCATGGTTCAGTTCCCGTGGTCGTCGAAGCCGTCGAAGAAACTCGCCACGTGGCGCTTGTCCAGCGCCTCCAGGGTCGGCGGGTTCCAGCGCGGGTTCTTGTCTTTGTCGATGAGCAAGGCGCGCACGCCTTCGATCAGGTCGCCGCGCTCGAACCATTGGCGGTCCAGATGCAGTTCCAGGGCAAAACAGTCTTCCAGGCTCAGATGCCGGCCGCGACGTAGCATTTCCAGGGTCACGGCCATGGCCAGGGGCGAGCGGGTCTCCAGCAGGTCGGCGGTTTTCAGCGCCCACTCATGGCTGTTGGCGACGGTGACCTGACGCAACTGCTCCACCATGCTTGGCACGTCCGCAAGGGCAAAGAAGTGATCGATGGCCGGACGCAGGTCGGCCAGAGGCGGGGCAGGCAACTGCTGCATGCCGAGTTTCGCCAGCAGGCCTTGCAGATCTTTGAGGGGGGCGTCGTGCCATTCCAGGCGGTCGAGGCGCTCATCGAGCCGATCGAGCTTGTCGCTGTCCAGATACCAATCGGCCAGCCCGCAATACAGCGCGTCGGCAGCACCGATCTGTACGCCACTGACCCCCAGGTAGATGCCCAGTTCGCCAGAAATGCGCGGCAGGAAATAGCTGCCCCCGACGTCGGGGAAGTACCCGATGGCGACTTCCGGCATGCCCAGGCGGCTACGTTCGGTCACCACCCGCAGGTCGGCGCCTTGTGCCAAGCCCATGCCGCCGCCCAGGACGAAACCATCCATCAAGGCGAGGATCGGTTTGCGATAGTGATGAATCGTCAGGTCGAGGGCGTATTCCTCGACGAAGAAGTCTTGGTGCAGGTTGTCGCCCTGCTTGTGGCTGTCATACAGCGAGCGGATATCGCCGCCGGCGCAAAACGCCTTGTCACCGGCACCGCGCAGTACCACGGCGCGGATCTGTGGGTCCAGAGCCCAGGTATCGAGCTGTTGCTGCAAGCTGCGCACCATGCCCAGCGTCAGGGCGTTGAGACCGGCGGGGCGGTTCAGGGTCAAGTGGCCGATGTGGTTGCGCACTTCGACCAGCACTTCATGAGCCACGGCTTCGATGGGTCCCGAGGCTTGTGATGAAACCTGAGCTGTCATCGCTAACTCCCTGCTTTTATTGTTCTTTATGAATTGTGTCGCGCGTACCCGGTCAGGATCGTACCAGTGCAAATTTGCCTTGCACAACCGGGATACGTGCAGGTCCTGTCTGCATATTTATAGCAGCCACAGGTTCAGCCGCGACCCGAGAGCACTTGCGTGATGCTGCGACGCCTGGCATTGCGTTCGCTGGCGTGGATCAATTGCTCGAGATCTTCGGGGGTTACGTCAAAGAATGCTTCCATTTGCTCAAGAGCGAGCTTCAAGTCCTCAGCCGTAATGGCCTGACTGTCGACGGGGGACTGGTCGGCGGGAATGACGGGCGTCGGCTCGCTGGCTCGCTTGGGATAGCGCACGCGCGTCAGATTGTTGTAGGCCAATGCACTCAAGAGCAGGGTGGAACCGGCCAGCATGGCGGCGCCGACGGCCTGCCAGTCCAAGGCGATGATCGACGGATCGGCCAATACCATCGTCGCTGCCAGGGCGCCCGCCGGAGGGTGCAGGCAGCGCAACCAGCACATCAACACCAGCGCCATGCCGGCCGCCAGGCAGGCGCTCCCCAGGGTGCGGCCCAGGACATGGGCCACCAGCAATGCCAGCACCGAGGCGCACAGGTAACCGCCGAAGATCGACCAGGGCTGGGCGAGGGCACCCGAAGAAACGGCAAACAACAGCACGGCCGAGGCGCCGAGCGGGCCAATCAGGTGTTGCGCCACTTCAAGGCCGAAGACCTGGCCACACAGCCACACACTGAACATCGTCCCCAGCGCCATGCCGATGGCGGCCCGGCTCCATTCGGTGGGGCGGGTATTGATAGCAGCGGGGAACCAGCGCGAAAGCATTCAGCGAAAATCCAAAAAACGAACAAAAAAAGGGGCTTACGGGAGAATCCCTGAAAGCCCTTTAAGTGTTCCAACAGTTGGGGGAGGAACGATGCACAGTGTGCCGTTCGCGGCCCTTGCTTACAAATTCATATTAATGCTGTTTTAGTGCACTTATTTTGAAGTAAAGGAATCATGCGCTTTTGGACGCGTGAAACCAGGTTTGCTGAGCAATCGGCAGGTTGCACGATTGCCCACGCCCTATGGGGAAATAGGTAAAGCCCTTGTCTGCCATGCGGTCCGGGTCATACAGGTTACGGCCATCGAAAATCACCGCAGCCTTGAGTCGTTGCTGGATCAGATCGAAATCCGGCGCCTTGAACGGTTGCCATTCAGTGCAGATCACCAGTGCATCGGCCCCCGGCAAAACCGATTCCGGCGTGCCCATCAACATCAGCTTCGATTCGTCGGGATAAAGTTGCTGGGTCTGCTGCATGGCCTCCGGGTCAAAGGCGCGGACACTGGCGCCGGCACCCCACAACGCCTCCAGAAGGGTACGACTCGGCGCGTCGCGCATGTCGTCGGTGTTGGGCTTGAAGGCCAAGCCCCACACTGCAAACGTTCTACCGCGCAAATCGCCTTGGTAGAACGCCTGGATGCGTTCGAACAGCTTGTGTTTCTGCCGTTGGTTGATGGTTTCCACTGCTTGCAACAGATCGCTTGAGCAGTGGGCTTGCTCGGCCGTGTGGATCAGCGCACGCATGTCCTTGGGAAAACACGAGCCACCGTAGCCGCAGCCTGGGTAAATGAAGTGATAACCGATGCGCGAGTCCGCACCGATACCCAGGCGCACGGATTCGATGTCAGCACCCAGGTGTTCCGCCAGCTCCGCGATCTGGTTGATGAAGCTGATCTTCGTCGCCAGCATGCCATTGGCCGCGTATTTGGTCAGCTCGGCGCTGCGCAGGTCCATGAACAGAATCCGGTCATGGTTGCGATTGAAGGGCGCATACAAGTCGCGCATGGTGTCGCGCACCTCATCGCGTTCGCAGCCGATCACGATGCGATCCGGGCGGCGACAATCGGCCACCGCCGAGCCTTCCTTGAGAAACTCGGGGTTGGACACGATATCGAACTGCAACAAACGGCCGGCCTTGAGCAGGCATTTGTCGATGTGCGCCCGCAAGGCATCGCCGGTGCCCACCGGTACGGTCGACTTCTCCACGACAAGGACTGGTTGTTCGCGGTAACGAGCGACCGCCTCACCGACGGCCAGAACCTGACTCAAATCGGCCGAGCCATCTTCCCTGGAAGGTGTACCCACGGCGATGAACAGCACCTGGCCGTGCTGCACGGCAAGCTGGTCATCGTGGGTGAAATGCAGGCGTCCTGCCTCCAGCCCCTCACGCACCAGCGCGGCCAGACCGGGTTCGAAGATACTCACCTGGCCCTGGCGCAGGCTTTCGACTTTCTGTTCGTCTATGTCCATGCACACCACGTCATGGCCCACCTCGGCCAACACGGCCGCTTGCACCAATCCCACGTAACCACTACCGAATACACTGATTTTCATGGCGGACTCCCTGGATCATTTCCGAACGGGCAGGCACGTACAACCCGCACATCGCCGCAATGCGCGCATCTGCAGAATAAGTCGGGGATATTTCAGTTCGCTGACAGGCTGCAACCGCGTGGGAGGTAGCGCTTCGAGCCGGTATCCGGCAGGCAGCCCTGTGACGAACTCCGGGCCCGCTCGTCCTGCACCGGCGCGTGGGCGGGCGCCGATGCAAGTCCGGTCACTTTCATTACAGCGGAATTTAGTTCTGGAGCAGCTTGAGCGATGCTGCTATACAAAGTTTGCGGGTGCTCAACGCACAATGTCCTCCACATGGCACGTGTCGAGGCGTTCTGGCGGGCCGATAGCGAAAGATCTGGAAGGGAAGAGAAACAGGGATCAGTTCATTTCCGTCAAAGGGATTGTCAGACGATGCGGTTGTGTTTATTCAGCGGGTTGGACCGCATCGAAGTGGGTGAGCGAGGCAGTTTTGGTGACAGGCAGCCCGAATCAAATAGGGGCCGCGAAAGCTACGATGGTCTTGCAGTCAAGCTGAGCCTGCATGAGAGCTGGCAGGCGGAAAGCTTTGTTCGTCGGTATTTGCGCGGTGCTGGTCATATACACCGGCTACGCGCTTTATTATCCAGCCAGGTTTCCCTGATCCAGCTTCTGGGTGATGAAGAGGTTCTGCGACAGGTTGCAAACCACCTCCAGAACGGGAATTTATGTGCCTATTTTTATAAGCACGAGCCGACGAAGCCCATCAGGCTGCCGGGGGTGGATAGTGTGGTTCGGGGCGCTGAACCCGCAAGAGCCGTGAAGCCGGTGGTAACCAGAGAGCAACTTCAGGTCATCGCCCCAGCCGCAGTTGAGGAAACTCACGCCCAGCAGGACCTTGAGGCGGCCAGGCTTGAGGCGGCGGCGAGGGAAGCAATCCCGCTCCTTGAGGTTTGCCCCACCCCATGAACGCCTGCGCGCTAGACCGACTGATGACCCTGCTGTGGCCAGACGAAGGTGATTATTCTGGCCAACAGGTCTATTGGTTGCTCGACGGAGCGCGCGATCCCCGGATTTCAAAAATGGTTCGTTACGGCGAACTCACATTCTGGTGCTTATACTCCGGCTGGCTGACCCCGCGCCTACGGGCAGCGGCACCCTATCTTGTAAAGCTAACACCTGGGTCGCCCGCGACGATGGCGATGCTTGGCAACGGCTGGGGACGAGCCTGGGGGATATTCATCGTCGCGCCGGCCTCCGTGGATATGTTCCACATACGGTTACATTGTAAAAAACTCCTTCACGTTCAAACACGGGAGGGAAAGCGGCTGGTATTTCGTTATTACGACCCACGGGTGCTGTCGATCTTCCTGCCGACCTGTACCCATGAGGAGTTCACGAAATTTCTCGGGCCGTTGAAGCGACTGCTCGTCGAATCGGAGGAGGGCGCGCGCTGGACATCGTTTGACAGCCAGGCTCAGACCATGCGCGTGTTGTCAGGGGCGTTCTGATCACGTCATCACCCAACAGGACAAGACAGTGGAGGCAGGGACGACCGGCATGAGCACGCAGGCTGAACGGAGCGTCGCGCAAAGGCGGATGCGGCAGGGATTGCGATTGTGGCGGCTGGGCCTTCAGGACCGCGCTGCGGAGTGCTTTGCCACCGCCGCACAACTGGTGCCGGAGAACGCACAATACCGTGTCCAGCAGGGCGAGCTGGCTCGGTGGCGGCAACACTGCCAGCGCCTGATTGGCGGTGACGTGGTGAGTGATCCGACTTTATCGGCGAAGAGCATGTACCTGAGCGTGCTAGGAGTGCAGCACGCGGCCTGGCTCTACGAGGCGCAGCGGCAGGCCGACTTGGCGGCATCGGCAGGGGTACCTCGACTTCATTGCCTGGCGGACGCTCAACGCTATATCCACGAAGCGGGAATGCGCCCCGACGAACTGTTGGCGATAGCAGTTTTCTGCCGCACTTCAGGTTTTGTCGGCTCGATACGCTTGTGCCTCGCTGGACGAGCCGCGCTGATGACCTACTGGATCACGCCCCGACAACAGGGGCATGGCTTTGGCACGGGTGCTTTGGAGCTGACGCGGACGTTGGCGAGTCTTCGCGGCATACAGCATATTTTCGCGGTCACGCAGCCAGCCAACTTTCAGTCGCGGGCCGCACTGGCCAAGGCCGGATTCAACACCATCGCCACCGTACTTGCCATGGATCGCACGCTTGAACTGTGGTGCGCCGGTCCCAGGGAGGATATCGGCAGGCAAGTGTGTGACACAGCGAGCGCGGTGTTCAGGCGCTTTTTCCAAGGAAAAACGTCTGGAGAACCTTGAGGGGGCGTTTTATGTTTTTCATTCGAGACGAGCAACTGTCCGCCTTGGCCACCGTGACTCGACAGGCCTTCGTCGCGTTAGCCTGCGAACATCTGCGGCGGCACTTTCCGGATGTTGATGCTGAACGTGGGGATCTCTGGCCAGGGCGCGTGGAGCGGGCTCTGACGCAGGCGGCCGCGCTGGGGCTTCACAGTGCTCATCTGCAATGGCGTTTTCTTCATCTGTCCGCCGTCACGGACTGGGATTTTATCAAACGACCGCAGCTGCAGTGGGTCATGCAGATTCTCACCGACCCTCGTGTAAGCAGCGCTTCGGACCGCCTGGATCGGGCCTTCGATGAGCTTCGTTATCGCGTCGCCACGCAAGTCGCCAATGAGGCGCTGGTGCAAGGCAGCGTTGACACCCGCCCTGCGCACGAATGACGTTGCGCTTTATTGGAGCTCTATGGACCCACGCCTGCTTGCCCAACTGGATGACGCCGAACGCGCCAGCGACGCCTCGAACCGGCCTGCTGAAACGAGTGGGCCTGTGATGGGCTGTCCCCTGACGTCTTCGCATGCCATTGAAGTCCTGGTGGTGGGCGAGGATGAGCAACCTCTCGTCGATGTCGCGGTGGCACTGCACGACGGGCCGACGCGCGCGCGGTACAGCGTGACAAGACACTCGGGGCAGGTACGATTTGAGGGGCTTTCGCCCGGTAACTTCACGTTGACCTTTCCGGACTGGGACCGTGACGCCTGGATTGCACTTCGTCAGGAGAGCATCGTCCCTTCCATCCAAGGGCCCCTGGCACCCATTACCTGGGAACCGAGGAGGGACGTGGTTACAAATGTAATCGAACACACGGTTCTAGCGGGCGAATGCCTCGCCGACCTGGCGTTCCGGCACGGTTTCGCGTTGCGTACGCTATGGGAAGCACTGCCCAACGTGGCGCTGCGAGAGGCAGGGCGCAGTCCCTATCTGTTGCAGCCCGGTGAGTCAGTGCATATTCCCGAACGTAGGCAGAACTCGATGCTGGCCACGCTGGACACGCGCCATATCGTGAAGCGCAAGGATGTCCCTGAGACGTTTCAGGTGCGATTCCTCGACTGGCGAGGTGAACCCAGGCGAGATTTGCCCTGTATTGTGCGGACCCTCTCGGCCGACGGAAAACCACTGCCCGATCGCCCTGGTCGGCTGGATGGCGATGGCGTATTGAAGCACTCCATTGCCCCGGATGCGGTAACGGTGGAGGTGCTCTTGCAGACTGGGTTTCTCGTCGAGCCCTACGTTTTCCAGCTCGGACACATCGATCCCTCGGACTCGGACAGCGGTTTCGCCGGACGTGCCCAGGCGCTGGGATTCAGCCAACGCCACGACCGCGCACTACAGCCAGAGGAACTCGCCTGGATGTGTCAGGTACTAGGCGAGGAGTCGCTCGATGATCTGAGCGAGGTCTTGAAACGTCGCCTCGCGGCCCTTTATCGCAGCTAAGCGCGGGAGCCCCCTATGGAACTGGCGCCGGTCCCGGACAGACAACGTTATGCACTGCTGATCTCGTTCGGGGCCGCGGTCAACATCGACATCCGCAACGGCGATGGCGCCTATTACAACTGGATGTTGGATTTCTTCCGTTCGGCGAGCAGCTCCCAGGCCGCGTGTGTCAGAGGGTTTCATGCGATGGCCTCGCAAACCGTTACTCAAGGGGAGAACCAGGAGAAATTCAATCAAGTGACGCTGGCGGCCGTGAAAGATCTGATCGAGCATTCACCGGGCGTCCCCGTTGTGGTGGTGAACTGGCATATGAGATTCACCGGTCAGGCAAACGCCCACACGGGCCGTGGTATTCATGAGGGACTGGTGGTAAGCATCAAAGCTCTATGCAAAAAGTCCGGTAAGGAGTGCCGGTTTATCCTGACGGTGCATGAGTTCCGCGGCCAGGGCATGCTTAAAAAACTCAGCCCCCACCTGGACGGCATAATCGCACTGAACCCCACTGTCCGCCTTGAACTTGTCCGTTTGCTGGGAGGCGCCGCCCAGGTGATTCATCTGTCCCAGGTGCCCAACTTCATGCGCACACAGAGTGGCGAGGCCGCGGATGCCTTGCGAAGAGGCCTGGCACTCGGTCCTGAAATATTCCCTCGTTCAGGCGGCGGGGCCTCAAGTTCAAGTTCAAGTTCAAGTTCAAGTTCAAGTTTGAGCATCGGAGGAGGTAGTTCCAGTTCCAGTTCGAGTTCCGAGAGCACGACGAAACTGCCTGCAACGGGATTTGACTACGATGTAGTGATTGGCCACTGGATAGCACGATTGAAAGAAACCACCCGACACGCTCCCCCATCGTCATCGTCATCGTCATCGACAGCTATCAGCCGTTTGCCCCCAAACCCGCATCGCGAACTGAAAGGTATTCTGATTTTCGGGACTATTTGTGGCAGGCATGTCACGGCGGCAACGTTGCGGGCGCTGGCGTTGGCCATTGGAGAAAGGGCCGAAGTATTTGACGATCAGTTCAAGGTCGTGATTGCCGGAAACCCGAAAAACAAGGGGTTGATGGCCTCTTTCAAGTCACTGATTGAAGAAGAAGGATTAACCAATATCTCGATTATCAACGCGATCGACACCCTCGATGGTCTCGCTTGTGTGAAGTATGCAATTTCCTTCGACACGGATGGCTATCGGGATAACGCTTCGGCCATGATCAATGTGATTCGTGCGGGGTTCCTGCTGTTCTCTCGACGGAGTGCGGAGGAGAAAGCATTCTATAGGGGCGTCGCTGTTGCCGAGACAGACGAAGACTTGATCAAGCGAGCCCTCGATATCATTGCGGAGTGTGAGGGGGAGAATGGCGACAATCGGCGTGCTTACTATCTCGCCGCGCAGCAGGGACGCTCCAGGCGAGCGGCGCCCGACAGAGTAGGAGAGGCCCTCGACCAAATCTTCCATGTCATCGCTTTTCCGCGTGCCGTGTTGCCACATCCCCGTGGCGTTCTGGGCACGGTCTTGCCGTCGACCTTGGGTGATGTGGACCCGGATTTCGATGACATGGAGGTATCCAGTATTCCTTGGTTAGACGAGGAGGAAGACCCGGACTTGTCTCCTCTCCCATATCCCTCCCAGGATGATGATTTGGGTGACGGACGCACACGGCAGCAGCGGGAGATGTACTACTACGGATATGACGACGATGACGATGACGATGACGATGACGATGACGACGGGGATTTTGAGGAAGAAGAGGAGGGCGATGACGAGGACAGTATTGCCCCTTCCACGGTACCGGTTCAGCCAGCGCTTCCCGTTGTCTTTGCTTCGAATATCCAAGACGGACATGAAAGCTCTTCTTCCGATAACGATGAAGATCACGATGAAGATGAAGATGAAGAGGAAGAGGAAGAGGATCCCTATTTTTCTCCTCTCTTGTATCCCGCCCAGGATGATGATCTGGGTGACGAACGCACACGGCAGCAGCGGGAGATGTACTACTACGGATATGACGATGACGATGACGATGATGAGGGTGACGAGGACGAGGACGACCTAGACGAAGAGGAGGATGATGAGGGGGACGAGGATGACGAGAACGAGTCGAGGAGGAAGAGAAGGCGAAGGTAAGATCGAAAGTTGTCGCTTGGTAATGGCGGCAGCTGAATTATCCTCTTCATAAGACTGCTTGCTCCTGCCTGGAGAATCCGACGCCAGATCGCTGGCATCGGGTTTTATTGGGTCCTTGAGCGGCAGATGATTGCGCGGATCTGTAGCCGTCAGGCCTTGACCCAGCGCTGACGACTCCAACTGCTCAGCGTATCGACCGCAAGGACCAGCAACAGCATCGCCAGAATCACCGTGCTGGCCTGCGCCTCCTGGAACAGGCTGAGGCTGACATAAAGCATTTGCCCCAATCCGCCGGCGCCGACGAAGCCGAGCACGCTGGCCATGCGGATGTTGTTCTCCCAGCGGTACAGGCTGTAGGCCAACAGCTGCGGCATCAGGTTGGGCAGGGTGCCGTAACAGAACGCCCACACGGCATTGCCGCCTTGCAGGCGAATGGCTTCGGCCGGTTCTGGTGGGGTGTTTTCCAGCGCCTCGGCAAACAGCCGACCGAGCACGCCGGTGGTGTGCAGGGCCAATGCCAGGGTGCCTGCATTGGGGCCCAGCCCTGCAGCCAGGACCATCAGCGCCGCCCACACCAGTTCAGGAACCGCGCGCAAGGCGTTGAGTATCAGGCGCGAGGCGCTTTGCATCGGCCAACCGAAGCGCCCGGCGGCAGGCAAGGCCAATACCAGGCCGAACACCGCCGCAAGCAGGGTGCCAAGGGCGGACATGGCGATGGTTTCCAGGGCGCCGTGGCCGATTGCTTTCAGATGGCTGGGGCTCAGGTCCGGGCTGAGAAAACGTTGGGCATAAGCGCCCATCCGGTTCAGGTTGCCGCTGTCGCCAAGCTGGCCGAGGTCGATGCCCAGATAGGCGAACGAGGCGACGACAGCTGCGCCGATGCACAGGAACAATAGCGCGTTGATCAGGCGGTTCATGCCAGCCTCCAGCGCAGCAGGCGACTGAGTTGATCGGCCAGCAGGACTAGGACGAGGAACGTCAACAGCATGCTGGCCACTTCACCACCGGCGAACATGCGCAACGACAGGTCCATTTGCTGGCCCAGGCCACCGGCACCGACGAAGCCCATCACCACCGAGGCGCGGATGGCGCACTCCCAGCGGTACACCGTGTAGGACAGCAGCTCCGCCGCGACATTGGGTAGGATCCCGTAGCAGAAGGCTGTCAGTCGGCCACTGCCGGCCTGCAACAGCGCATGGGCCGGACGCTGGTCGACCGACTCGTAGATTTCCGCGTAGACCTTGCCCAACATGCCGCTGTAGGTGATGGCGATGGCCAGCACCCCGGCCGTCGGACCAAGGCCGACCGCGCGTACGAACAGCAGCGCCCAGACGATTTCCGGCACGCTGCGCAGGAAAATCAGCAGGCCGCGTACCGGCCAACGCAGCAGTTGCCCCCAATAGCCCGGTTGGCCGCCACGGGAGGCCGCCGACAGCGACAGGGCACGGCTGGCCAGCAAGCTGGCGGGAACGGCGAACAGCAATGCCAGGGCCATGCCGGCTGTGGCGATGGCCAGGGTTTGCAAGGTGGCTTGCAAGAGCAGCTCAATGAACGCATCGCCATGGGCTGGTGGCCAGAAGGCGGCGACAAACCGGCCCATCTCGCTTTGACTGTCGCTCGCCAGCAACACGCCAAGGTCCAGCTCGCTGAAGTGGATGCCTGGCCACAGCAGGACAAACGCCAACAGGCAGAGCAGCAGGCGAGGGCCGCTGGCGGGGTCTCGAGTATCGCGTGTCAGCATCGGGGGATCTGCACACTCAAGGGGGAGGGTGGTGCAGGCGAGGGTTGCAACTGCTCATTGGCGTAAAGTTTGTCGAGCCGTTCACGGTCGACAGCATCGGTCGGCAGGTCGAACAGGATCTGTCCGTCACGCAGGCCGATGATCCGCGAAAAGTGCGCCAGGGCCAGGTCCACCGCATGCAGGCTGGCGACCAGGGTGACGTTGTGCTCCCGGGCATGGCGACAGAGCACTGAAAGGGTGTGCTCGGCCAGCACCGGATCCATGGCCGAAACCGGTTCATCGGCCAACAATACCTCGGGGGCCTGATACAGCACCCGGGCAATACCCACGCGTTGTAACTGGCCGCCAGAGAGTTGCTGGCATTGCGCGAACAGTTTGTCACCCAGATCCAGCCTGGCCAATGCCGCCCGTGCGCCGGAAACATCCAGCGGGTGCAGCAGATTCAGCAGGCTCTTGCCCATGCCCCATTGCCCCAGTTTGCCAGCGAGCACCGCCGTGACCACGCGCTGGCGCGGTGGCAGAGGCGGCGCTTGGTGAATCAGGCCGATGCGCGCGCGCAGGCGCTGCCGTTGGCGGGCAGACAACTGCCAGACTCGTTCACCGAGTACCTGCATTTCACCGCTCGCCGGTGGTAGGGCCGTGCCCAGCAGATTGAGCAGGCTCGATTTACCCGCGCCGGACGGACCGATGATGGCGACCTGTTCGCCGGCACCGATGTGCAGCTCCATGCCACGTAGCGCCTGGACGCCGTTGGCGTGGGTAACGCTGACCTGGGTCAGATCTAATGTCATTTGAGCAGTTCGGCGGCGCGTGCGGCTTCTTCGATGCCCTTGTAGTTCTCAGGCTTGGTTTCGATGAAGCGGCTGGCAGCCTGCAGATCGAGGATTTCCTTGTCCTTCGGATTTGCCGGGTCGAGTGCCAGGAAGGCTGCCTTGATTTTGGCTGCCAGCGCCGGGTCGAGCGTTCCGCGCACCGTCCAGTTGTAGTCGAAGTAGGCCGGGGTGGTGGCAAACACCTTGACCTTGGCGGTGTCGACCTTGCCGGCGGCGACCAGTTTTTCCCAGACGCTGGCGTTCAGTACCCCAGCGTCCACTTTACCGGCCTGGACCCAGGCGACGGTGGCGTCATGGGCGCCGGAGTAACCTACGCGGCTGAAGTAGCTTTCCGGCTTGATACCGTCCTGGAGCATGAAATAGCGCGGCATCAGGCTGCCAGAGGTGGAAGACACCGAACCGAATGCAAAGCTCTTGCCCTTGAGGTCGGCGAGGGATTTGACCGCCGGGTCGGCGGTGATGAATTTACTGGTGAATTGGGCGTCCTGCTCGCGTTGCACGAGCGGGATCGCATTACCGGTTTTCAAGCGCGCCTGCACGAACGTGAAACCACCCAGCCAGGCCAGGTCGATGCGGTCGGTCGCCAGCGCCTCGACCACAGCCGGGTAGTCGCTCACGGGAATGAACTCGACTTTCATGCCGGTCTGTTGTTCCAGATACGCCCCCAAAGGCTTGAACTTGCGCAGCAGTTCGGTAGGGGCTTCATCGGGAATCGCACTGACTTTCAAGGTGTCGGCAGCCTGGGCCAGCAGGGCGCTGACAGACAGGGTCAAGCCGACGGCCAATGCCAGGGAACGCTTGAGCATGGAAAATCTCCGGTACGTTAACGCAAGAATATTGAAGCGCCAGGCACTCGCGAACAACCGCATGGCGCTTTGTGAGGGTAGACGAATGGGCGTGCTAACGGTCGTTTTTGGCCGTGGTGAATCTCGGCCATCCAGTCACAATGCGCGGATCCTACAAGCTCAAACGCGCGATGCAAGCAGTTCTTGGCTGTTACCGCACCCTGGGGCTGGATTGTCCCGAGCGTTTACGATTTTTTCCATAGTCTGGATGATGTAGCCTCGCAGATGCTACATGTCAGTTCGCTATCAGAGGTTTGCTGTGTCCAGGATGATTGAACCCAGAGTGCGTTATGGATGCTTGTTTCATGTTGTATGTTGGTTCTATCTGAGTGGGGCACAGGCTGATGATCAGGATTCTGGTGCTGAACAGGCTGAGCCTGGCCGGCTTTCGGTCTTGGTGCTCGACGAGGTGAAGGTCACTGCCCGCCACCGCGAGGAGCGCGTGCAGGCAGTGCCGATTGCGATGAACGTGCTCAATGGCGAGCAATTGAACGATGCCGGCATCTATCGTACCGAGGACCTGCAGCAGCGCGTGCCGAGTCTGTTGGTAGCCGTGCCGAGTGCGCGCTATGCCAGCTACGGTATTCGCGGACTCGGTTCGAGCTCCTACAACGATGGTCTGGACGGCAGTGTCGGGGTGTTTCTCGATGGGGTTTACCTCGGGCGCCAGGGCATGTCGCTGGTCGACCTGGTCGACATCGAGCGGGTCGAGGTGTTGCGGGGGCCACAGGGCACCTTGTATGGCAAGAACACCACGGCGGGTGCGATCAACATCAGCAGCCGCGCGCCCACCTTTGAGCCGCAGGGCAATGGCGAGGTGTCGGTGGGCAGTGATGGCCTGCGTCAGTATCGCGGTACGGTTTCAGGCGCGCTGATCGACGGTGTGTTGGCAGGGCGCCTGACCGGCTACGACGTAGAGCGCGATGGCCTCATCGAGAACACTTACGACGGCAGCCACCTGGGTGACCAGAACCGCCAGGGCCTACGGGGTCAGTTGCTGTGGACGCCGAGCGAAACGTTCAGCGCGCGGCTGATCGGTGAGTATGGTTGGCAGGACGAGCAGGGCAACGCCTTTGCGGCCAGCAACTACAGCCAGACGAGCATCGATCGAGCCGCCTTCGTTGGCTACCGCCAACTGCCTGTAGACCCTTATGCGCGTCGCGTGCAGCAAGACGAACCGAGCACGGTGAAGACGCTGCAGACCGGCACAACGCTGGAGTTGAACTGGCTGCTCGACAGCGGCGCCACGCTGACCAGCATCAGCGGTTACCGGGACTGGACCTATGATGCTGACCAGGACGGCGATGGCATGCCGCTGTCGGTGGCCGAAAACGCCGCCGTGAAACTCGATCAGCATCAATTCAGCCAGGAGTTGCGCCTGGCCGATTCCCCCAACGAACACTTCGACTACGTGGTGGGCCTTTATTATTTGCGGCAGAAGTTGAACCGCGAGGTGGGCGTGCGTTTCGGCGAGGACGCGGCCGCTTATTTTCTGGGGGATCGACCGGAAATCGACTGGCTGGGCATTACGCCCGGAATGATTGCCCCGTCGTTGCTCGATGGCGCGCAGCAGGACTTCGACGGTCAGCAGCGCACCGACAGCCGCGCCGTGTTCGGTCAACTCACCTGGCATGCCACGGACCGTCTGGCGATCACACCAGGGCTGCGTTACACCCGCGAGCGCAAGCAGGGTTGGCTGTCGCGCAGCGTTTCGGGGTTGTCGCCACTGGGTCCGGACCTGATCTCGCAGTTGGCGGGCCCGTTGCTGCGCAGCGTCGCACTCGGCGACGAGTACTACCGACGTGATGCGATCGAGGAGAGCAACCTTTCCGGGCAATTGACGTTCAGCTACCAGTTTGCCGATGACCTGCTCGGCTATGCCAGTTGGTCGCGCGGTTACAAGGCCGGTGGGATCAATCTCGACGTAATCGGCCCCAATGTCTCATCGACATTCGATGCGGAGCGGGTCACTTCGGTCGAAGTGGGTCTCAAGCGCAGCTTCTGGAACGAACGCGGCGTGCTCGATCTGGCTGTGTACCAGGCCGATGTCGACGACTACCAGGCATTGACCAACCGTGCGCCGGCGAACCAGTTTTCGCCGCCGATCCGCGACAACCTGATCAATGTCGGCAAAGTGCGCCTGCGCGGGATCGAACTGGACGCGCAGCTACGTGCCAGCGAACGGGTTGACTTGAGACTGGGAATCGCCTGGAGTGACGCACGCTACCGTGATTTTCCCAACGCGCCGTGCTCGCCAACCAGCGCGCAGTGGTCCTGCGACTTGGGAGGTCAACGCGTGTTCAACGCCCCAGAGTGGAACGCCAATACCGGAATCGACTATCGCTACCCACTGGAGCATGGCCTGGAGCTGTTCAGCGCCCTGGACTACAAATTCCGCAGCGGTTACTACGGCACGCTCGAAGGTGGCCCGGGCAGCTATCAGCCATCCTACGGGCTGACCAACCTGCGTCTTGGACTGCGCCGCAGCAACAGGCGTTGGGAAGCCGAACTGTGGGCGCGCAATCTGTTCGACAAGAACTACATCACCGCGGTTTACGCCCGGCTTGGCGCAGGTGATTACGGAGTGCTTACAGGCGACCCGCGCAGCGTCGGCATGACTTTGCGAACGCGCTGGTAGTTCTCGACCTAACTAAACTAAATGACTATTTGGTTTAGTTAGGTTCATGAGCAGGGGTTCAAGAATGGGCGAGGGCAGACGCGCGACGTGCGCTGATGCGCTCGACCGTCTGCATATGTTCCGTGCCCCATGTGCACAGCCCGCCCAGCGCAATCGCCAGGGATTGCCCGAAAGGCGTGAGGGAATACTCGACCTTGGGTGGTATTTCCTGGAAGTCGATGCGTGCAATTATTTCATCGCGTTCCAGCTCCTTGAGCTGTTGGATCAGCACCTTATCGGTCACGCCGCCGATCGCACGTCTCAGTTCGCCGTACCGGTGAACATTTTTCGCCAGGTTATACAAGACCAAGGGTTTCCATTTGCCGCCAATGACGGACAGGGCGGCTTCGAGTCCGCAATTAAAGCTGTTGTTGACCATGGTCTGAAGCTCCAAGGGGGTACTTACTAAAAGGTGCATACTATTCAAAAGAATAGCCTGGATCTAGAGTTGGGCCTCAACATTCTTGGGAGTTGACCATGAGCAGGCTTAACGGAAAAATTGCAGTGATTACCGGCGGCAACAGCGGCATCGGCCTGGCCAGTGCCATTCGTTTTGCAGCGGAAGGCGCGCAGGTGGTTATCGTGGGACGCCGGCAGGAAGAACTGGACAAGGCGTTACACCAGATCGGCCCTGAGGCCATTGCCATCCAGGGTGACATTTCGAATCTGGACGATCTGGATCGTATCTTCACCCAGGTCAAAGCTGCCAAAGGCCGCATAGATGTGCTGTTTGCCAATGCCGGCCTTGGCGATTTCCAACCCATCGGATCAATCACCGAAGAGTCGTTTGATCGCACATTCGGCATCAACGTCAAAGGCACACTGTTCACCGTGCAAAAAGCGCTGCCACTGATGCACGCAGGCAGCTCGATAATCGTCACCGGCTCGACCACAGGCAGCATGGGCACGCCGGCATTCAGTGTGTACAGCGCCACAAAGGCCGCGCTGCGTAACTTCGCCAGGAGCTGGGCGCTGGATCTGAAAGGCACCGGTATTCGCGTCAACGTACTTTCACCCGGGCCGATCTCGACACCGGGGCTGGACATGGCGCTTGCCGGCACCGGCCAGAAAGACGCGATCATTGAAGACATGACCGCACAGTTGCCGCTGAGTCGAATTGGTCAGCCCGAAGAAGTCGCAGCAGCGGCGTTGTTCCTGGCGTCGGATGAAAGCAGCTTCATGACCGGCAGCGAAATGTTCGTGGATGGAGGTTTTGCCCAGGTCTGATATTGAGAGGGGTTTTGCCCATTGAAATCTGATGGGCACTGCCTCTGATTACGCGCTGCAATGATACGCATAATGTATATTATGTTAAACGGCGTGTGTAGAGGTGTTTGCTCATAGTGTCACCTGCACCCCTCGTCCCCTCGTCCCCTCGTCCCCTCGTCCCCTGGACACTGCTGACTGCTGACTGCTGACTGCTGACTGCTGACTGCTGACTGCTCCCGAGATGGTGTCTATCGCCTTGGATGAGTGGAATTAACAACATTTAACTCGCAAGCCACAGCCCTGCAACCAAGAATGAATCCCTCTGCGCATACCTGTTTATCCAAAGGAGGTGGTGCTGACCCTTCGTGTCGCGCTGGCGCACTCCCGTCGTTTCAAGGACATTCTTATGGCCCACGTTCAGCTGATCCTCGACCGCCTAAGCGAGCCCCTGAAGTTACCTCTATTCGGAGGTACACCATGAAGAACCCGGTGCTTTGCTGGTGCCTGTTGTGTGTTGGAAAGGTTATGGCAGCAGACTCGACAGAGCCCAGAACCTCGGGCTTTCTAGAGGACGCAACGCTCAACGTTATCAGCCGAAATTTCTTCTTAAACAATGATAACCGCTCCGAAAACGCCGCGAAAAATTACCAGCGAGAATGGGCACAGGGCTTCATCACGACGTTTGAGTCAGGCTTCACGCCCGGAACATTTGGTTTTGGTGTGGATGTGCATGCTTTTGTCGGGCAAAAACTCGATGGCGGTAAGGGACACTCAGGAACCGGGCTTTTACCCGTCGACAGTGATGGAGAGTCCGCACAAAACTTCAGCGACGGCGGCGGCGTGATCAAGACTCGCCTCTCGCAGACCTTTATCAAGTTCGGCGAGATGGAAGTAGAAACCCCAGTCTTCGACACTTCCGACAAACGTCTGCAACCCGAATACGCAACGGGATGGCTCTTAGAAAGTGACGAGCTTACGGGCATACACTTGGTCGGTGGCAAATTCACGGCATTCAAAAACCAGGATTCCTCCTCTTCTAAAGGGGATTTTGCCGGGTATGGCGTTAACACCGATATGGGCTCAATCAGCTTCGTTGGGGCTGACTTCACGTCCAACAAGAACCTAGGCGCCAGGCTGTATTCATCCCAGCTAACAGACACTTGGAGACAGTATTACGCGAACGTGTATGCCCATCGCTGGGATACGTTTGTAGATTTCAACATCTACCATACGATTGACTACGGGCGCTCAGTTGCGGGAGGCATCAACACAACAGCTTATAGCCTTTCTGCCAAACACAATATTGGCAACCAAGCCTTTACCCTGGCGGTCCAAAAAAATCATGGTGACACGCCTTTCGATTTCGTAGGGGGCGACTCCATATACCTAGCCAACGCCATCAAGTTCGCCGATTTCAATGGCCCCCATGAGCGTTCCTACCAAGCCCGCTACGACCTGGATTTCGCATCCATGGGATTTCCTGGGCTCAAGTTCATGTCACGGTATGTGACTGGACGTGATATCGACGGTACTCATGCACCACAAGGAGGGGCTTACTTCCCTTTTGATCCTAGCGAACAAGAGTATGGCCCTCAGCAAGGCAAAGGCGGGAAGCACTGGGAGCGCGACATTGATCTAAGCTACACCATCCAGTCCGGGCCGGCGAAAGATCTTTTAGTGCATTTCACCCACGTTTCTCATCGGGCGAACGAAGCACAAGGCGGGGCGGACATCGACCGCATTTACTTTGTCCTTGAGTACAACTTCAAACTGCTGTGATTCCTCACCCGTTGAAGAAACGACGGATCTCTATAGGCAACTGGATATCTCATCCACTAGCGAAACGTGAAGGTGTGATTCTCATAGAGTCGCGCTGCGAGATTAGACGGTCTATGTGATCCAAATCAACGAAGTGCTGTTATCGTCATAAAGGAGGCGTTCATGCCTCGGAGCAATCTGCTATCGTCGCCCTATCGCCCCTCCTGGTGAATTGCTGTGCGTCGGATTGGATTGATCCTGGTAATGATTGCTAGCCTCGTGCTGCCGACCTTCGGCGGGATGGCTTTCAGCATGCCAGCACCACCTTGCCCGATGCAGAGCGCCGATCATCAGGGCCATGCAACGGCCGATGCTCCGTGCTGCGAACAAATGGACAAGTCTGATGGGGTGGCCAGTAAGTCCCCCTGCAAATCCGGCCAGGAATGCAAGACCGGAGGACTTCTCCAGACCACCGTAATCAAGAGCATATCCCCTCTCCCCTCACGCCCCGAGATATTGCTGACCCAGTCGGTGATTAAGCGAGAGCCCGCAGGACTCTGGCGCCCTCCTCGTTTCGTCTAATGCAGTGATCATCCCGCGCCTTAAAGTCAGGCGCATCGTCGCGGCCAAGTTTCGTGGTAGCGACCCCGATCAATCGCATTGGAGGCGAAAGCATGTCCGCTTTCCTTTTCCCACGCCGAGGCTATCTCGGTGTGTTAGCTGCCGCATTCTGGGCAGTACCTTGGGTTGCCGCGCAGGCGCAGCCCCTGACCTTCGAACGAGCGCAGGCACTCGCCGAACAGCGCGCACCTGAGAACCTTGCACGACAAGCACGGGTCGCCTCGGCACAGCAGGCCGTAGGGCCCGCGGACGCCCTGCCCGATCCCAAGCTGATTCTCGGCATCGACAACCTGCCCATCGAGGGGCCTGATCGTTACGCCCTGAATCGGGACTCGATGACCATGCGCCGCATTGGACTCATGCAAGAGGTTCCTAATGGCGATAAACGCCAGGCCCGTCGCCAGTTGGCCGAGGCCTCCGTTGTCCGGGCCGAGGCCGAGCAGCGCGCCATGCAGCTTGAGGTCAAACGCCAGACGGCATTGAGCTGGCTGGATGTGTACTACGCCGAGCACAGTGTTGGCCTCTTCGATCAACTGGACCGGCAGATCGAGATGCTCCGCTCGACGGTGCAATCGCTGATCGCCGGCGGCAGCGCTCAGCCTGGCGAACTGCTGCAGGCCGATCAGGAAGCTTTGGCTTTGCAGGATCGGCGGGATGAACTGAATCGCGACGTGGCGATTGCTCGGGCCAAGCTACGCCGCTGGATAGGCAACGAAGCTGATCAGCTTCTGGCGGGAGGCACACCCAGCCTGAGCATGGACGTCCCGCATCTGCAGCATCGCTTGGCTCAGCATCCCGACTTGCGTGCGGCATCTGCCCGGGTTGGCGAGGCCAGCGCAGAGTTGAATGAGGCTGTAGCCGAGAAAACTCCCGACTGGGGCGTAGAGTTTGCCTACAACAACCGCGACAACCAGTTTGGCGACATGGTGATGGTGCAGTTTACCTTCGACCTGCCGTTGTTCGTCGGAACACGTCAGGGCCCCAAGATCAACGCCAAGCAACAGAGTGTGTCGCAGATGGAAGCCGAGCAGGAAGTGCTGCTGCGCGTCCATCAGGCTGAGCTGGAAAGCGGCCTTGCCGAGTTGGAGCAACTACGCAGAGCGCTGGCGCGTACCGAGAAAACCTTGATCCCTCTGGCGAGCAAACGTGCCGATCTCGAACTGGCCGCCTATCAGGCCGGCAACAGTCAGCTGGCATCCGTCATCACCGCTCAGCGCGAGCTGATCGAGGCTCAGCTGCGACAGATCGAACAGCAGCGCAAGCTGAGTCAGCTCTCCGCGAGCTTGTACTACGCCTATGTGGAGGGCCTGCAATGAAGATTTCAGCATTAGGTTTTTCCGCGGCCTTGCTGGCCATGGGCATTGCCGCGGCAGGCGGTGGCTACTGGCTGGCCGAGAGGCCGGCCAAACATGAGGTCATGTCAACTCCCGCACCGACGGATGAGCGCAAAGTGCTCTACTGGTATGACCCGATGCAACCTGACCAGCGCTTCGATAAACCGGGCAAGTCACCCTTCATGGATATGGAGCTTGTCCCCAAGTACGCAGGTGCTGAGCAGGACTCCTCGACCCTGAGCGTGCCCGCTCAAGCCGTGCAAAACCTCGGAATGCGCACCGCACCAGTGATTCGCGGTGTGCTGCCTTCGGGTATCGAGGCCGTCGGTTCCCTGGCCTACAACCAGCGCGAGGTGGCGAAGCTGCAGGCCCGATCTGGTGGGTTCGTCGAACGGGCTTACGGACATGCCCCTGGCGATGTACTGCCCGCCGGTACGCCCCTCGTCGACCTGCTGATTCCCGAATGGTCTGCCGCCCAGTTGGAGTTCCTGGCGGTGTTGCGTACTGCTGACACGCGCTTGATAAGTGCAGCCCAGGAGCGCCTGCGCCTACTGGGCATGCCTCAAGCGTTGGTCGAGCAGGTTCGTCGCAGCGGCCAGCCACGGGCGGTTCAGACCATCACCACGCCTATCGCCGGTGAGCTGCAGGCCTTGGACGTGCGTGCCGGGATGACCGTTGCAGCCGGCCAGGATCTGGCGCGGATCAACGGGCTGTCCACGGTCTGGCTCGATGCAGCAATCCCCGAAGACCAAGCTGGGGCGGTTCAGCTTGGCGCTAGCGTCGCCGCCACCCTGACCGCCTTCCCGGAACAGCCTCTGCAAGGTCGTGTCGTTGCCTTGCTACCGAGTGCCGACCCGCAGACGCGTACGCTCACGGTACGCAGCGAGTTACCCAATCCCGCCGGTAAATTGCGCCCTGGCATGTTCGCCGCCGTGCACCTGAGCAGCGAAGCCGGGCATCCCGCGCTACTAGTCCCGAGTGAAGCCGTGATTCGCACCGGAAAGCGTGCGCTGGTGATGCTGGCCGAAGCCGATGGACGCTACCGCCCCCTGGAAATAACCTTGGGCCGCGAGGCCGATGGGCGTCTGGAGGTTTTGTCCGGTCTTGAGGAAGGGCAGTCGGTCGTTACCTCCGGCCAGTTCCTGATCGACTCGGAGGCCAGCCTTCAGGGGGTCATGGCCCGCCATGTCGAGCAGAACAATGCAGAGCGGCTCGACAAGCAAGGAGAGCAGCCATGATCGCGCGCCTGATCCACTGGTCGATAGGCAACCGCTTCCTGGTGCTGCTGGCGACCCTGTTCATCACCGCTTTAGGGATCTGGTCGTTGCGCAACACGCCGGTGGACGCGTTGCCGGATCTCTCAGACACCCAGGTCATTATCAGAACCAGCTTTCCCGGCCAGGCACCGCAGATCGTCGAGAACCAGGTGACCTATCCACTGGCCACCACCATGCTATCGGTCCCGGGGGCGAAGACGGTGCGCGGCTACTCCTTCTTCGGCGACTCCTTCGTCTATGTGCTGTTTGAAGACGATACCGATCTCTACTGGGCGCGCTCGCGCGTGCTGGAGTACCTCAATCAGGCCCAGGAACGCCTGCCGGAGGGTGTCACCACCACTCTGGGCCCGGATGCCACCGGCGTAGGCTGGATCTACCAGTACGCCCTGGTCGACCGCAGCGGCCAGCATGATCTTTCCCAGCTACGGGCACTGCAGGACTGGTTCCTCAAATACGAACTCAAGAGCCTGCCCAACGTAGCCGAAGTGGCCACCCTCGGCGGCATGGTCAAGCAATACCAAGTGCTGCTCGACCCGCAGAAGTTGGTGGCTTATGGGGTCACTCAGCAGGAGGTCGAGGCGGCGCTGAAGAGCGCCAACCAGGAAACCGGCGGCGCCATAATGGAACTGGCAGAGCGCGAGTATATGGTGAGGGCTTCGGGCTATTTGGAGAGCCTGGATGATTTTCGCAATGTGCCGCTGCGGGCTTCGGCAAGCGGAATTCCGGTTCTGCTAGGCCAGGTGGCCACCATTCAACTGGGGCCAGAGATGCGTCGCGGCATTGCCGAATTGGACGGCCAGGGGGAAGTGGTCGGTGGCGTGGTCATCCTGCGCTCCGGCAAGAATGCCCGGGACACCATCGCTGCCGTGAAGACCAAGCTGGACAGCCTAAAATCCAGCCTGCCGACCGGCGTCGAGGTGGTTACTACCTATGACCGTTCGCAACTGATCGACCGTGCCATCGACAATCTCAGCTACAAGCTGCTGGAAGAGTTCGTGGTGGTTGCCTTGGTTTGCCTGATCTTTCTCTGGCACCTGCGCTCGTCGCTGGTCGCGATCATCACCCTGCCCCTGGGTATCCTGATGGCCTTCATCGTCATGCGCTACCAGGGCGTCAACGCCAACATCATGTCGCTCGGCGGTATCGCCATTGCCATCGGCGCCATGGTCGATGCCGCCGTGGTGATGATCGAGAATGCACACAAGCACATCGAGGCCTGGAAGGCACGACACCCCAATGAGCCGCTCCAGGGTGAGGCACACTGGCGAGTTATCGGAGAAGCCGCGGCCGAAGTCGGACCGGCACTCTTCTTCAGCCTGCTGATCATCACCCTATCGTTCCTCCCGGTCTTTACCCTGGAAGCCCAGGAAGGACGCCTGTTTGGCCCACTGGCCTTTACCAAGACCTATGCCATGGCCGCCGCTGCCGGCCTCTCGGTCACCCTCGTACCGGTGCTGATGGGCTACTGGATTCGTGGGCATATCCCCAGCGAACAGCAGAACCCCTTGAACCGCTGGCTGATCGGCGCATACCGGCCGGTGCTGGAGTGGGTGCTGGCCTGGCCCAAGGTGACGCTGGCGCTGGCCGTGCTGGTCTTTGTGTCTAGTCTCTGGCCCCTCAGCAGACTCGGAGGAGAGTTCCTGCCGCCCATGGACGAAGGCGATCTGTTGTACATGCCTTCGGCACTGCCCGGCTTGCCGGCGAGCAAGGCAACCCAACTGCTGCAGCAAACCAACCGCATGATCCTCACGGTGCCGGAGGTGGCCCGGGTGTTCGGCAAGGCCGGGCGAGCGGAGACGGCTACCGATCCGGCGCCGCTGGAAATGTTTGAGACCACCGTGCAGTTCAAGCCGCGCGAGCAATGGCGCGTGGGTATGACGCCGGAGAAGCTGATTGAGGAGCTGGATCGCGCCGTGAAAGTCCCAGGGCTGTCCAACATCTGGGTGCCGCCAATACGCAACCGCATCGACATGCTGGCTACGGGGATCAAGAGCCCCATCGGCGTGAAGGTTTCCGGAACCTCCCTGGTCGATATCGAACGCATTACTCGCGATATCGAGGCGGTGGCCAAAGAGGTGCCTGGGGTGAGTTCGGCATTGGCAGAACGCCTTACCGGGGGGCGCTATGTGGATATCCAGATCGATCGACTGGCCGCGGCACGCTATGGCCTGAGCATCGCCGACGTGCAGGCGGTGGTATCGGGCGCAATCGGCGGCAGCAATATCGGCGAGACAGTTGAGGGGCTCGCCCGCTTCCCGATCAACCTGCGCTATCCCAAGGAGTGGCGGGACAGTCCGCAGGCGCTACGGCGTATGCCGATCCTCACCCCAGTCGGCCAGCAGATCACCTTGGGCACCGTCGCCCAGGTTAGTCTGACCGAAGGGCCGCCGATGCTTCGCAGCGAGAACGGGCGTCTGTCCGGTTGGGTCTATGTCGATGTCCGTGGACGCGACCTGGCATCGACCGTGCGCGAGCTGCAGCAACGCGTAGCTGAGCGGGTACAACTCGACGCTGGCATGACCGTCTCCTACTCCGGACAGTTCGAGTTCCTGGAGCGTGCCAATGCGCGGCTGGCCTGGGTGGTGCCGGCGACCTTGTTGATTATCTTCGTGCTGCTCTACCTGACCTTCAACCGCTTCAGCGAGGCCCTGCTGATCATGGCCACCCTGCCCTTCGCCCTGTCGGGGGGTATCTGGCTGCTCTACTGGTTCGGCTTCAACTTGTCGGTGGCCACTGGGGTGGGTTTCATCGCCCTGGCCGGCGTCTCGGCCGAGTTCGGGGTGATCATGCTGTTGTATCTGAAGAACGCCTGGCATGCTCGGCTGGATGCCGGGCGCAGCGGTGATCCGGCCCTGCTTGAGGCCATTCGTGAAGGCGCGGTGCTGCGCGTTCGTCCCAAGGTGATGACGGTTGCCGTGATCATCGCCGGCCTGCTGCCCATTCTCTGGGGCGGTGGAGCGGGCTCAGAGGTGATGAAACGCATCGCCGCCCCCATGGTTGGCGGCATGATCACCGCCCCGCTGATGTCCATGCTGGTCTTGCCGGCAGCCTACTGGCTGATGCGAAGACAGCGCACAGGAAAAGTTCGCGCTTCGCAGGCGCTGTAACTCCAGACGCTCAGGTGAGCCGCACACCAAGTGCGGCTCGCCTGAGTAACAGCACAAACAGCATTACGGCGATGTAACTTCGACTTCATTTTTGTGACAGGTTGCGAGGGTATATTTTAATTACTACTTGGAAGGAGTTATTAAATATGAAAGCCCTCAACGCTATCGCCGCACTTACAATTATGGCTATTTCTTCTGCAGCCATGGCAGAAGGTGGCGCTGATCGTGTTTATGGTCGGATGATTCAAGCCAATGAACAGGCCATACAAGAGTATGCTGCGACTAACGGGAAGAATCGTCCCGAAGTCGTTCACTACCGCTATGGCATGAAGCTTGACATCGCCAAGGTCGTAGCCAGCACCCCTACGGGTTCAAGCTGTGGTGTGATGCCGGCCCAGATGACATACGAGGATTCCAACGGCAATTTGAATATTCTTGAATACCGGGTAACCGGGACAGGCTGCCGGAACCAAAATTAATAAATGACATCACGCTGACTGAAATGTAATTTCCAAGTCACCCTAAAGTACGCCTTGTGGTTTTGCTTTGATGCCGTTACGTCCAATCCGTCAGATGAGCCGCTGATGTGCATCCGGTCTCGGGTTCATTGACTGCTTCAGTGCCGGGAGATTTGGTCTTCAAGACTTGCGCGCTGCGCAAGTTTCCCCGACACCAAGCAGTATGAAACTGGCATATCTCAGCCATCCGGGTGATTACATTTCTGAAAGGTCGAGGGGCTCAGCAGTTGGCGTGTTCAGCCTGTTTGGATTGGCTGCCGGCGACGGGGGCTTCATCCTCCTGCTGCTTGGCCAATTGATAGGCTTCCAGCGAAGCCTGACGGGCTTGTTCCATGCGTGCAAACGTGCGATCGGCACCGCCTTCGGCCAACGCCAGGCTGGAAACACTCAGGGCAGCAACTACAAACAGGGTTTTGATCGATTTCATTTCGTAAATCCTCGTAAGTTTAGAAGCCCCCGTAACGAATGGGGGCGAGCGTTAAGCTCGCTGCTACGTTAACCACGAAGCCCTGTCAGCAACCTGATCCGAACATTACGGTTCTGTCAGACTGCAGTACAACACGCTGGAGTTGTGCAAAACCGCCAAGTCCGGCAGCTTGCTGCCTGAGATTACCCGCCTACCAATTAGCAGACTAGCCAACGTCCGTTGTTTTCAACCTAAGCGCATTGAAAACCACCGAGGCTGAACTGACACTCATTGCCAAAGCAGCGATCAAGGGCGACAGAAGATGCCCGGTCAGCGGGTACAGCAGCCCGGCCGCTAGCGGGATTCCCATCGCGTTGTAGAGAAATGCAAAGGCAAGGTTCTGCCTCATGTTCTTCACCGTGGCCACTGACAAGGTGCGCGCTCGCAGGATGCCCATCAGGTCTCCCTTGACCAGGGTCACTTGGGCGCTATTCATCGCCACGTCGGTGCCCGTGCCCATGGCGATGCCGACGTCGGCCCTGGCCAAGGCCGGCGCATCGTTGATGCCGTCGCCTGCCATGGCGACACGCCGGCCATAGCTCTGCAGGTCGGCGACTAGTTTCTCCTTGTCCTGCGGCTTCACCTCGCCATGCACTTCCTCGATGCCCAACTGCTTCGCCACAGCTCTTGCGGTGGTGAGGCCATCGCCAGTGGCCATGATGACCTTCACGTCCGCGCTCTGGAGTTGAGCGACGGCCTGTTGGGAGGTTGGCTTGATCGGATCGGAAACGGCCAGGAGGCCCGCCAAGCGGCCATCGACTGCCAGATAGATGATGCTGATACCCTCCAAGCGCAGTTGCTCTGCACGGTTACGCAGTGGGGTAATGTCAACGCCCGCCTCCTCCATCAGCGCGGTGTTCCCGAGCTGCAGTCGATGGCCATCGACCTCTCCGCGCACACCAATGCCTGAGCCAGATTCGAAGGTCTCCGGTTTCACCAAGGCAAGACCCTGTTCACGCGCATGATCGACAATGGCATGAGCCAGTGGATGCTCGCTGCCCTGGTCGAGGCTTGCAGCCAAGCGCAGAACCTCGACCGAATCGAACGACCCGGTTCCCTCTGCACTATGAAAGGCCGGCCGCCCCAGCGTCAGTGTCCCGGTCTTGTCGACGATCAAGGTGTCGATTTTGCAGAGGTTTTCGATAGCGCTGGCATCGCGGAACAACACACCTCTGCTGGCGGCTTTGCCGGTAGCGACCATGACCGACATCGGCGTTGCCAAGCCCAGGGCGCATGGGCAGGCAATGATCAGTACGGCCACGGCGTTGATCAGGCCAAATACCCAACCTGATTCCGGCCCGAACAGCCCCCAGCCAAAAAATGTCAGGATCGCGATCAGGATCACCCCCACCACGAAATACCCTGCCACGGCATCGGCCATACGCTGCATGGGCGCCTTGAAGCGCTGGGCCCTAGCCACCATCTGGACGATCTGCGACAACATACTTTCGGCGCCCACCTTCTGCGCTTCCATCACCAGGCTGCCGTGGGTATTCAGGGTGGCACCGATCAGGGGATCCCCTACCCGCTTATTGACGGGCACCGGTTCGCCGGTGAGCATCGATTCATCGACAGCGCTCTCGCCCTCCAGCACGGTGCCATCCACCGGGACCTTTTCGCCCGGCCGGACACGCAAGTGGTCACCCTGATGGACGTGGGTCAGCGGAATATCTTCTTCCTGGCCGTCAGGTCTGATGCGCCGGGCAGTCTTGGGGGACAATCCCAGCAGTGACTTAATGGCGGCAGAGGTCTGCGAGCGGGCTTTGAGTTCGAGCATCTGGCCCAACAGCGTGAGCGAGATGATCACCGCAGCGGCCTCGAAGTAGACGCCGATGCGTCCATCCTGAACGAAGGCCGCCGGGAACCACTGCGGGGCCAAGGTAGCTGCCACACTGTAGAGGTAGGCAGCTGCAGTTCCCAATCCGATCAGGGTCCACATGTTGGGGCTGCGGTGCCGGATGGAGTCTATTCCACGAGTGAAAAATACCCAGCCCCCCCAAAGCGTCACGGGTGTTGCCAGAACCAACTCAACCCAGTTCTGGGATGTTCCATGAAACAGCTGCAAGGAATGACCAGCCATCGCCAGCACGGTCACGATGACGGTCAATGGCAGGGTCCACCAGAACCGTCGTGAGAAGTCCTTCAGCTCTGGGTTTTCCTCCTCTTCCAGCTCCGGGATGACAGGTTCCAGCGTCATCCCACAGATCGGGCAGTTTCCGGGAGACGGTTGACGGATCTCTGGATGCATCGGGCAGGTGTATTCAGCACCTACTGACACCGATGTAGGTGCTGGAGCCGCGTGCTGGTGATGCCCCCCATGAGACTGATGGCTCATGTACTGATGAGGGTGTGCTTGGAATTTCTCCAGGCACTTCGCACTACAGAAGCGATAGGTCGTCCCTTCAACGATCTCGCGGTAAGGGCTGTCAGGTTTCACCTCCATGCCACATACCGGATCGCGCTGGCTCTCAGAGTGGCCGTGCGAATGATGTGCATGGCCCTGGTCATGATGGCAGGAGGTCTTTTGCATTCGATTTACTTCCTATCCTCGTCCTTGGAAACCGCGGCTCCGCTGGAGTGGGAGTGCCCGCCATGATTGTGGCCAAACAAATGCATCAGCGGGCATAGCAGCAAGATGAGGTATGGCAAAGCCTGCGAAAGATGACCGTAGTGCTCGCGCGCAACATAGAAGATGCCGATTACGGCCAGCATGATCAGTGCGATGCCTATCTTGCTCTTCCAAAAAGCTGGTTCAGTAGTGCCGGTGTCGTGCGTGTGGTCCATGACAATAGCCTCGATTCAATGACCATAAGAGGCGCCGCTAGGCCAAAGGAGCAATCACGGAAGGCCTGGAAGATGGGGGAATCTTTACGGATGGCATTCCTTGTCGGCCATCATCAGCTTGTGCTCGCGACTCATTTGACCCAGCACGTCGTCTACCAACTTGTCGTGCTTCTCCATCCACGCCAGATGCTCTTCGGCGGACATGCCTGGGGCAGGATGTTCGTTGTGCAGCTGGCTCATGATCTCTTCGAGCATGTTCATATGCTCCTTTATGTGCACATGCCGCTCGCCGACCGGGGCCTTCTCCGCTTGGATCAGCACGGCTTCTGCTTTGTCGCGCATCTGCTGGATGCGTTCGAATACACGGTCGCTGCCCCCTTCGGCCCAAGCCATAGAAGACAGCAGTAGCGAACCAACCAGAAGCAAAGGTTTCAGCGATTTCATGGGGCAGTCTCCATCAGTGCAAACTATGACCGGCACCTCTGCTTTTGGTCTATCGAGGGCCGAAAGCACAACCTAGTGCTCATGCTTGCACCCTAGACAAACCACCCTGTCAGTGACCTGAAGTCAGAATTACATTTTCGTAAGCTTCTGGTTGGGGCCGCTGTTTGCCTACAAACTCAGGCCACCCGTTTTTTGGAGTCTGCTCGCATGAAACTACTGGTAGCTGAAGATGAACCCAAAACCGGTGCATATCTGCAGCAAGGCCTCACCGAAGCGGGATTCAATGTCGACCGGGTTATGACAGGTACGGATGCCCTGCAGCACGCGCTGAGCGAGCCCTATGACCTGCTGATCCTGGATGTGATGATGCCGGGGCTGGACGGATGGGAAGTACTGCGCAGGGTGCGCGCAGCCGGAAAAGACATTCCAGTGCTGTTCCTGACCGCACGCGATGGTGTAGAGGATCGCGTTAAAGGGTTGGAACTGGGCGCGGATGACTACCTGATCAAGCCATTTGCTTTCTCAGAGCTTCTGGCCAGGGTCAGAACGCTGCTGCGCAGAGGCAATGGCTCACCCACGCAAACCACCCTGAAAATTGCCGATCTGGAAGTCGATCTGATGAAGCGGCGCGCGGTCCGGGTTGGGAAAAGAATTGACCTGACGGCGAAGGAGTTTTCATTGCTGGAACTGCTACTGCGCCGGCGCGGCGAGGTGCTCCCCAAGTCTCTCATTGCTTCGCAGGTTTGGGATATGAACTTCGACAGCGACACCAACGTGATTGAGGTCGCTGTACGTCGGCTGCGCGCCAAGATCGATGACGATTTCGATCTCAAGCTGATCCATACCGCCCGCGGAATGGGGTACATGATGGATGCGCCGGAGTGAATATGAAGCACCTCTCGCTGACCGCCCGCATGAGCTTGATGTTCATGACCTCGGTGATTGCCGTCCTGACGGTAGCGGGGCTGAGTTTCAACATGCTCAGCCAGCACCACTTCAAGATGCTGGACCGACAGGCCCTGGTGGAAAAGGAGCGGATTCCACTTGAGCCGGTGCCACAGGAACTTCAGCAGCTGGTAGCAGCCATCCGCTCAGAGCGCTATGAGTGACCACACACTGTTCCTGCGCTCAAAGCGTCGTTCTGACCAGCCTCTAGCGACTGACCTTCACATTGAGTGGGATCCGCGTTTGACATGTTCCTGTCAGGTACCCGTCACCCTGACGTCAGCTCCGCCCGCCTAAAGTAACGCCATGACTGGTCTTGCGATGTCAGCTGGAAGGAGAAACGCAAATGAGCCACCCTGATGCCCACGACAGCGCTCTTAATCAATTCACCTGGCCATCGACGCTTGACAGCAATCTGGATAGAAAAGACCTGCTGCTCTGCGTGTTCGCCGAGCAGCGATTCGTGGCCGCGCAGGTCCGAGCCTGCAAGCTGGATCAAAAGGACTACCTGCTGTCCCTGATTGATTCGGCGTCCACGGTGAGCGACGGCACTGGGCCGCCATCAGGTTTCGATGCCAATCGAATGCGCAACGTCATCGCCGAAGCGGCCACCAAGGGGCATTGGGGCAAACCCTCAGGACATGGCCGAGCGCAGGGCATCGCCGCCCACTATGACTCGCAGACCTGCGTGGCAGTCGTGCTCGACGTCGAGGTGAGTGACGAGGGTCACGTGAGCGTTCATGACGTGGTGGTTGTCGCGGACTTGGGGCTTGCAGAAAACCCTGGTCGCCTGCGCTCGCAGCTTAAAGGCGCCTGCCTGATGGGGGTGGCGTTCGTGACGTCCGGTGATAATGGCCCTACCACGGCTAATCCGAGCCCGGTAGATGACAATCGCACCAACTGGCCACTCCTCTCGTTGCTGCCGAGGCAAATCGCGGTGTACCTGATCAATCCCACTCAGACCCTTGAGGCCCGCCAGCCCAGCCAGCCGATTTACGTGCCTGTCGTCCGGGCTTTGTGCAATGGGATTTGCAACGCCGCGGGCGCCCGCGCCATCCACTTACCGTTCAGAAGCCAATTGCTCGAAAGAACGGTATATCGATGACACCGCCTGCGGGGTACATCTTTCGTTTTTGATGGAATATCAACATGGACACACAGGAAAACCGATGAAAGCACTCTACGCGCTCTTGATGATCGGCCTTGCCGGCTGCGCGCGAGCGCCGGTCGAGGCCGCCCCGCCGATGCCGGTCAGCTTCGGCGACTACCGCCTGCAAGCTCTGGCACAGATTGAGCGCAATCGGCAGTTTCAGAATCCCGACCACACTTTGGAACTGGCCTGGAACGCTCCCCGTGAGTGGGTGCCCGCACAGCCCAATGGCAGAGGCGTTCTTCTGGTTCACGGCCTTGGCGATTCGCCCGGCTCGTTCGTAGATATCGCGACACAACTGGCCAGCCAAGGGTATCGGGTACGTACCGTGCTACTGCCCGGACACGGCACGCGGCCGGCCGATATGCTCGACGTTGACATCAATGATTGGCGTCGCACCGTGGAACAACAGGTGACGCTGCTGCGCAAGGATGTCGGCCAGGTCTATCTGGGCGGCTTCTCCACCGGTGCCAACCTGGTTGTGGCTTACGCCATGGACGATCAGTCGATCGCCGGGCTGTTGCTGTTTTCCCCGGCGTTCAAGTCCAATGTTGCGTTTGATTGGGTGTTGCCGTGGCTGGCGAAGGTCAAGCCGTGGCTACGGCAGCCGTCCAGCACCGCCCCGCAGCAGACGTCACTGCGCTACCAGAATGTGCCGACCAATGGCTTCGCCCAGTTTTACCTGAGCAGTACCGCCGTGCGCAGCAAGCTGGCAGCGCAGGCGTTCGACCGCCCGGTCCTGGTGGTCAGTGCGGCCCATGACTCGGTGGTGGATGTGGAGTTTATCCGGGACGCCTTCCATCGACGCTTCCCCAACCCGGCGTCGCGGATGATCTGGTACGGCAACCTCGCCAACGAATTGCGAAGTCCACGCCTGCTGGTGCGCAGCGACCAGATGCCGGCCGAACACATCAGTCAGTTTTCCCATATGGGCGTGCTGTTCTCCCCCGACAATCCGCAATACGGTCGCCAAGGTAACCAGCGCCTGTGCTGGAACGGCCAGAGCGACATGGCGTACCAGCAATGCCAGGCCGGTGGCCCTGTCTGGTATTCGGACTGGGGTTATCGAGAGCCCGGCAAAGTCCACGCACGGCTGACCTACAACCCGTATTTCGCCTGGCAATCCGAGGTGATGGCGCAGGTGCTGGAGGCCGGGGCTCAAGGGCATCCCGGCGCCCCGGGCATTGGCGGTGGCGCTGCAAATGCCAGCGATCGCTTAAATCCTCGGTCCGAACTGGCCATGGATTGATTGCGATATCGAATACCCGGTGTTGATGACGATTCTTTTCATTTACATCGCCTTCAGAGGGGCCGGTGGCTATTCGCTGGACCGTTTCGTTGTTCGTGAACTTTACATTCCGCAGGGAAGTTGTCGTCATGTTGCAATCGAAGATCCCCAATACCTTTTTCAGTGTGTCGCTGACACTTGGCAGCTTGTTGATCATGGGTGGCGCAACCTGGTGGCTGTGGTCGCGAGAGTCGGTGGCTGCTGTGACAACCGCCCCGCCTTCGGTTCCGGTCAGTACAATCGAAATGCGCCACCGCGACGTCCCTGTACTCATCCACGCGATAGGTAATGTGCGCTCTCTGCACAGCGTCGAAATCCGCTCCCAGCTTGACGGCTTTCTGCTGGAATTGCCGGTCAAAGAAGGTCAGGTCGTCAAGCGCGGAGATCTCCTGGCACGTATCGATGATCGCGCCATCATTGCCGCTCTGGAGCACGCCAAGGCACAAACTGCTGTGGCTCAAGCTCAGTTGGCTTCGGCGAGCCTTGATCTCAAGCGTTACCGGGTACTGGCCAAGACCCAGGCTATATCGGCGCAAACCCTCGACCAGCAAGAAGCGATGGTTGCTCAATTGCGCGCAACGGTGCAGAGCCAGCAAGCGACCGTCACCGCCAATCAGGTGCAGTTGTCCCACACCCGGATCCTGTCCCCTACTGATGGTCGGATCGGCATCCGTAACGTTCATGAAGGCAGTTATGTCCGGGCCAGTGACACGCAAGCCTTGTTTTCAGTGGTTCAGCTGGACCCGATCAGCATCGAGGCCGCCCTTCCCCAGGCGCTCCTGCCGCAGTTGCGTACGCTGGTTGCCGACTCAGGGCAAGCGCCGGTGACCCTTCGCGCATACTCGGGCGACGGCGGTGAACTTTTGAGCGAGGGAAGCCTGAGCCTGATCGATAACCGGGTTTCCGACGCCACTGGGACGGTGCGAATCAAAGGCGACTTTGCTAACGTCCACGGACGCCTATGGCCGGATCAATCGGTGGTGATCACGGTGCAGGCCGCGATACTGCGCGAGGCCATGGTGGTGCCGCAGCGTGCTCTGCGACAGGGCGCGCAAAATACATTCGTGTGGCGCGTCAGAGACGGCAAGGCCGCTCCTCAGCCAGTGACGGTCACCTACGCCGACGCTGACATTGCGGTGGTTGAAGGCGTGGAAGCCGGCGACCGGATCGTTGACGACGGCCACTCCCGGCTGCGTCCAGGCACGCAGGTGCATATTCTTGAGGGACGCGATACAGCCCCCTCCTCGGTCGCCAGCGGAAGTGCTTTCTGATGGCCGCTCGCAGTGTCTACGCCTGGTGTATGGATCACCCCATCGGCACTATTTTGTTGAGTTTTGCTCTGGTATTGCTTGGGGTGATCGCCTACCCCCGTTTGTCCATCGCACCGCTGCCGGAAGCCGATTTTCCGACGATCCAGATCACCGCGACACTGCCGGGAGCCAGTGCCCAGACCATGGCCTCCTCGGTAGCGACGCCGCTGGAAGTCGAACTGAGCTCGATACCCGGCATTACCGAGATGACCTCGGCCAGTTCGTTGAGCATGCTGACGCTGACGCTGCAGTTCACGTTGGACAAAAATATCGACGCCGCCGCGCAGGAAGTCCAGGCGGCAATCAATAATGCGTCGGCGCGTTTGCCCAGCGACATGCCTAGCCTGCCGGTATGGCGCAAGGTCAATCCTGCCGACAGTCCGATCCTGATTCTCAGCGCGTACTCCGCTAACTTGTCGCTGATGGAAGTCAGTGACCTGGCCAATACCGTGCTCTCTCGCCAACTCAGTCAACTGGCGGGGGTTGGCCTGATCAACGTAATTGGCGAGCGCCGCCCGGCGATCCGTATCCAGGCCCGTCCCGAGGTTCTCGCCGCTGCCGGCGTGACATTGGCAGACATCCGCACCGCAGTGCAGAGGGCCAGCGTCAATCTGCCCAAGGGAGCTTTGTTCGGTAAACACCGAGTCTCCAATCTGGAAGTCAACGATCAGCTCTTCGAACCCCATGAATATGACAATGTGATTGTCACCTACCGCAACGGCTCGGCGGTGCGGGTACGGGATCTGGCACGCGTCACGCTGGGCTCGGAGGATGACTACACGCAAAGCTGGCCCAATGGCCAATCGGGCGTCGTACTCGTGATCCGGAGACAGCCGGGGGCCAACATCGTCGCCACCGTCGATCGGATTCAGGCAGCCCTCCCCCAACTCAAGGCGTCCTTGCCAGCAGACATGACGGTCGAAGTGTTGAACGACCGGACCCGCACCATCCGCTCCTCCTTGCATGAGGTGGAGTTGACGCTGGGCATCGCGATCGTTCTGGTCATCGGCGTCATGGCTTTGTTCCTGCGACAACTGTCAGCCACGCTGATCGTCACCACTGTGCTGGGGGTATCGTTGGTGTCGACATGCGCGGCGATGTACCTGGCTGGTTTCAGTCTGAACAACCTGACGCTGGTGGCGATTGTCATAGCGGTCGGTTTCATCGTCGATGATGCGATCGTTGTGATCGAAAACATCCATCGACACCTGGAGCTGGGTGCGGACAAACGCACAGCGGCGCTCAAGGGCATCAGTGAAATCGGCTTTACGGTGGTGTCCATCAGTGTGTCGCTGATTGCCGCCTTCATCCCCCTGCTCTTCATGGGCGGGGTGATCGGTCGATTGTTCCGCGAGTTTGCCCTGACCTCCGTGGCCGCCATCATGATTTCGGCAGTGGTCTGCCTGACCCTGGCCCCGACGCTCGCCTCCCTTTTCATGAAGGCGCCCAGCCATCGTGTGAAGTCGGACAAAGACTTCTTCGCCGCTTTGCTGAAGCTCTACGACCGCACATTGACTTGGACCCTGGGTCATCGGCGAATCATGCTAGGCGTGTTTTTTGGAACCGTGGCCCTCAGCGTGGCCAGTTTCATCGTGATTCCCAAAGGCTTCTTTCCGTTGCAGGACACAGCCTTCATCCTAGGATTTACCCAGGCCTCGGCCGACATCCCCTATGAGGAGATGATCGAGAAACACAAACAACTGGAAGCGATTTTCAGCAAGGATCCGGCGGTCATCAGTTATAACCACGCCGTCGGTGGCACCATCACCGACTCGATCGGCAATGGTCGGGTTTGGCTGGTGTTGAACGACCCCGGGGAGCGGGACGAGACGGTCAGTCAGGTCATCGACCGGCTACGCCCGCAACTGGCGCAGGTGCCTGGCATCCAGGTGTTTCTGCGCGCCGTGCAGGACATCAACCTCAGTGCCGGCCAGCCCCGTGCGCAGTATCAATACGTGTTGCGTGCGCAGAGCAGTGCCGAGCTGGCGACCTGGGCCACCGCGCTGACCGATCGGCTGCGGGCCAACCCGCTGTTCCGTGATGCTTCCCATGACTTGCAACTGGATGCCAACATCACCCGTATCACCCTGGATCGCGACGAGGCCGCACGCTATGGCTTCACCGCCCAAGACCTTGACAACGCGCTGTACGATGCGTTCGGGCAACGGCAGATAAGCGAGTACCAGACCGAGGTCAACCAATACCAAGTGATACTCGAGCTGAGCACGGCACAGCGCGGCAATGCCGAAAGCCTCAGTTACTTCCACCTGCGTTCGCCGCTGACCGGGCAGATGGTGCCACTCCTCACGTTTGCGCGGATCGAGCCGCCGGCGAGCGGCCCTGTGGTCATCAACCACAACGGCATGCTGCCGGCCGCCAATCTGTCTTTCAACCTCGCCCCTGGAGTTGCACTCGGGCAGGCGGTGGCGGCACTTCAGGACATCGAACGCGAGATCGGCATGCCGACGTCAATGAACGGCACCTTCCAGGGCTCTGCCCAGGCGTTCCAATCGTCCCTGGCCAGCCAACCGTTTTTGATCCTGGCAGCGTTGGTGGCCGTCTACATCATCCTGGGTGTGCTTTATGAAAGCCTGGTGCATCCACTGACCATCCTTTCAACCCTGCCGTCAGCCTGCATTGGCGCGATTGTGTTGCTGTGGGCCTGGCAATTGGACTTTTCGATCATGGCACTGATCGGCCTGATCCTGCTGATCGGCATCGTCAAGAAAAACGGTATTCTGCTGATCGACTTCGCCATCCACGCGCAGCGCGAACGCCACCTGTCCGCTCGCGACGCCATCCATCAGGCGTGCCTGGCGCGTTTTCGGCCGATTCTCATGACCACGCTGGCCGCCCTGCTCGGTGCCGTGCCCTTGATGATGGCCTTCGGCACGGGTGCCGAGTTGCGCGAACCGCTCGGGGTCGCAATTGTCGGTGGCTTGATGCTCAGCCAGGTGCTGACATTGCTGACGACGCCGGTGGTGTTCGTAACACTCGATCACCTGTGCCACCGGAAAAAAGCCCAGCCTGTCGCCAACCTGGAGCACTCCGTCTGATTTGCAGACCGTCACGCCTTGCCAAGGAAGGCTTCGACACCAGCCGCCCGCCCTCCGGCAGTTGCCCCCCGACACATGTGCTATTGTCAGAGAGACGGATCTAATCGTACGTCTGCTCTGACTCAGTGCAGATCGCAGGGCCGATATGGAGATCACCTCTGTGGTGAATGTACACCGATTGTTCGACACAAGATTGTTCGACACAACGCCCCCTGCTCCCCCCTATGGCGACGACCTTGAGTACGCCGTCTTCCTTACGGCCCACTGACGCCCGAACACGAGCCAAGGAAGCCGTCGATGGCAATCACTCAAAACAACCGTTTGGTACAGGTCGACAGCCCCCTCGGCGGCGATGTCCTGGTGCTGCAGAGCATGGATGGCAGCGAAGAGTTGGGGCGGTTGTTTCACTACGAACTGGACCTTACCTCCGAAGACCGGGCGATCAAGTTCGATCAATTGCTGGGCAAGCCGATGGGGCTGACCCTGGAGTTGTACAACGGAGGCAAACGCTATTTCCACGGCATTATCAGCAGCTGCCGGCAACTGACCGGCCACGGCCAGTTCGCGGGTTATCGGGTCAGTCTGCGACCGTGGTTCTGGCTGCTCACGCGGACCTCGGACTGTCGGATTTTCCAGAACAAGACCGTGCCGGACATCATCAAGCAGGTGTTTCGCGACCTCGGTTTTTCTGATTTTGAAGACAGTCTCAGCGCCAGCTACCGTGAGTGGGAATATTGCGTTCAGTACCGCGAAAGCAGCTTCGATTTCGTCAGCCGGCTGATGGAACAGGAAGGCATCTATTACTACTTCCGCCATGAAAAGGAGCGTCATGTTCTGGTGCTGGCCGACGCCTATGGCGCTCACTCCACGCCGGCGGACTACGACGCTGTCCCCTTCTATCCACCCGATCGGCAAATGCGCGAGCGCGATCATTTCTATGACTGGCAACTGGCACGGGAAGTCCAGCCTGGTTCGCTGGCGCTGAACGACTATGACTTCCTGCGCCCGCGCGCCAGCCTTGAAGTGCGCTCCAGTGTGGTACGCAACCACAGCAACGCTGACCACCCGCTTTATGACTACCCAGGCGAGTACCTGCAGAGCAACGATGGCGATCACTACGCGCGTACCCGCATCGAAGCCATTCACAGCCAGTTCGAGCGCGTGCAGTTGCGCGGCCGAGCCCGCGGGCTGGGCTCCGGTCATTTGTTCACGCTGACGGGTTATGACCGTGCGGACCAGAATCGCGAATACCTGGTGGTGGTCGCGCGCTATCAGATCCGTCAGGAAGTCTATGAAAGCGGGCAGTCAGACTCAGCTGAACAGTTCGTCAGCGAGCTGGACTGCATGGATGCCAGCCAGGCCTTCCGCCCTCTCCCTCTGACGCCCATGCCCATTGTCCGTGGGCCGCAGACCGCCGTGGTGGTTGGCCCCAGTGGCGAGGAGATCTGGACCGACCAGTATGGCCGGGTCAAGGTGCATTTCCACTGGGATCGCCATGACCAATCCAACGAAAACAGTTCCTGCTGGATTCGCGTGTCCCAAGCCTGGGCTGGCAAGAACTGGGGGGCGGTACAGATCCCGCGGATCGGTCAGGAAGTGATCGTCAGCTTCCTGGAAGGCGACCCGGACCGGCCGATCATCACCGGTCGCGTCTACAACGCCGAACAGACCGTGCCCTACAAGCTGCCGGCCAATGCCACTCAGAGTGGCGTGAAAAGTCGCTCAAGCAAGGACGGCTCACAGGCCAACTTCAATGAGATCCGCATGGAGGACAAGAAAGGCGCGGAGCAACTGTTTATCCACGCCGAGAAGAATCAGGACATCGAAGTCGAGAATGACGAGACCCATTGGGTCGGCCATGACCGCAGCAAGACCATCGACAACGACGAAACCGTGCACGTCAAACACGACCGCACAGAGACGGTGGACAACAACGAAACCATCAAAATCGGCGTCGACCGCAAGGAAACCGTCGGCAACAACGAAACCATCTCCATCGGCGTGAACCGCACCGAAGATGTGGGCAGCGACGAGAAAATCACCATCGGCGCCAACCGCACCGAAAACGTGCGCAACAACGAGACCATCACCATCGGCGCGGACCGCACGGAAAAGGTCGGTGCCAACGAAAATATCACCATCGTCAGCAACCGCACCGAAGACGTGGGCGGTAACGAGACCATCGGCATCACCGGCAACCGCAACGAAACGGTCAAAGGCAACGAAGGGATCGAGATCAACGGCAACCAGAGTACCCAGATCGGCCAGAACGAATCCCGCGACGTCGCCCGTAACCGCACCACCAACATCAAGCAGAACGACAGCCTGGACGTTGGCAAGAACTTTGTCCTCAACGCCGGCGACTCCATCAGCCTGACCACGGGCGATGCGAGCATCACTTTGAAAAAAGACGGCACCATCATGATTCGTGGCAAGAACATCACCATCGACGGCTCCGGCGCCATCAACGTCAAGGCCAACAGGAACGTGGTGATCAAGGGACAGAAGATTTTGCAGAACTAGAACAATGGAGATATCTCTATGACGGTTCAACAGCCCCTCCCCACCCAGGCCCGCATAGACACAGTCGTCATCGGCACCCTGCTCGATCTGCCGGACGCCAGCGCGCCCAAGGTCACTTACCCAGGTTGCGCGAACAGCAGTGGCATCGTTGCACGTAACACTGCGTTGCTAAGCCCTGGGGACATCGGTTGTCAGGTGGCGTTGATGTTCGAAGGAGGCGACCCGGCCCGTCCGCTGGTGATCGGTCTTCTGCTCGGCGCGCCGGTCTCACCAGCGCCCTTCGCCAGCGTGCGCCTGGATGAGCAACGTATTGAACTGAGCGCCGAGCGCGAGATCGTCCTGCGTTGCGGCAAAGCCAGCATCACCCTGACCCGCGCGGGCAAAGTGATCATCCAGGGCGCCTACCTGTCCAGCCGTTCCAGCGGGGTCAACCGCATAAAGGGTGGTTCGGTGCAGATCAACTAGACAGGTCAGCGGCCTATGGAACTGCTCAACGCCAGCAAACTGCTTGCTGCCTATACCCTGGGCCTGGGGTCCGATGGTCGCGAATCCTTGGTCGTGGTGGCCAAAGGCACGTTCAGTCTACCGCTGGACGGCCGCGCCGCGACCCTCGCAGAGACCCAGCAACCGCTGCTGATGGCCGACACCTTCCTCGGCGAGCCTGGTCTGAGCCCCCCGTTGCAGGAAATGGATTTCGCCCCGGTCAAACCATGCTGCGATGTGCTGGTGTGTGGCAAGGCCTATGCACCCGGTGGACGGCCGGTGACGCAGCTGGCCGCCGGCATTCGCGTCGGTCGGGTGAGCAAGGCTTTTTCCGTCCTCGGCCCCCGACAATGGCAACAAGGGCTCCTGGGCGTCTCTCCCGGCTTGCCGCAACCTTTTACCGAACAAAGCATCTCCTACGCCCAGGCCTATGGTGGCTCACATCCCGTGGCGAATGCACCGCAAATACGTGACTGCTACCCGGATAACCCAAACGGTTGCGGCTGGTACTCACGCCGCATTAATAGCTCCAACATCGTCGGCATGCCCATGCCGAACACCGAGGAACTGGGCAAGCCGATAGACAGCCCCTTTGGCGACTTCCGCCCCATGGCCCTCGGCCCACTCGGGCGTAGCTGGCCGCAACGTGTCCGCTACGCCGGTACTTATGACGATGCCTGGCTGGCCGACTGCTTTCCGTTTTTGCCAGGGGATTTCGACAACCGCTATTTTCAGGCAACGCCTGAGGATCAGCAGCTCGATTACTTGCGCGGCGGCGAAGAGGTGCTGCTGCTAAACCTCACCGCCCAGGAGCGCGCTGGCTTTCGCATTCCCAAAATGGACGTTCCGGTGACCTTTTTCCTGAAAAAAGGCGGTCATGAGACGGTGCACGCGGTGATCGATACTCTGTTGATCGACACAGACGCTCGCCAGGTGCAGTTGACCTGGCGTGTCTCTCGTGCGCTTCGACGCAACATGTTCGAGATTGCCCAAGTGCTGGTCGGCACTGTGTCCACGGGCTGGTGGCGCGCCCGTGAGCTGGGCAAGGAGTATTACCCGTCGCTCGGTGCGCTGGTCAACGCCACGCGTGCCCCCGAGGAAACGCCGTGATGAGCGCTCTTTGGATCATTGGCTCCGGCATGGTCAGCGCTGTCGGCCTCAGCGCACCGGCAAGCTGCGCGGCGATCCGCTGCGCCATCGACAACTTTCAGGAAACCCGCTTTATCGACAGCAGCGGCGAATGGCTGATCGCCGCCAGCGTGCCCTTGGAACAACCGTGGCTCGACCGCACCAAGCTGATCAAGATGGCCAGCCGAGCAATCGCCGAGGCACTGCAGAGCCCCCCCGGGGTCGATCCACACAAAACGCCGCTGTTGCTGGGTGTCGCGGAAGCCGAGCGCCCCGGCCGCCTCGCCGGTCTCGATCAGGGGTTGCTGCACGCCATCGAAGCCGAGCTGGGCCTGCGTTTTCATCCCGATTCTTCCATCATCGCCCGTGGCCGGGTCAGTGCCGCCGTGGCCCTGCTCAATGCACGCACGCTGATTCATCAGGGCGGCCATCGCCACGTGCTGATTGCCGGCGTCGACTCGTTTATTGAGGGAGCGACCCTGGCCGCCTTCGAAGAACGCGAACGCCTGCTCACCAGTCAGAACTCCAACGGTTTTATTCCCGGCGAGGGGGCCGCCGCCGTGGTGATCGCCGCCCCCTTTGCCAGCGATCAGCCGCAATTGGCCTGCATCGGCCTGGGTTTTGGCATGGAGCCAGCCACGGTGGAGGCCGAAGATATCCCGTTGCGCGCTGAAGGCCTGACCCAGGCCATACGCGCTGCGCTGAACGAAGCGGGCTGCGGGTTGGAGCAGATGGATTATCGTCTGACTGATATTTGCGGCGAACAGTACTACTTCAAGGAAGCCTCTCTGGCCCTGAGCCGCAGCCTGCGGGTACGCAAAGAGTTCTTCCATCTCTGGCATCCGGCCGACTGCATCGGCGAAGTTGGCGCCGCCATCGGCCCGGTGATACTCGCCGTGGCACTGGCCGCCTGTCGCAAGGGCTATGGCGAAGGGCCGAACATCTTCTGCCACCTGGGCAACGACGCCGGCCAGCGCGCGGTCGCGCTACTCAGTTATCAGACCGCGAGGGCTGCCTGATGGCCAATGAGGTTTTTGCCAACAATCGGGAGATTTCCTGCAAGGCGGGGGACGGAGTATCGATCGCCAGGTTTCCGGATGTCTGCTTCACCCCACCTCAAGCGCCGCCTACCCCGCTGGGTGTACCCATCCCCTATCCGAATACCGGTTATGCAAAAGACACGTCGCGCGGCAGCCGAACGGTCAGGATCAGTGGCAAAGAAGTCATGCTCAAAGACCAGAGCTACTTCAAAACCAGCACCGGCGACGAGGCCGGCAACGCGCCCAAGAAAGGTATAGTCACCAGCAAGATCAAGGGTAAGGTGTATTTCGTTTCATGGTCGATGGACGTCAAGTTCGAGGGGCAGAACGTCGACCGGCACCTGGACCTGACCACACACAATCATGCGTCGATGCCAGCGCAGACGCCCCCGGGCCCGACCACTGACGGCGTCGCCCAGGATTCGTCCTGCCCTCATACCAACCTCAAGCGTGACCCACCCAAGGACGAACACGAGATCAACCAGCAGGTGCGCATCAGTCGACAGAAAAAATTGCAGCAGCGCAGGGAGCAAAAGCTGGATCGAATGGTGGACAAGGCCAACAAGGCCAATAGCCCCAGTGAGAAGCAGGAGCTGTTCGAGGCGGCGCTGAAATACGACACCCTGATCAAGGGTGAGCGCTTCGAGGTAAAAGTGGCTGAGCAGACCCAAGCGAAGGAGGTGGCGGTAAAAATAACCTGCCGGGACTGCGGCCTGGTGATCCAGGAGTTCGACGTGGTGACGCGTGAGGGTGTGGTCAAGGAGTGCAAGGCGAGCTGGGGCCAGGTCGGGCTCTCACAGTTCAAGCGGGAAGAACAGTTGGCACAGCGACCGGATGTGTTTGGCCCGGGAACCGTCGTGCACGTCGCCGTCCCGAAAGGCCAGCGGAGTAACCTGGAAAAAAAGTTCGGGAAGGAAAACAAGCCACACATGTCGGGAAAGATTCAGGAGCACTAGCGTATGGCGTTTTCGTATCCGATATCGATCCACTTCCCTTCGCTACCTCAGGACAGTCTGAGAGGGAAGTTGCTGGCCGTGATCACTGCGTTGAAGACCCGACACATCATGGCCGCGAAATTGCCGGACTGTGTGTCAGAGTTGGTGGTAGACCCTGTTTCCGGCGAGTGGCTCGATACTGCCTCGATCGCGACCGACTGTGTGTCTCTGGAACAATGTCTGCAGCGGTATCGCTGGCTGAGCCTGGAGGTAGAGCTCAGGCTCGGACAGGGACGGTATTTCGCGACGCTGTGCAGTTTTCCGGATGGCGAAGGAACGGATCGCGGCGGGCTCCAGTTCAATTTCAGCGACCGTGCGTTTCCGGCAATCTTTGAGTTCGAGGACGGTACGGACGGTCAGTTCGATGCCGAGGTCAAGCGCGACTTCCTGGCCGTGTGCATGACGGTCGTGCGGCAGGTGGATGCCGAAGCATTCATCCTGCTTGCGGATCAGGGCAAGTTTCACAGCGTCTCGCTGGATGAAATCATGCAGCGCCTCACCGCGCCGCAAATGAGTCTTCACGGACGCAGACCGGGATCGATCACCGGGGTGCGCGAGCGCTATTTGTCCGCGCAACGGATGCGTGAGCTGTGGGAATTGCCCGAAGATGATCCGCGCTGTTTCAATGCGGCCGGCTATACCGTGCTGGACATGATCCAGCGGTTCGTGTGGAAGGATTGATGGACGGCGTGGTGGCTCAGACGGTCGCCCTTCACGCCGAGGAAGTCTCTTTTCTCAGCATGCTTCGCGGCTACGCCGTACGCGCCTCGCACTACGACCTGCAAGAGCTGCGCAAACTCGACCTGCGCATCGAGGCGCACATCGACGGCCTGGCCATCGCTGGCCAGGCGGGCTACGACACCTTGCTGGCCCAGATTGGACCAGACGCTGTCGGCGAGATGTTTGCCTGCGTGGTGCTGGCCTTCGAGTCGGCCGATGGGAAAATGTTGTCGTGCCTTAGCGAACACTTACGACAGGCGCCGGAAACAGAACGCGGTTATTTGATGGCCTTGGGGTGGCTCGACTGGGAGCGGGTATCGCCCTGGATCGACCGTATGCTTGCCTCTCCCTCCCCACAGTTCCGCCACCTCGGTCTGGCCGCCTGCGGCATGCATCGCCACGACCCTGGCGCCGCCCTGCTTGCCGGACTTTCCGATACCGACCCCAGCGTGCTGGCACGGGCGACCCGTACGGCCGGCGAACTGCGCCGGCGTGACCTGCTGCCGACGATTCGTACCCATCGTCTGCATGAGAATGCGGCCACGCGCTTCTGGGCCAACTGGGCCACCGCACAGATGGGCGACGCGCAAGCCCTGGAGCCATTGCGACAGTTTGCCGAACAACCGGGCGAGTTCCAGTACCGCGCGCTCTGCGTATTGATCGCCTGGCAGGAACGCGAACCCAGCATCGCCTGGATACGCCAGTTGGTCCAGGATCCCCGGGATCGGCGTATCGGCATCCAAGCCCTTGGGCTGCTGGGCGATCCGGTCTGTGTACCGTGGTTGATCCAGCAGATGAGCGACCTGCCCTATGCCCGGGTCGCCGGTGAAGCCTTCAGTCTGATCACCGGCGCTGACCTGGCGTTGCTCGATCTGGAACTGCAGAACCTGCCCGATTTCGACGCAGGCCCGAACGATGACCCGCAAGACACCAACGTGGCGATGGACCCTGACGAAAATCTACCCTGGCCCGACCCGCAGTCAATCACCGCTTGGTGGCAGGCCCATGGCGGCGATTTCCAGGCGGGCGTCGGTTATGTGCTGGGACACATGCAGAGCGAAGGCAGTTTTCGGCACGCCCTTGCCCAGGGCCAGCAACGCCAGCGCATCGCCGCCGCCTGCGGCATCGCCCGTTATCGACCAACCGAAGTGCTTTTCCCCACGAGTGCACCGGCTTGGCGGCAAAAGCAGTTGTTGGGGAGGACGGGGGTGTTCGGGCGTTGATCAGGGTGTTTATATAGCTCAAACGCAACTCAGGCTCCGACACCTGATCATTACTTACACCCCTCTGGAGGCTCCATGCCAAACGCAACCGGACAGAACCCTGTCGCCCTTGTCAGTGGGGTTGGAAGTGAGATTGGGATCGGCATGGCCATCGCGCGCAGGCTGGGTACTGCAGGTGCCAGACTGATCGTCACCGCCAGCAGTGCGCGAATCAATGATCGAGTCGCAGAACTGCGTGCCGAAGGATTCGAAGTTCAAGGGCGGGCCGTCGATCTTACCGATGAGCATCAGGTGCGTGAGTTTATTCTATGGGCAGAGTCTCTCTGGGGGCAGATCGATATTCTGGTCAACAACGCGGGCATGGCCATGCAAGGAAGCCCGGAGTTTTTTTCCGACTTGGAAACCATGGATCTGCATACCTGGAACCTTACACTGGCGCGAAATCTGACCACGGCTTTTCTGCTTACACAGGGCGTTCTGTCCGGCATGCGGGCGCGTCATTACGGGCGCATCGTAAACATCAGTTCCACTACCGGCACCCGCTGCAGTAACCCCGGTGAAGCGGCTTACAGCGCCGCAAAGGCGGCGATGGTTGGAATGAGCATGAGCCTGGCGCTTGAAGTCGCCCAGCAAGGGATCACCGTAAACAGCGTCGCTCCCGGCTGGATCACCACAGGGTCGACCACTGCCGAGGAAGCCAAGGCGGCCGGTTACACACCGATGGGCCGGGCCGGACGTCCCGAAGAGGTGGCCGCAGTGGTTGCTTTCCTTGCGTCCTCAGAGGCGAGCTACCTCACTGGCGAAGTCATCGTGGTGGATGGCGGAAACTGTTTGGTCGAGAACAAAGCCCCTTGAGCTGAACAGGCTCCCGCAGGGTTGGGACATATCGCCAGAGAGTCACTTGAACAATTCGCTGCTCATGAAATCAATGAACACCCGCAGTTTCGGCGCCAGGTGCTTGCTTGAAGGCCAGAGCATGCGGAAGGTGCTCTGATGCCGATTGAACTCGTCGAGGACGGTAACCAGCTCACCGGCGGCGATGGCAGCGCGCACGGTGAAATCCGGCACGCAGGCAATCCCCAATGCATCGCGCACGACGTACAGCAACGCCTCGGTGGTGTTGCAGACCAGGGTGGCCGGCAGGTTGAGATCGGACTGCCCTTCCCCGTTCACCGGCCAGACCTGCAGCCTGCCCGTGCTGGGGAATTTGTACAGCAGGCAGGCATGGCGCAGCAGATCCGCCGGCACCTGCGGTGTGCCGTGTTCGGCGAAGTATCGGGGCGAACCGACCACGACGAGCTTGAACGCGCCTAACGGGCGGGACATCAGCCGGGAGTCGTTTGGCTCTCCGGTCCGAATAACGGCATCAAAACCTTCCTCAATGATGTCCACCAGCCTGTCGGAGAAATCCAGGTCCAATTCGATACTGGGGTAGCGGCGCATGAAGGCCATCAGCGTCGGCATGACCAAATCTGCAACCAGGGGCAAGCTCACGCGCAGTTTGCCCCGCGGCGCTTTGCGGGTTTCCGACAGTTCCAGTTCGGCCGCTTCGATTTCGCAGAGAATGCGTCGGCAACGTTCGAGGAAAAGCGTCCCTTCTGCCGTCAGCGTGATACTGCGCGTGCTGCGATGAAACAGCCGCACACCCAGTCTTTCCTCGAGCCGGGCCACGCTTTTGCCCACCGCCGAAGACGAAATGCCAAGCGCCCTGCCCGCCTCTGAAAAGCTGCGGGTTTCGGCCGCGCGAACAAAAAAATCAATCCCGCTCAGTGATTCCACGCCAGGCTCCCATTGCGGACATTTTTTCCGATGTGTTGCGCACTCTAGCATTCTTGTCTCGCCAAAGAGCGACACTTACCGTAGTGGACACCTATCAATCTGCGCTTGACGCCGCTATCCGGCGGGTCAGAGGCGCACCAAGCAGGTGACACATGACGATTGCCAATACCCATATCGACGACGATGCCGAGGTCGTTCAACACGCTGCGCCGCTCCCCATCGGATCACTGTTCGCCCTCGCGCTGGCGGCGTTCGTGACCATTCTCACCGAAGCCTTGCCCGCCGGCCTTCTCTCACAGATCAGCGAAGGGCTGGCGATCTCCGAAGCCCTCGCCGGCCAGTTGGTCACGGTCTATGCGATAGGTTCCTTGCTGGCGGCCATTCCCTTGACGGCCGCGACCCAAGGCATGCGGCGCCGGTCGCTGTTGCTGCTGGCCATCGCCGGTTTTGCCGTTGCCAATACGGTCACGACGCTTTCGTCCCATTATGGCTTGACGATCGTTGCCCGCTTGCTGGGTGGCGTATCGGCCGGGCTGCTCTGGGCCTTGTTGGCCGGTTATGCCGCCCGCATGGTGCCCGAGAGCCAGAAAGGTCGGGCGATTGCAATTGCCATGGTTGGCGCACCCTTGGCGTTATCCCTGGGCGTACCGGCCGGCACCTTGCTCGGTAATTTGATCGGGTGGCGGATGAGCTTCGCCATCATGAGTTTGTTCGCCGTCGCCTTGATGGTCTGGGTGAGACTCAAAGTGCCTGACTTTCCCGGGCAAACCACCGACAAACGCGTTGCCTTGCGCCACGTCTTCACCCTGCCAGGCGTTCGCTCGGTGCTGTTTGTGGTGTTGGCCTTTGTCTTGGCGCACAACATTCTCTTTACCTATATCGCGCCGTTCCTGATGGCGGCGGGCCTGGGCGAGCGGATCGACCTGGTGCTGCTGGTCTTCGGGGTCGCCTCGTTGCTGGGCATCTGGGTCGTCGGCGTGTTGATTGATCGCCATCTACGGGTATTGACCCTTGCCAGCACGGCACTGTTCGCCATCTCGGCCCTGACACTGGCCGCCATGAGCGACAGCCCTGCTGCGATCTACATCGCAACGGCGGCCTGGGGAGTCGCTTTTGGCGGGGCCGGCACGTTGTTCCAAACGGCAATCGCCAAGACGGCCGGAGACGCGGCCGATCTCGCCCAGTCGATGCTGGTCACGGCCTGGAACGTCGCCATTGCCGGCGGCGGGATCGTGGGGGGCATCCTGCTCGATCATCTGGGTGTCGTTGCGTTTGCGCCTGTGCTGGTCGCGCTCTTGCTGCTGACGTTGGCAGTGGTGTGGTCCGCCAGGCAGTACGGGTTTACAACAAGCATGCGCCCCGGATAGCTCTCAACGATAGATATCAGCAACTGACATCAAATCGTCATCACTGCGTCGCCGAAACGCCATACACCCTGAGTAATGTCCTCGCCAATGAGATCGATCTCAAGCGAGTGACAATGACTGATTTGAAAGAAGTTGCACGGCTGGCAGGGGTTTCGCGGGCGACCGCGGCGCGAGCCTTTGCCTCCCCTGAAGTGGTGCGTCCGACCACCCGGGAACAGGTCTTCGCCGCAGCGCGCCAGCTGGGTTTTCGGCCCAATCGTCTCGGCCGGCAACTGCGCCTGCAGGTGACCAAGCTGATCGGTGTCGTGGTGCCCAACCTGCTCAATCCGGTGTTCGCCGAGCAGTTTCAGGCGATGGAGCGCGCTGCGCGTGCCCACGGATATAACCTGTTGTTAGCAACCACCGATTACAACAGCGAGCGCGAAAGCGCAGTGGTTGAGGAGTTGTTACGTCAGCGTGTCGACGGGTTGGTCCTCACGGTGACCGATGCCGAGAGCAACCGGGTGCTGCAAAGCCTGGACAGTGAGGACACGCCCTTTGTGCTGGCTTATCACCAGCCGGGTAATCCGGATTACAGCGCGGTGTCGGTGGACAACCGCGCAGGCATGGCGCTCGCCACCCGTTATCTGCTGGAGGCTGGACACACTCGAATCGGCATGGTCGCCGGCCCTGCCCTGCAGTCCGACCGTGCTCGCCTGCGTTATGCCGGTTATTGCGAGGCAATGCGTGGAGCCGGTCTCGCCAGCCTGCCGGTGATTGAAATGCCCGCCCATACCCAGGCTGACTTCGCCGCCATCGAGCCGTTATTGCATGGCCCCCAGGCGCTCAGTGCACTGGTCTGTTCCAACGATTTGCTGGCCATCAGCTTGATCGCCGAACTGCGCCGCAACGGCTGGCAAGTGCCCCGGCAACTCTCGGTCATTGGCTTTGACGGCATCGCCCTCGGCACCCAAATGCACCCGACGCTGTGCAGCGTTGTTCAGCCCATCGAGGCACTGGCCTGCACCGTGATTGATCAATTGTTGGCGCAGATCGCTGGCGCCACCCCGGTTTCCCATTGCCTGCCTTGTCATATCCGGCCGGGCGAAAGCACTCAACCCTACGAGGAGACGCTTGATGATCCACTTGCGTAAAACCCTGGCGACACTGCTGTTATGCGGCGCGGCCAGCCTGGCCCAGGCCGGCGAAACGGCCATTTGCTACAACTGTCCACCCGAATGGGCCGACTGGGGCACGCAGCTCAAGGCGATTGCCGATACCACTGGCGTGCAGGTTCCACTGGACAACAAGAACTCCGGACAGTCATTGGCGCAACTGGTCGCCGAGAAGGCCGCACCGGTGGCGGACGTGGTGTATTACGGCGTGACGTTCGGTTTGCAGGCGCAAAAAGCCGGGGTGGTCGGCACGTACAAACCCAAGGGTTGGGAGCAGATCCCGGCGGGTTTGAAGGATCCCAAGGGGCATTGGTTTGCCATTCACTCCGGCACCCTGGGCATCATGGTCAACGTCGATGCGCTGGGCGGCCTGCCCGTGCCGCAAAGCTGGGCCGACCTGCTCAAGCCTGAGTACAAAGGCATGGTTGGCTACCTTGACCCGTCCAGTGCTTTTGTCGGTTACGTCTCGGCGGTAGCGATCAACCAGGCCATGGGCGGCAATCTGGATAACTTCGCTCCAGCCATCGACTACTTCAAAAAGCTGGCGAAAAACTCGCCGATCGTGCCCAAGCAAACGGCTTATGCGCGGGTGCTGTCCGGTGAGTTGCCGATTCTGGTGGACTACGACTTCAACGCCTATCGGGCTCGTTACAAAGACAAGGCCAACGTTGCCTTTGTGATTCCCAAGGAAGGCAGCATCAGCGTGCCTTACGTGATGAGCATTGTCGACAACGCCCCCCATCGGGCCAACGCCGAGAAGGTCCTGGATTTTGTTTTGTCCGAGCAAGGCCAGGCGCTCTGGGCGAAGGCGTACCTGCGGCCGGTGCGGGCAATGAAAATGCCGGCCGACGTCGCCGCGCAGTTCTTGCCCGACAGCGATTACGCCCGGGCCGGCGTGGTCAACTACGAGCAGATGGCCGCGGCGCAGGAAGCCTTTTCCGCACGTTATCTGAGCGAGGTCAAGTAAGTGACCGTCTCGGCAGTAAAAGCCCGGAACGTACTGTCGGGCTGGGCCATGGTGCCGCGCTTACGGCCGACCGCTGCCTGGGCGCTTGCGCCCGCGGCGGCGGTGCTGTTCGCCTTCTGGTTGTTGCCGCTGGCACACCTGGTCTTGCTCGGTGGGCAAAGTCGCGATGGCAGCGACAGCGGCTATTGGCAGGTGCTAAGCAGCGCGCAATACCTGGGCAGTCTGGCGCAGACCTGCCTGCTGGCCCTGGCAACGACCCTCGCGGCGCTGTTGGTGGGCGGCTTCAGTGGTTTTTTTCTCAGTCGCCAGCGTTTCTTCGGCCGTTCGGTACTTGTCGCTTTGTTGACCTTCCCGCTGGCATTTCCCGGCGTGGTCGTTGGTTTCCTGGTGATCCTGCTGGCCGGCCGCCAAGGCTTGTTCGCCACCCTGGGTCTGGCCCTGGTGGGTGAGCGCTGGATTTTCGCCTACTCGTTGATGGGCTTGTGCATCGGCTACCTGTACTTCTCGATTCCGCGGGTGATCCTTACGGTGATGGCTGCTTGCGAAAGCCTGGATCGCAGCCTGGAAGAGGCGGCTCGTTCACTGGGGGCCAATCATTGGCGTGTGCTCTGTGATGTCATTGTCCCCGGCCTGGCGCCGGCATTGGTCTCCTGCGGGGCGATTTGCTTTGCCACCTCCATGGGCGCGTTCGGTACCGCCTTCACCCTGGGTACCCGGCTCAACGTGACGCCGGTGGCGATCTACAACGTGTTTACCAACTACGCCAATTTCGCCGTGGCCGCTGCGCTGTCGGTGGTGTTGGGGCTGGTGACCTGGGCGGTCCTGTTGCTGGCCCGGCGGCTGGCCAAAGATTCGAGGACAGTCTTGTGAGACGTTCAACGCTGTTTGTCGGGCAACTGGCGTTTACCCTGCTGGTGTGCGCATTTATGTTGGTGCCGGTGGTGATGTCGCTGCTGGCCGGGCTGACGCGCAATTACTTCCAGGGGCTGTCCAGCGGCCTGACCTTCGACTGGCTGGTGCAAGTCTGGCAGGCGTATTCGCCGACGGTCTGGCTGTCGCTGCAGTTGGCCGTCGCCTGTGCGCTGTGTGTCTGTGTGGTGGGGGTGCCGGCGGCTTACGCACTGGTGCGGATGAACAACCGCTTCAGCCGCGCGTTCGAGGAACTGATGGTGTTGCCGGTGGCGATGCCCGGTCTGGCCAGTGCCTTGGCATTGCTGCTCACCTATGGTCAGTTCGGCGGGTTTCGCAGCAGTTGGTTATTCATTCTCGTCGGCCATGTGCTGTTCACCCTGCCCTTTCTGGTGCGCCCGGTGATGGCGGTGATGCAACGCCAGCACCTGCCGGTCCTGGAAGAAGCCGCCGCCAGCCTGGGTGCCGGGCCGATCCGGCGCTTCTTCAGCGTGGTGGTGCCCAACTGTCGGGCGGGGATTCTCGCCGGGGTCTTGATGGTCGTCACCCTGTCGTTGGGTGAGTTCAACCTGACCTGGATGCTCCACACCCCGATGACCAAAACCTTGCCGGTGGGCCTGGCCGACAGCTATGCCTCGGCCAGACTGGAAGTCGCCAGCGCCTACACCCTTATATTCCTGTTGATGATTGTGCCGCTGCTTGTTGCATTGCAGGCCATCAGCGCGCGCCTTTCTCGTGGAGCAAATCGATGAGCGGAACCACTATTCGCCTGAAGGGTTGTCGCAAGGCGTTCTCTGACGGCACCGTTGCCGTACATGACCTGGACCTGACCATTGAGGCTGGAGAAACCCTGGCGATCCTCGGCCCGTCCGGTTGCGGTAAGACCACCACCCTGCGCCTGATCGCAGGCCTTGAGCGTCCGGACGTGGGCCAGGTATTTTTTGGCGACAGTGACGTCACCCGCTTCCCCATCGAACGTCGCGACGTGGGCATGGTGTTCCAGAACTATGCGCTGTTTCCCAACCTGGATGTGGCCGGCAACCTCGTCTATGGCCTGAAAGTTCGCGGTGTGTCCCCCGCCGAGCGCAACAAGCGCTGTTCGGAGTTGCTGGAACTTGTCGGCTTGCAGGATCACGGCAAGCGCAGTATTCACGAATTGTCCGGCGGCCAGCGCCAGCGAGTCGCCCTCGCCCGCGCCCTGGCGCCCAGGCCCCGGGTGTTGTTGCTCGACGAACCGTTGGCGGCGCTGGATGCACAGTTACGTGAACGCCTGCGCAGCGAATTGGCCCAGTTGCTACGCGGTTTGGGCATTACCGCCGTATTCGTCACCCACGATCAGGGCGAAGCCATGGCCCTGGGGGATCGCATCCTGGTCATGGAGCACGGCCGCGTCGCGCAACTGGCCAGCCCGCGGGACGTCTATCAGCAGCCTGCCAACGCTTTCGTCGCTCGTTTTGTCGGCAATCTCAATGCTTTTTCGGTGATCGAGCACACGCCCCATGGCTTGAAGGTCAGTGGCGGTGAGTTGCCATGGAATGGCGCCGACCTGCCCGCCACGGTCTATTGCCGCCCCGAGCATTTGCGGGTGATGGACAGCGAAGGCCATCTGCACGGGCGTCTGGTGGGCCAGTTTTTCCAGGGGGCTCAAAGCCGTCTGCTGGTGGATGTGGGGGCGGCTCAACCTTTGCTGGTGGACAGCACCGATAGCGCTATCCACGCCCCCGGTGCCCTGATTGCCCTGGCCGTCGAGCCACAAGTGCTGTTCACCCTGTCATCGTGATCTTTGTGTTTTCAGAGGCCTTATTTTGAATCATCCGTTTCTCATCGCGCAGATCAGTGATCTGCACCTTAAAGCCGGGCAAAAACTGACTTACGGCGTTGTCGATACCCTCGCAGCATTGCGTCGTGCGGTTGATCATTTGAACACCCAGGTGCCGCGTCCCGACATCGTGGTGGTCAGTGGCGACCTGGTGGACTTCGGCCGCCCTGATGAATATGCCGCGCTGCACCCTGAACTGGCGCGCCTGCACATGCCTTGCTACCTGGTGCCTGGTAACCACGACAATCGCGAGCATTTGCGGGCGGCATTTGCCGACCACCGCTACCTGCCGATACGGGCTGACGCCCCCCTGGACTGGGTGGTGGAGGAGCATCCGATACGCCTTATTGGCCTGGACACCACCATTCCCGGCGCCCATGGCGGTCAGCTCCTGGACAGCCAATTGCGCTGGCTCGATGAGCAACTGGCCCGTCGTCCCGATGCGCCGACGCTATTGGTGCTGCATCACCCGCCGTTTGTAAGCGGTATTGGCCATATGGACCGTGAACCCTTCATCAACGCGGCGGCACTGGAGCAGGTCATCGCCCGACACCCGCAGGTGGAGCGCTTGCTGTGCGGGCACTTGCATCGGCCGATGCAACGGCGTTTCGGCGGCAGCCTGAGCTGCGTGTGCCCCGGCACCTCACATCAAATCGTCCTGGATCTACAGCCAGCCGCTCCCGCGCATTTCAATCTGGAACCGCCGGGGTATCTGCTGCACCACTGGCAGGGGCAGGCACTGGTGACCCATAACGGCGTATTTGGCGAGTATCCCGGACCGTATCCGTTTTATGACGCTCATGGATTGATCGACTGATAACCCAGGGACTTTCACTGACGGCTTGCTTTGGAGATTTAATCCCTACCCCACTCTATTTATTGAAGATTTTCTAACGAGTTATTGAACGCATCGGCCAATCATTTGATCGGCCGAGGGCTTCCTGCTGCCTTTTCACTGTGCCCGGAACAGAGGTTCCGCGCTGGAGTTCGTCCTGATGAAAACGCTATTCAACGTACTGAGTTTATTAACCGGCGGCGTGAGTATTGTCCTGAGTCCGTTGGCGTCTGCTGATTTTATCAGCGACAGTAAGGCCAACTTGAACTTGCGCAATTTCTACTTCAACAACGATAACCGTGACGGTTCCGCCGCGCCCTCGAAGACTGAGGAATGGGGCCAGGCCTTCATGCTCAATTATCAGTCCGGGTTTACCGACGGCACTGTGGGGTTTGGTCTGGATGCCATCGGCCTGCTGGGTTTGAAACTCGACAGTGGCGCAGGTCGCCATGTGGGCAGTTCGATGTTTCCCAACGACGGTGACAAAGCTGCCGACCAATGGGCGCGTCTTGGCGCAACGGCGAAGATGCGCGTCTCCAAGACCGAACTGCGCTACGGCACCTTGCAACCGAAGCTGCCGATCCTGGTGTCCAACGATGGCCGCCTGCTGCCACAAACGTTCGAAGGTGGCCAAGTCACCAGCAATGAAATCGACAACCTGACGTTCACCGCCGGCCAACTGGAACACGCCACCGGGCGTGCATCGAGTGACCGCGCCGGGCTGGCGGTGGCGGGCGGCAGCCAGGAAAGCAATAAATTTACCTTTGCCGGTGGCGACTACAAGCTGACCAAGGATCTGACTGCACAGTATTACTACGCCAATCTCGAAGACTATTACCAGCAGCACTTCGCCGGTTTTTTGCATGTGTTGCCACTGGGCGAATACGGCTCGCTGAAAACCGACTTGCGCTACTTCAAGACCACCTCCGACGGCAAGAACAGCAGCGCCGCCGGTCGCGCCAGTGGTTACAAACTGGGCGGCTACACCAAGGACGGTAGCGGCGAAATCGACAACGATACCTGGAGCGCGGCGTTCATTTACTCGCTGGGTGGCCATGCCATTACCGCCGGCTATCAAAGCGTGTCTGAAGACAGCAACTTTACCCAACTCAACCAGGGTGGCCTGGTGGGTAAAGGCGAAGCCGGCGCCAGCCTTTATCTCTACACCGACCGGACTATTCAGACGTTCATCCAGGCGGGTGAGCGCACGGCATTCGCCCAGTATGCCTACGACTTCGCAGCGCTTGGCGTTCCGGGCTTGAAGGCGTCGGTGATGTACCTCAAGGGCGACAATATCCAGACCGCCAGCGGCCAGGACGCCAGTGAATGGGAACGCGATATCTCCCTGGACTATGTGATCCAGAGCGGTACGTTGAAAAACCTGGGTTTTGGCTGGCGCAACGCGATGTCCCGCAGTGAAGTCGCCCGCGACCAGGACCAGAATCGCCTGATCGTGAGTTACAGCATTCCCCTGATGTAAGCGTCCAGCGCCATTCAGGGCCAGGGAGTGGAACTTGCGTGAAACTCTCCTGGCCCTTTATCAGCGCTTGCCCAACGTCGGCTGATTCGCACGATTGGGCAATCATCCGCGCGGATTATGCAATCAGCCCCCTGAATTGCTTCCTATAGTTAACCAGAGCCAAACCTTCCGGAGCTGGAACCGCTATGAGCGCCCTCAACATCAATGGCCGTGAGTATACGGTCGACGTAGACCCAAGCACCCCGATTCTCTGGACCCTGCGCGACACGCTGGGCATGACCGGCACCAAGTTTGGCTGCGGCGCCGCCTTATGCGGCGCCTGCACCGTTCACCTGGATGGTCAGGCCATTCGCTCCTGCGTGACGCCAATCGCCGCCGCCCAAGGCAAGAAGATCACCACCATCGAAGCGGCCACCGATGGCAGTGACCCGGTCGGCACCGCCGTGCATGAAGCTTGGGTCAAACACGACGTGGCGCAGTGCGGCTACTGCCAGAGCGGCCAGATCATGAGCGCGACGGCGTTTCTCAAAGCCCAGCCCAAGGGTAAGCAACCTACGGCGGCCGAAATCGACTCGGCGATGGCCGGCAACATTTGCCGCTGTGGCACTTACGCGCGCATCCGCGTGGCTGTGGCAGATGCCGCCAAGACCCTTGCCTGACCGGAGTTCGCCATGTTGAACGAGATTTTTCCAGACGAAATTCCCCGCGCTTTGCAGCACATGCTTGAGCATGATCAGGCTGACGGCCCCACCACCCTTCCCCGCCGCAGCTTCCTCAAGATTGTCGGCATCGGCGGTCTAGCCCTGGGCGCTTTTCCTCATCTGGCCCTGGCGCAAGAGGCCAACGGCGGGGCCGCAGCGCCACTCAAGCCGAACCAGCAACCGTCGGCATTCGTGCAGATCGCGCCCAACGGCGAAGTCACCGTGACGATCAACCGGTTGGAGTTCGGCCAGGGCGTGCAGACCAGTCTGCCGATGATTCTTGCCGAAGAACTCGATGCCGACTGGAGTCTGGTGCGAGCGCGCAACGGCAACAGTGACGCTGCTTACCAGGATCCGATCTTTGGTGTGCACCTCACCGGCGGCTCCAACTCGATCAAGAACAGCTATACCCAGTACCGCGAACTTGGCGCGCGCGCCCGCGCCATGCTGCTCGCCGCGGCGGCCGCGCGTTGGAACGTCGACGCCAACAGCTTGAGCACCCAGGCCGGTACGGTACTCGGCCCAGCGGGCCGTAAAGCCAGCTACGGCGAATTGGCCGAAGCCGCTATGGCGCTGCCTGTGCCCGAAAAGGTGACGCTCAAGGATCCCAAGGAGTTTCGCATCATTGGGCATGCCACCACGCGCATCGACGCCAAGGCCAAGAGCAGTGGCCAGCAGGACTTCGGCATCGATATGCATCTGCCAGGGCAACTCACAGCCGTGGTTGCTCACCCGCCGGTGTTCGGTGCCAGAATCGCTTCGTTGGATGACAGCGCCGCACGCGCCACCCAGGGCGTGAAAGCTGTGCTGCGCGTGCCGCTGGACGGCGGCGCTGAAGGTGTCGCGGTGCTCGCCGATGGTTACTGGCAGGCGAAGCTCGCACGCGATGCCTTGAAGCTGGAATGGGACCTGGCGTCCGTCGAAAAGGTGGACAGCGAAAAACAATTGCTCCAGTACCGGGAGCTGGCCGGTCAACCCGGCCCACTGCGTTTCGATGCCGACATGACGCCGCTGGCAACCGCAACGCATCAACTGGAAGCCGAGTTCGTATTCCCCTATCTCGCCCACGCCCCCATGGAGCCGTTGAACTGTACGGTGCAGCTCAACGAAGGCCGCGCCGAACTGTGGGTCGGTACGCAGTTTCCCGGCGGCGACAGTGCAGCGGCTGCGAAGGTGCTGAACCTCAAACCCGAGCAAATACAAATGAATGTGCAGACGGCCGGCGGTGGTTTTGGCCGGCGCGGCGTGCCCACAGGCGACTTCGTCGTGCTGGCTTGCGAGGTGGCCAAGGCCGCCCGTGCTGCAGGGCTCAATGCCCCTGTCCGTACACTCTGGAGCCGAGAAGACGACATCAAGGGCGGCTACTACCGCCCCATGCACCTGCACCGTGCGCGCATCGGTTTTGACGAAAGCGGCAAGGTCCTGGCCTGGGATCACGCCTTGGTCGGGCAATCCATTCTCACCGGCACCGTGTTTGGTGGCCGGGTGAAAAACGGCATCGACCCCACCGCCACGGAAGGGATGCGTGATCCTTATCCGCTGCCGATGCGCCTGACGGTCCATCACCCAAACGTCAACGTCCCCATCCTGTGGTGGCGCAGCGTAGGTTCCACCCATACGGCGTTTGTGATGGAAACCTTGATCGATGAGATCGCCCGTACAACGAAGCAGGATCCGGTGGCCTACCGGATGAAACTGTTCGCCGATCAAAGCCCGCGCCATCGCGCTGCGCTGCAATTGGCGGTGGACAAGAGCGAATACGGCAAACGCCCGCTACCGGCTGGGCATGCCTGGGGCGTGGCGGTGCATGAGTCGTTCAGTTCGGTGGTGGCTTACGTGGTGCAAGCTTCGCTAGAGGACGGTCGCCCGGTGCTGCACCAAGTGACTGCAGGTGTGCACTGCAACCTGGTGGTCAACCCGCGCAGTGTCGAGGCTCAGGTGCAAGGTGCCGCGTTGATGGGATTGTCGATGTGCCTGCCCGGAGGCGCCATCACCTTGAAGGACGGCGTCGTGCAGCAGAGTAATTTTGCAGACTTCAGCGTGCCGCGCATCACCGACATGCCAGAGATTGCCGTGCACATCGTGCCAAGCGCCGAACCGCCCACGGGAATGGGCGAGCCCGGCCTGCCGCCGCTGGCTCCGGCCTTTGCCAATGCCATCGCCAGTCTTACGGGCAAGCCATTGCGGGAGTTGCCGTTCAAGATGACGTGACAACAGCGCGAGGCACGTCTGGTGGTTGCACCGCCAGACGTGCCGCCCTGTTACAAACGAATACGTTTGATATCCCGCTGCGGCGGCTCGCCAAACAGGCGGCTGTATTCGCGACTGAACTGCGAAGCGCTTTCGTACCCAACCTGCCCCCCTGCACTGCTGGCGTCGACGTTCTGGCTCAGCATCAACTGCCGGGCAGCCTGGAGCCGCAGTTGCTTCTGGTATTGCAGCGGGCTCATTCCTGTCACGGCGCGAAAGTGCTGACGAAAGGTAGAAGGGCTCATGTGCGCTTGTGCCGCCAAATCGTCCATGCGCAATGCCTGACGAAAATTGAGTTTCAACCAGGCGACGGTCTTGGCAATGTGTTGGCTGGGCGAGCCGGCGGTGACCACATGAAGCAACTGCGGGCCGTGGGAACCGCTTAACAGGCGAGCGATGATTTCTTCCTTGATCAGCGGAGCCACAGCCTCCAACAATTGCGGCTCTCTGAGCAGATTCACCAAACGCATCAGGGCATCCAGCACCCCGGCATCCAGGGGTTGCACGGTAATCGGGCGAAACGCACCATCTCTCATGCGCTGGGACAGGTGCATACGCTCGGCCACTTGCATCACCGTGGCGCTTTCAAATCTCAGCATCATGCCCAGAAATGGCTTGGCGGCACTGGCCTGAGAGATATGTGAAATAACCGGTAGATCTACGCTGGTCACCATGGACTGGCCAGGCACATAGGTCAGGATTTCGTCCCCTATCATGGCTTGCTTGCGGCCCTGCAAAGTGACGCCAATGCCCAAGCCATAGATACAGTGCATGGGGGCGGTGACCGCTTGGCGCCGATGCAGGCTCAAGCCAGGAATGTCGGTCACCCGATCGCCTTCGCTGGATAGAATCTGACTGACCGCGACGGCCAGGCGGTTGATATCGCCAGCGGTCTGGTCGTGTTCAGTATTGGGTTGCACCTTCGACTCCTTAAACCATCAGCCCCATCGCTGCCCACGGGCAACCGCGGATGACGTTCGCCGTTACCGCAAACCGTCGTGGGTCAGCATGGCCGCAGTATGGAGGGCCGGCGGTTCGAGTCGCTTGCCTGATCGGCGCAATTTCTTGCACGATTCAACGAGCCATCCGTGACACCCATCACGCATGGCTAGATATAACAAGATGTTTCAGAGGTGCAGTATGCCCAAAGTGATGACTCCAGCTTGAGCCTACAGCCGGTGGAAGATGTAATCGGTTGAGGGTTGATCGTCCAACGCCACCCCTTTTTGATGCAGTTGGTGGCGTAACGCCGGGGCGTCGACCCGCACCTTCCAATCCGGACCTGCCGGCGCAGCTATCCCGCAGTTGTGGCGATCCAAGGCCTCGAGCAACTGCGCTCGGTCAGGCAGATACACGGCCATCGCGTTACCCTTCCACGCCGCAACGTTCAGCCCCATGGCCTCACACAGTGCAATTTTGGCGTGTGCGTCGTCCCTGTCAGCCTGACGGGAGCGTTCTATCTGATCAGCCAGGAGCGGATCAACCACCCTGTCGGTGAACAAGATGTCACCCTCCTCCCAGACTTCAGGAGGGCAAATTTTGTTTCCGGGGTCCAAGGCAATGAAGGGATTGATTTCCATCGGGTAGATTCGACAGACCAGTGGCCGCTCCTCATAGATACCGCAACGGCCGTCGTCGCCGAGATTCCGGCATTGTTCCAACGCGTTGCCCGCCAACACCGCAACGACCCGGATCCTGGCCTCGCCGCTGGTCACTTCCACGGCTCGCTGGGCACTGTGAGTGAACTGATGAGGTTGCGAATCCCACGTCGACTCATCAAACGCCTCCAGTATCACCGCCACCTCATGCCCCCGTTGTAGCCACTGCCTGGTTTCCGCCAGTGTCAGCGGAATCAGACGGCCTTTGCAGCAGATCCCGCAGCCGTTGCAGGCAAACCGGATAGCGTTGTTTTCCATATCAAACACTCACACACATGTTTTCGACCAGACAGGCCTGCCACGCGCATACATCCGTGGCAGGGTCTCAGGGTCGTGAAAGTATGTGGAGCGAAGAACAGATCCGCTTGCCGGATCCGCCGGAATAGTTGCCCGATTCAAGGTGATTTACAGTGGCTGCACTGGGCCGATGTCTCAATGCTCCAGACAGACTCTCCATCGGATACTGCAAACCTTCACTTAGCAGCAAATTTATAGGGAATGAAATTCTCTTTTGAAAGCACCGCAGTAAACTCAAAAGTGTCAAAAAAGCAAAAATTTATAATGTATTTTTCTGGATCATTAGTGTCAGGATCGACGACGGTGAGCACATCATAAAAAAACACCTCTTTATGCTCCCCTTTGGCAGACTGGCGATTCAACATCTGACGAAAGTGCTCACTGAGATTTTTTTCTGCATCAGATGCATCGTCTCTAAGGAAGGTGTGTGGCAATAAAATAACCTTGCCCAACCACGTCCACTTTGCCTCATGGTAAAACAGTCCTTTTGCAATACACTCGAAGAAGTTATCAAATCGTTGTCGATCATAAACAAATGAGCTCGTTTGTTGTTCTTCACCGTTTGCATCCACAATGGTTTCATCTTTCAGGTCGACACTTAACAAACCCAACAAACCGGTGCCAATTCCTGCCTGCGCCATATCTGAAAAGCTCTTCATCCCAGCGACAGGATCACCCGTATGCTTTTCGATGATCTCTAAGATTTTTTTGGCCTGTTGTTTATCCTTAATACAATCACCCAAACGGTTACCTGCATGCCACAACGCCCTCTCGTGAACATCTCTCAGAGGGGCGAGATGCGGCTTATCGTCGAGCTTGGCAGAAGAGAGTAAAATCGCACGAATATACTCATCATCCTTGGACTTTTTTTGGTTATGCAAATCGCAGGATGGAACAGTGATCAACCCGCCTCGTTCGCCCTTGAAAAAGAAGCTTTGCGGAGGCACATGCTCCCACCCCGTAAAGTCCCCCTCGCAGTGATAGCAGTGCACCTGATCGGCTTGGTTTTTGCTCATTCCGTTTACCTCCTTGTCAACTTTTAACGCCAAAAGCTCCAGGAACAACTCCCCATGTCTGTTGGCACTGCCGATGCAAGGTCAGTACGAAGCTGCCTTGCGTGAAATCCGCCCTGCACTTGTGTATCCGCCAGCGCGAAGCAAGCCAGTCAAACCGCCCCACCTTTGCGATGAAACGCCTGCCCCAACACCGCCAATCGTTCCGCCAACGGTGGCAGGCACTGGCTGCTCCGAGTCAAAATGCCAATGTTATCGGCGTTGCGCTCAGCGACTGCCTGGACACTTTGCAAGCGTTCATTGATGCCCTTCGAGGCCTCGGACTGTTCTTGGGTGGTGCTGGCGATCAGGTCGTTGAAGTGGTTGATCGCCGCGATGTCCTCTACCACTGCATGTAGCAGTTGCGAGGCGAGTTGGCTGGCCGATACGCAGCGTTGTACACCTTCCTGGCTGTCTTGCATGGCGAGGGCTGCCTGACGGCTGCCCTGTTGCAGCTTGGCGATGATCTGCTGGATTTCCGTGGTGGACGTCGAGGTCTTTTGCGACAGGGTCCGGACCTCGTCCGCCACTACCGCAAAACCGCGTCCCTGCTCCCCGGCCCGGGCGGCCTCGATGGCGGCGTTGAGGGCCAGCAGGTTGGTTTGTTCGGCGATGCTGTTAATGACATCCAGCACCTGGCCGATCTGTTGCGCCTGCTCGGCCAGGCCTTGCACGGTTTCGTTGGTGAGGTTGAGGCGACCGGCCAACTCGACAATTTCCTCGCGGCTCTGGTCAACCGTGCTGCGCCCGCGGTTGACCTGTTCACTGGCCTGGCCGGCGCGTTGTACCGTCTGGCCGACATGCCCGGCAATGCTGTCCATGGCCTGGACCAGATGGCCAATCGCGCCGCTCATCTGTGCCACTTCATTGAGCTGATGCCTGGCGCCGTGCTCCAGTGTCTGGCCGACCTGAGAAAGATCCTGGCCCAAGTCCGAGAGGTTGCGGGTATCGCGCACCACACCGTCTACCAGGTTGGTGATCTGCTGCAGGAAATGATCGAAACGCTCGGACGAAGAGACTTTGTCCCCCCGGTTGCGCTGGGTCTGGGTGTCACTGCTCAACTGCATGGCGGCGGCCAGCACTTTATCGAGCACATCCTGGTTTTCCGTGGCATCGGCCAAGCTCTGGTTCGCCAGGTAAATCAGGATCACGCTTTCCACCACCACGTAGAAGGCGTGGATGAAAATCATGGTCCAGCCGCCGTGGTTGGCCATGACGAATACCGGATAACCCTGGTGCTGAAGCCAGTGAAAACCGACGTGGTGAATAGCGATAGTGGCGGCGGCCACGATGATCGGCAGCCAGTCACGGTAGAACGTCAGCACCGCCAGCAGGACGAAAATCCCGAAGTGGAACTCGATCACGCCACGGGTCTGGTTGATGTGCAGGGCGGCCATGACCATCAGCGCCACGGCGATGACACAGCGCATGGCCCGGGTGCCGCCCAGGCCCCGATAAAGCACGGTGGTCAGCACGCAGGTCGTCGCCCCTATCAGCAGCGCCTGGCTGAAGGTGGAGTGCAGGAAGGCCAGGCACAGGGAGTAGACAAAAGTGAGCCAGAGCAGCCCCAGCATAATGCGATCAGCTTTACGGTAGTGATCGTTAAAGCGCACGGGCGATGTCATGGGGGCTGTCCTTTTCGGGGGGTGGAGGATCCGTTACCAATGCCGCTCGCAGGCTTATCGGCGTGTCGGAATGGAACTGTAGCCGATTACCCTTGGTTAGTGGCACTGGGCCACCTACCTTTTTTCATTGATCTTTGCTTTATGATGTTCGCCATCTCATTCCCAGACCTGATGGAACCACCATGACTTTCGATTTCGACACGGTATTGGAGCGCCACGGTACCGGTAGCACCAAGTGGAGTCGCTACCCTGCCGATGTGTTGCCCATGTGGGTGGCTGACATGGACTTCCCTGCTCCGCCGGTGGTCATCGACGCACTGCACAGACGTCTCGAACACCCCATGCTCGGCTACAGCGTGGCCCAGGACTCGCTGCGCGCCGCCATCGTTGCGGACCTTTGGAACAAGTACGCCTGGCGCGTCGAGCCTCAGCAGATCGTCTTCCTGCCGGGTGTCGAACCAGGGTTCAACATGGCGCTGCACGCCTTGGTGGAGCCTGCGCAGAACGTTGTGGTACAGGTGCCCAACTACCCGCCGTTGCGCAATGCTCCCGCTCATTGGCAACTGAACAAGGTGGAACTGCCGTTCAACCCGCTCAACGGCCAATTCCACACGCCCCTGGTCGCGCTGCGTGATGCGTTGCACGGCGGTGGTGCACTGTTGCTGAGCAACCCTCACAACCCGCTGGGTAAAGTGTTTGGCCGGGAAGAACTCAAGGCCGTGGCGGATATCTGCCTGGAACAGAATGCCTGGATCATCTCTGACGAAATCCATGCCGAGCTGTGCTTCGACGGTCGTGTGCACATCCCCACCGCCACCCTCAGCCCGGAGATTGCCGAGCGCACCATCACCCTGATGTCGGCCAGCAAGGCCTACAACATTGCCGGACTGAAAACTTCATTCGCCATCATCCAGAACGCCAAAGTCCGCGAGCGGGTCAACAGCGCCCGGGCCGGCATGGTCGACAGCGTCAACGCCCTGGGCCTTGAAGCGACCCGCGCGGCCTACAGCGAAGCTGGCCCGTGGCTGGAAGAATTGAAGACTTACCTGCAAGCCAACCGCGACTACCTGGTCGACGCCGTGAAGACCCGCCTGTCAGGCATCACCATGACCGTGCCTCAGGGGACTTACCTGGCCTGGCTGGATTGCTCGGGATTGGGGCTGGACGACCCGCAGGGCTTCTTCCTGAAAGAAGCCAAGGTCGGCCTGAGCGCCGGACTGGATTTTGGCGACGATGCCGGGCAGTTCGTGCGCTTGAACTTCGGCTGCCCACGGGCGCTGCTGGAGGAAGGGATTGCGCGGATGGAGCGAAGCTTGAAGGCCAGGGGCTGATCCCCCTGACGACGAAGAACCTGTGGCGAGGGAGCTTGCTCCCGTTGGACTGCGCAGCAGTCCCCTTCGGCCTGCCTGACACACCGGATTGTCCGGTTGTTGGGGCCGCTGCGCGCCCCAGCGGGAGCAAGCTCCCTCGCCACAATGGATCCGCGTTTTACTCGCACATATCCGGCGCATAAACAAAACACAACTTGTTCCCCTCCGGATCGCGGCAATAGGCCCCGAAATACCCTTCTGAGTACTGGGGGCGCGGGCCCGGCGGGCCTTCGTCGGTGCCGCCCAGGGCGATGGCCTGCGCCCAGGCGGCGTGCACGGTGTGCGGTGAATCGGCGGCAAAGCTCACTTGCATGCCATTGCCCCAAGTCGCGGGTAAACCATTGAACGGCAATTGCACGAACACCTGGGGCCAACGCTTGCCAGGTTGATGCCAGCCTTCTCCCGGCGGGCCCGAGTCGTTTTCGCTGGGCAGGCGTACCAACCCCAGGCAACCCAGCACAGCATCATAAAACGCGACCATTGCTGGCAGGTCCCGCGCGCCGATTTGTATGTGACTGAACATATGGCCTGCTCCTTATTCACATTCGCCCCACATTAAGTCGATGTCGATCGCAAGGCACCTCGCGCTCATCGACCGGCCCCGGAATCCGACCGAACTCTGCCTGAAGGCCCACAGTCCACCCTCCATCGACTATACATCCAGCATGGAGAATGTCATGACTGACTACCCTACCCCGCCGTTTCCAAAACAAAGCCAACCGGTGCCCGGCACTCAACGCAAGATGGACCCGTATCCAGACTGCGGAGAACAGAGCTACACCGGTTCCGGACGCCTGGAAAGCAAGATCGCCTTGATCACGGGCGCCGACAGCGGCATCGGTCGTGCCGTGGCGATTGCCTTCGCCCGCGAGGGCGCGGACGTGGCCATTTCCTACCTGGACGAGCATGAAGACGCCAGGGAGACTGCCCGCTGGGTAGAACAGGCCGGCCGCCAATGCCTGTTGCTGCCCGGCGATCTGGCGGACAAGGCCCAATGCCGCAAGATCGTCGACGAAACCGTCGCCCGTTTCGGGCATATCGACATTCTGGTCAACAACGCGGCGTTCCAGATGACCCACGAAAACCTGGAAGACATCCCCGACGAAGAGTGGGTGCGCACGTTTGATATCAACATCACCTCGATGTTCAGGATCTGCCAGGCCGCCGTCCCGCATATGAAGGCGGGTAGCTCGATCATCAACACCACTTCGGTCAACTCCGACATGCCCAAGCCGACTCTGCTGGCCTACGCCACCACCAAAGGCGCCATCGCCAACTTCACCGGCGGCCTGGCGCAGATGCTCGGGCCCAAGGGCATCCGGGTGAACAGCGTGGCGCCAGGGCCGATCTGGACACCGCTGATTGTCGCCACCATGCCTGAGGAAGAAGTGCAGAACTTCGGCTCCCAGACGCCCCTTGGCCGTCCTGGCCAGCCGGTGGAAGTGGCGCCGATCTATGTACTGCTGGCTTCGGATGAGGCGAGCTACATTTCCGGTTCCCGATATGGGATTACGGGCGGCAAGCCGATCCTGTGAGTCAAGCAGTGATACGCAGCTGTTGTGGCGAGGGGATTTAGCCCTCGCCATAAATCATGTGAAGGGGATCACGACTCCTTGGCAATCACCGAGATCTTGCCGTTACGCTCGATAATCGCGAACTTGATCTGTTCCAGTGTCTCGATCCCCTGGCTCGACCGTGCCGCTTCCATGATGTCTTCTTCTATGAGTCGGGCATGGCGCATGCGTGCCTTCAGTATTCGCCCATCCTCCACAATAATGGTCGGGCCGCCGTCAATCAGTTGCGAGACCCATTGGGAGCGTTGCTTGAGCAACGACAGGCCGACATCGATGGCAATCAGCGTCACGATCACCATCAACGAATTGGTCAGCGAGAAATCGTCCCCCAGCAACGCCTGCTGAGTGGCCTCGCCGATGATCATCAGCAGGACAAAATCAAACGTGGTGATTTCCGCCAGGGAGCGACGCCCAGCGATCTTGAACAGTACCAGCAATGCCCCATAGATCGCGGCAGCCCGCAGCACAGAGTCCATACGTCACCTAGGGAAAAATGAATTGATCGAAACTGACCGTGGCGCCACCGGGCGTGGCAATACGACTGTGATAGAGCCCCAGCCCATCGCCCAGCAGTGACAGATAAAGGCTGGCCTCTCCCTTGGCATCCGCCTGGACCCAAAGCTTCAGGCCCCGCTGCGCACTCGCCGAGCGCACGGGCTGGGGCTGCAGGGTCTGCACCTCGAAACCCTCCAGCCACTGGCCGACCAGTTCCACCTCCAGCACAGCATTGGGCTGCCCCTTCAGATGGATGACCATGGGGTTGGTAGAACCGTTGCGGTGGAACATTTCGTACTCGACGCCGAGTCGGCCATCACCGCTGTGTACATCTCGAGTGCTCAACGGGCCGCGAGAGAACAACCCAAGCAACGTCAGGACCACCAGCAATACCAACACGTACCAACCCACTCGCTCGAAACGCCAGACCTTGAGCTGGTAGGCCATGTCTTCACGGACCGGGAACTGGCGGCTGCGCAACTCCTCGGATTCAGTGGGATGGGTCATGGGGGCTCCTATCTGCGTTCACCCGCCAGTGCGCGTTGATGAAAGTGCCGCAACTGCACAAGGGCATGTTCAGCGGCCCACCGTTGGACCTGGTTGCGACTGCCGAAAAACCTCTCCTGGCGACTGAACAGCGCTCGCTCGCCGCGCATATCGAACGCCCAGGCAAAACAGACGGTACCCGCCGGAATGCCGTCCATGTCGTCCGGCCCGAGAATGCCGGTGGTGGCTACGGCGACGTTGGCATTGGCGTCGCGCAGCGCGCCGAGGGCCATTTCCTCGGCCACCTCACGGCTGGTGAGATTGAAGGTGTCGATGGTGCATGGGTTGACCCCTAGCAATCGTTGCTTCGCCTCTGGGGAATACACCACGTAACCGCTTTCAATCAGCGAGCCGCTGCCCGGCACTTCGGCCAACAGGGTGACGATTTTGCCGGCTGTGCAGGATTCAGCCGTCGTCAGGCGCAACTGGTGTTCACGCAGGTAATCAACCAGGGAGCAAGCAACAGTCATGGCATACAGTCCTTCAGGGATCTGATGGATTGACCCCGGCCGTATTGATTCATTCCCTCGGATCATGCCCCGCGGGCACTCCAAATAAATGAACCCCGGGCCGATCCTGAACCTCAAATCCGTATGGGCCTCAGCAGAGGCTGTACTGATCAGGAGGTCGTCATGTCTGCCCCTTTCGTCAAACTGTTCACCCACCCCGAGTTTGCCTGGAAAGACATCCGCGAACAGGAACAAGCTCACCCGCGCCACTATCTGGCTCACCTGTTGTTGCTCGCCCTGATTCCCGTGGTGTGCCTGTTCATTGGGACCACCTGGACCGGCTGGAGCCTGGCTGAAAACGAAACGGTACGGCTCAGCACGGCCAGCGCCCTTCAACTGAGTGTGCTGCTGTACCTGACCATCGTGGCCGGCGTGATGCTCATGGGGCTGTTCATCCGCTGGATGTCGCGCACCTTCGATGCCCGCCCTACGGTCAACCAGTGCATTGGTTTTGCCGCCTACACCGCCACGCCCTACTTCCTGGCCGGGATCTTCGGGCTCTACCCCAACCGCTGGCTGGCGGTGATCGCGCTGGCAATGGCGTCGGCCTACTCGACCTTTTTGCTGTTTGTTGGCCTGCCCAAGTTCATGAACATCAAGAAGGAACAAGGTCTGTTGTACTCGGCCAGCGTATGGGGCGTAGGGCTGTTGGTGCTGGTGACCATCCTGGTGGAAATGATCCTGCTGTGGTTCAACGTCCTGCAGCCGGAATACCTGCGCGTTCCGGTGAGTTGACAGTCGGGAGGCACCGAACAAGATTACTTCTCGGTCTTTTTCATACCAATGCGTCGGCGCATGTCGGCGGTGATGCTTTGGCGGGTCTTCTTCAGGCCCGCCCACGGCTCGTGACCCACTTGTGCCAAACGCTCATGGACGTTGTGCACGTTCCACAGATTCGCGCCCTTGAGTTCGGCGACTTCCTCGCGAAAGATCGGCACCGACACCGGCAACCCTTCACGGGTTCGTGCGGCATAGGCGCAGATGGTGGTGGCGCCCAGGCCGTTACGCAGATAATCGATGAAGATCCGCCCTACCCGGTTCTTTGGCCCTGAGACCGCCGAGAAGCGATCCGGCAATAGCTTGGCCATGTGGCTGACAATCGCATGACTGAAGCCCTTGACCTCGTCCCAACCCAATTTGCGGGTCAAGGGCACGACAATGTGGATCCCCTTGCCGCCGCTGGTCTTGAGAAACGCCTTGAGCCCTAGTTCATCGAGTACCGACAAGGTCAGGTGCGTCGCTTCCACCATGCTTTTCCAAGGCAGGGCCGGATCCGGGTCAAGATCGAGCACAAAGCGATCAGGCTTGTCCAGGTTCACCGAAGTGGCATTCCAAGTGTGCAACTCCACCGTGCTCATTTGCACCGCGCCGATCAACGCTTCGGCATTGTTGATGATCATCACCGGCTGTCCGGTCAATGATTTGTCCAGGCTGGTGATGCCAGGAATCGCCAGGCGCTCGGCGTTTTTCTGGAAAAACAACTCACCGGCAATGCCATCCGGCGCCCTGACCAGTGCCACCGGGCGATCGGCCAATTCCGGCAGGATGAATTCGGCGACGCTGGCGTAGTACTCGGCCAGTTGCAGCTTGGTCGTGCCGCTGCTGGCGTCGATGACCCGTTCCGGGTGGGTAATACGCACCTTGCCGTCCATGGCCGGCGCCTTTTTCGCGGTCTTTTTCACGGGTTTGGCCAGCTCCTGGGTGATCGCCTTCGCCGGTTTATCGTTGCGCAAACCATGAAACACAGCATGGCGGACCGAGCCTTCCTTGGTCATCTCGGCAAACGCCACTTCAGCCAGCAACGTCGGCTCCAGCCAATGCACGCCTTTGGCGTCATATCCGGTGGGTGGGTTGACCACCGCAGCCTTTTTTCTTTCCAGGGGCAACAATTGCTGGTGAATGCTTGTGAGGGTTTGCTCGTTGAACCCTGTGCCGACCTTGCCGGCATAGCGCAATTGCCCGCTGTCGGCATCGTGCAGCCCCAGCAGCAAGGCGCCGAAGCCATTGCGGGCGCCCTTGGGCTCACTGAAACCGACGACGACGAACTCCTGGCGATTCTTGCACTTGAGCTTGATCCAATCGTTGCTGCGCCGGGAAACGTAGGCACTGCCCATGCGTTTGCCGATCAATCCTTCCATCTGCATTTGGCAAGCACTGTTGAGCAAGGCTTCAGGGGTTTCTTCGAAGGCATCGGAGAACCGCAACAACGGATTCTTGTTGCTCGCAAGCACCGCCGCCAACGCGGCCCGCCGCTCTTGCACGGGCACCTCGCGCAGATCCATGCCATTGAGGTAAGGCAGATCGAACAAGTAGTAGGCAATCTTGTTGCTGCTGCCGGCGTCGAAAGCGTTTTGCAGGGCCTGGAAGTCCGGGACGCCTTGGTCGTTGGCCACCACCATTTCGCCGTCCAGCCAGGCTGATTCCAGCCCCAATCCGGCCAGGGCCTCGGCCTGTTTGGGTAGCTTGTGGGTCCAGTCATGGCCGTTGCGGGTGATCAGCCTGACGTCGTCGTTTTCAATGCGGGCCATGACGCGGTAGCCGTCAAACTTGATTTCATAGAGCCATTCGCCGTCAGGCGCGCGTTCTACTAACGTAGCCAGTTGCGGTTTGAGTGACTTGGGCATTGGCCCGGCCACCGCGCCGCTGAGGGTGGTGGTCGAGGTTTTCCTAGACGGTTTTGCCGTGGTGGCTTTTTTCGGTTGCTGCACTGCCTTGACCTGGACGGCAGACTTGCCACGGCGCTTGGGTACAAGGGTACGCTCGCTGAGCACGCTGTCCGGCTCGGCCTGGACCACGTCGTACTCACTTTCGGGGCGTGCCGCTGCGTCCTGGTGCTTGATCAGGAACCACTGCTCCTGCTTGCCGGGCATGTGGGTGCGCACCAGGTTCCACAGACCGCTGAGTTTTTCCCCTTGCAACTCGAACTTGAGCCGGCCTTTTTCATAGGCCTCGTGGACATCGCCCTGGGGAATCCACACGCCCCGATCCCAGACAATGACGTCGCCGGCGCCATAGTGACCTTCGGGGATGCTGCCTTCGAAGGTCGCGTAATCGAGCGGATGGTCTTCAACATGCACCGCCAAGCGCTTGACCTTGGGGTCCAGGGACGGCCCCTTGGGCACCGCCCAGCTTTTGAGCGCACCGTCCAGCTCCAGCCGGAAATCATAATGCAGCCGTGAGGCGTCGTGCTTTTGAATACAGAACTGCAAGGCATGAGCGGTTTTCGCCGATTTACGTGAACGCTTGGCCGCCGGTTCCGGGGTGGCGGCGAAGTCACGCATCCGGTTGTAATCCTCCAGGGTCTTGCTGCTCATGGACCACCTGCCACTTGCAACAGCGACGGGTCGGCCACGGGCATCCCAGCGGTTTCGGCCAACAATTGATCGACCACCCTGCTCAAGGCGTGCTCGGTGGAGTCACCCAGCAGCAGCCCTTGTTCGTAGAGCACGATTTGCCGATCGGAACTGGAGCCTTCCTGGACGATACGCCGTGCCTGCTTGAACACATCCTCAACGCCCAGCGCGGCGGCCGTTTCGCCAAAGGTTTGCTCCGCTAGTGTGATCCACTCCCCGATCATCATCGGCTGCTCCTGCCCCTCCAGGATGAACTCGGCCAGGGTTCCATGACGCTTGGCCCGCCAGCGATTCTCCTTGAGGATCCAGTGGGAGGTCAGGCTGAAGTGCGCGCCGGGCGCAGGTTGTGCAATGGCATGAGCCACCATCAGGCGAAACAGCGAGGCCAGGCACAGGACATCTTCAACACGCGGACAGGCGTCGCAGATTCGCAGCTCCAGCGTGGGATAACGCGACGAAGGCCGCATCACCCACCAGCAATCGCTGGGCTGGCGAATGGATCCGGTGCGCATGAGCATGTCTACGTAGCCGGCAAACGCCGATTCGTCCTCGAAGAACTCCGGCACGCCCATGCGCGGCCATTCATCGCAAGCGACCTGACGGTAGCTGCTGAACCCGCTGTAGGCGCCGTTCCAGAAGGGCGACGAAGCACTCAGGGCCAGGAACATCGGCAACCAGGGCAGCACCTCATTCATGACCCGGACACGGTCCTTATTGGCCGGCACCTCTACGTGCACATGCAGGCCCGAGACCACGCTACGGCGGGCCACCCGCTGGTAATCGTCGAACAGTTGCTGAAAGTGCAGTTCGTCGGTGGGCTGCAGACCCTGGGTCGCCATGGGATGAGATCCTGCGCTGAGCAGGCCCAGGCCATGGGCGGCCAGGCACTGGGTCAGGCCTGTGCGCACCCGGGACAGATAATCGGCCGCCTCGGCCAGGTTGCGAAAAATAGGCGACGCCATCTCGATCTGACACTGGAACATTTCATGGGCGAAATGCTTGCCCAGTAGCGCCTGGCACGCCGCGACAACCTCTGTCGAGGGTTGATCCGGCATGCAACGGGTTTGCAGATCGGTGATGAAATACTCCTCTTCAATGCCGAACTTCAGTCGCCTGTTCATCGATAGTCCCTCCGATACCCGCGCCGATGCGGGTTACAACCAACGCCACCACGGCGATCCTTTCTACATCCTGGTAACCCGGGGTGAGCAGTTCTTCACCAAACACGTCCGGGTCCAATTCCTTGTAGGTCCAGCCGAAATCCGGCGAGTCGCGCCAAGGCTCAAGCGCCTCGAGAAACGGATCACGACCATCGACCATCGCCACACCGGTGTAGAGCACCAGCGAGCCACCGGGCGTCAGCCGTGGCAGGGCCTGTTCGACGATGCGCAGCGACAGCCCGGCGCCCAGTGCGCCACCGCCATGGCGGTAGGCCCGTTCACTGGGGTCGGCCATGTACGGCGGATTGGCGACGATCAGGTCGAAGTCGCCCTCCACATCCTGGAGCACATCGCTGCGGGCGATCTCAATGTTGGACACCTCGGCCAGCGCTGCGTTGACCGCGCTCAGGCGCAGGGCCATTGGATTGATGTCCACCGCCAGCACCTGTGCCTCGCGCCGGGCGCGGGCAATGACCAGCGCCCCGACACCGGCGCCACAGCCAATGTCCACGGCCCGATGTATTGCCGTGAAGTTCTGTTGCAGATAAGTATGGATCAGCTGGGCGAAACGATAGCTGTCGGGACCGAAAAACACCGCGTCGTTGGCTTGGGTGGGAAATTGCGAATGAGCGAACAACAGGCCGTCCAGGCTCGACCAGCGCACCCGGCTATGCAGCAGGCCGCCGCGCTCCTCCAGCACCTCGGCTTGCTGCAATTGACGCTGCTCATCGGCGCTGATCAGCCCCGGGGCAAACGGGCGCGACCAGCCGAACACGTCCCTCAGGGTCCTGGAGCGCTCATTACCAGGCCGCTGGTTGACGCGTTCGTGGGTCAGGGGTGTCGGGGTAATGAAGCGATAGCCGTCGGCTTGCAGGCGTCGGCCCAATTGCAACAGCGCCAGGTCGGTTTCTGATAGGCGTTCTTCCTGATTCATGCGGGCTCCTAGCGCAGCGCGGATTTGAGTTCGATGAAACGACGAGTCGCCAGCAGGCCGGCCGGATGGCTGTGGCAGCGTGCCGAAAGCCACGGCATCAGGGTCTGCATCTGCGCATCGGGCGCCTGGCCGCGCAGGGTCTGTTGCAGGCTCTGTACATCGGGATCCTCGGTCGGCGTCGGTGGTTCGCACGCGGCGCATTGGGTGCGGCGTGGGGCCTTTCGGGCGCCCCCTTTCAGCCAGTCACCGGCGATCCAGTCATGCAGCAACTGTTTTTCATAGGGGCTGAACACCCCGAACATGGCCGCGCCCGCCCCTTCGATCAGGGTCCAGAACCGGCTGTTCTGCGGATCTTCATGACGTTTTATCCAGCCCTTGTTTTGCATCGCCGTCAGGAACCCCTCCAGCTGTCCAGGTGCTGCCAGCCATTGATTGACGGTCTTGCCTTCGAACTTGCAGTAATCGGAATGCATGTGCTGGCCGAACGGGCGTTTGCGTTCGAGCATCTCCAGTACTTCGCGATACAGGTCGAATGACTCGATGATGGTTCGGCTGCCTTGGCCCAGATCATTGAGGCGATAACCCTGGGTGACCCGGCGCCAGAAGGCTTCGCGGTCCGCCTCCATCGGCATCAGTTGCAGCAGCGACTGGATGGCCTTGTGGGCATGACCGGTGCTCGCGTTGTCGATCGTGACGTGGAGGGTGAAGTAGTAAGGGTCGATGTCCAGTTCAGTCAGCTCATAAGCGCTGATCAACAGGTGCAAGGGCAATTGTTCGTAACCCAGGTTGTAACCGATCACTTCAGGCAGGTATTCATCGCCGGCATAGCCCAGGGCCAATTGCACGGCCCCTTGCAGGTAGCGCTCGTCTTCAATGTCGGGCGCGTCCGACAGGTCGTGTTCGGCGAGCAGCTTGCGATAGATCACCACATGGTTTTGCGAAGGATTGCCGTCTCCCAGCTCTTCCAGATAGGTGCACAGCAGCCCTTCAAAACGATGGTCGTGCCAATGCTTGAGCACGCCATACAACCACGCGCCATCCACCAGTTTGGTCGGCGCCACCGCCTGCAGGAAATACAAGGCGTGGGCCTTGCACGTGAAAAACTCTCGCGGACCGGCGTTCTTGCGCCGCTCTAGATACTCGGCGTACTGGCGGGCCACACCGGCGCTGTGTTGCTCGACCCAGGCTTGCAGGGCCGCGGGGTCGCCGGGCATTTCCAGGGGCAGCGTCGCGGCCTGCCCCAGGCATTGCTGGAGGAAGGCCTGGGCGACGGCCTGTTTGTCAGCATCGTCGGGGCCATTGAGCAGGCGCTCATAGCATTGGCGCACGTTCCCGGCATCCATGAATGAATGCACGGTGGCAGGCCGGGATTGGAGGGGTGTCAGCGCAGTCATAAGGGCCTCTTGGGTTCTCGGCAGGACGCTGAAGCAGCACGTCTCTTCTTTTGCAGAGCGCCGGGAATGACGAAAAATTCCCTTGGGGTGAAATGTGGCCGGACAAACGGGGCCGTACCGCTTCGATGGGAACCCCTGCTTCAGCGCAACGCTCGAATCACTGACAGGAGCCGAACATTGGCTCCCCTGTTTGACCTGTCCGCTATCCAAGGAGCAGCAATGATTTTTACGGTATGGGTAGCGGTGCTCGGCGCCGTATTGCTGACCTTGGCCCTGACGTCCTCCTACCTGCGCTGGATGCCGGTGACCACCTCGGCAATCTGCCTGGGTTTGGGCGTTGCCATCGGGCCGGCGGGCCTGGAGCTGTTGAGGCTGGACATTGCCGACTCCTCGGCCTGGATGGAACACCTCACGGAAGTCGCGGTGGTGTTTTCGTTGTTCGTCAGCGGCCTCAAGTTACGCTTGCCCCTCAAGGACCGAAGCTGGCGCGTGGCTTATACCCTGGCCGGGCCGGTGATGATCCTGACTATCGCGGGCCTGAGCCTGATACTGCATTACCTGTTCGGCCTCGGTTGGGGTGTGTCGGTGTTGATCGGGGCGATCCTGGCGCCGACTGACCCGGTGCTTGCCGCGCTGGTGCAGGTCAACGATGCCCGGGATGACGATCAGGTGCGGTTTGGCCTGTCGGGGGAAGCCGGTTTGAACGACGGCACGGCCTTCCCCTTTGTGATTCTGGGTTTGTTGTTGCTGAACGAGGACGGCTTAGGTTTTCTCGGCGACTGGATGCTGCAGGATGTGCTGTGGGCGGTGCCGGTCGGTTTGCTCACCGGTTACTGGATGGGCCGGGGTATCGGCTGGTTGACCCTGTCAATGCGCATCAAGAACGCCGACAGCACGCTCTCGCCCAACGATTACCTGGCCCTGGCACTGATTGCCCTGGCCTATGTCGTGGCCGAAGCCCTCCAGGGTTATGGTTTTCTTTCGGTGTTCGCCGCCGGCCTGGGCCTGCGCCAGGCCGAGGTGCAATCGACGGATGAACACTCACTTCCGGCCGAACACCTGGTGCAACCGGTCGTGGGGCACGAAGCGGCCACCCCCCGGGACGCGGTCCGGGGTGACGCCGAGACGCTGGAAGAGGGTCAGGTGGCCGCCGGGGTCATGATGAGCGACATGCTCGCCTTCGGCAGTCTGGTGGAGCGTTCCATGGAAGTGTTTTTGGTGACGCTGTTGGGGGTGGTGCTTGCCACTCATTGGGACTGGCGGGCGCTGGTCATCGGCGGCCTGCTGTTTGCCGTGATTCGCCCGTTGAGCTTGTGGGTGTTGCCATGGGGGCGGTTGCTGGACAGGCCGCAACGGCTGCTGATTGGCTGGTTCGGCATACGCGGCATCGGCAGTCTGTTTTATCTGTTCTATGCGGTGAACCATGATTTACAGCCAGAGATGGTCCAGCTGTGCATCGATATCACGCTGTCGGTGGTGGCCCTGAGCATTCTGGTCCATGGCCTGAGCACCCAACCCATACTGGCCTGGTATGAGCGCCACAAAAAATCGAGTTGAGGCTTCAGCCGCCTGGATCACTCACCTGGATATAGATCGAGTACACCCCAAGCAACACCCAGAACGTGGCAAAGATCCATGGCGTACGCACCGAAAACAACAACGACTTGCGATAGCCCTTGTGGGTCGATTCCTGTTCGCTGAACAGCGGGGACTCATCGTAGGCCAAGCCCATCAATGGCTCTGCACGCAGCAACTCGCTTTGCTTGAAATGCCAATGGTCAATGATCTCGTAAGCGGCGCGAATTCCTGGCCAGGCGTTGAGCGAGCTCAGGAAGCCCAGCAGCGCCAGGAACGGCGGCACGATCAAGGTGAACAACTTGCCCCACTCCGGGTTCAGGTTGGCCATGCATGAGGCAAAGGCGATCACCAGGAAGGACTGGGCAGCCAGGTAGGCATCGGTTCGATTGGCCAGGATGCTGGTTTCGTACTGGATCTCCCGACGATAGAAATCCAGGCGTTCCTTGGGCGAGCCGAACAGCTTGGCATTGTGTTCCGTCAGTTCTTCATCCGGGGTATGGCTGGTGAGTATTCTGGGCATTGCGCAGGCTGCGCCTCGGGCGTGGGTTTGGGACTTGTTAGAAGAAATGAGCGACAGGCAAGTTCCGACCACCGGACCAGAGGTGCGACCCGGGTTCAACGAAACACTTACCGATCGTCACGGTCTCTAAATCACCAAATGCTTAAGGAGGGATCTGTGGACTATCTTGGATGGGTGCAATGGCCGGCGATGGTGGTAACGGTGCTGGCCGCCTGGCTGATCGGCTCACGTCAGCCCCGACGGCGGGTGGCCGGGTTCAGTTGCTTTATCGCGAGCAATATCCTGTGGGTCATCTGGGGGCTGCATTCAGACGCCTACGCGCTGATCGTGCTGCAATTCTGCCTGTGTGCGATGAATCTGCGCGGGTTCAAGAAAAATACCGAATGAACCTGTGGCAGGTGCATGCCTGAGGCTACTTCATCGCCTGCCCAATGACCCGCACCAGATCGATCTGCTTGAACGGTTTGGTCAGCCGCGGCAATTGCGTGGCGAACCCCTCCAGACGCTCGGCGTAACCGGTGGCCAGGATGATGGGCAGGGTCGGATGCCGGTCACGCAACAGTTTCGCCAGCTGCGCACCGTCCATCTGCGGCATGGCCATGTCGGTGATCACCAGATCGATGTCCGGGTTGAGCTCGAACATCTGCAGCGCCTGAGCCGCTGATGGGGCGCAAAGCACCCGGTGGCCCAGATCTTCGATCAGCAACCGGGTGCTGGTCAGCACCAGGCTGTCATCATCCACGACCAACACCCGTAGCTCGTTCACCGGCTGTGTGGTCGTGGCCTGGGACGGCGCCTTGCCTGGCGCCGAACTGTCAGCCACTGGCAACCACAGCTCAGCGGTAGTGCCTTCACCTTTGCGGCTCTTGAGCATCAGGCGGCCACCCAATTGCTCGGCCAGGCCGTGCACCATGGACAAGCCCAGGCCCGTGCCCTTGCCGACGCCCTTGGTGGTGAAGAACGGGTCCACAGCCGAAGCCAGCGTGGCCTCGTCCATGCCTTCGCCCTCGTCGGTGATGGACAGGCAAATGTATTGCCCTGGCGCCATCGGCGTGTCCTTTCCGGCCTCGGTGCCTGAGCGTTCCCGGGCGGTGATCAGTATCCGCCCACCATGTGGCATGGCATCCCGAGCGTTCGTCGCCAGATTCAGGATGGCCAGTTCCAGTTGGTTGACATCGGCCAGCACCGGCGAAAGCGCTTGGGCAAAGTCGGTCTGGATGTGTATCGAAGGGCCGATGGAGCTTTGCAGCAAACCACTGATGCCCTGCACCAGCGCCGACAGTTCCACCGATTCGGAGGACAGTTTCTGTCTGCGGGCAAATGCCAGCATGCGTTGCGTCAGCGAAACACCGCGAAGCGCGCCCTGGCTGGCGTTATCCAGCAATTGCATGAGCTTGGGGTCGCTGGGCATGCGTTTGCGCACAATTTCCAGGTTGCCGAGGATCACCGTCAGCAGGTTATTGAAGTCATGGGCGATGCCACCGGTGAGCTGGCCGATGGCTTGCAGTTTCTGGGACTGGAACAGCGCTTCGCGTGCCTGCTCCAAGGCTTGCTGCGCTCGCGTGGCATCGGTGATGTCGCGGGTGATCTTGGCAAAACCCAGCAGTGTCCCCGTGTCGCTGCGGATCGCATCAATGACCACATGCGCCATGAACCGCGTGCCATCCTTGCGTAACCGCCAGCCCCTTTTTTCGAAGCGCCCTTCATTGGCGGCGATGCTCAAAGCTCGTTGTGGCTCACCGGCCTGGCGGTCCTCAGGGGTATAGAACATCGAAAAATGCCGGCCGATGGCTTCCGCCGGAAGATAACCCTTGATCCGTTGCGCACCCAGGTTCCAGTTGGTCACCTGGCCGTCAGGGTCGAGCATATAGATGGCGTAATCGGTGACACTTTGCACCAGCAGGCGAAACTGCTGTTCGCTTTGCTTGAGGGTTTCCTCGGCCATCTTGCGATCGGTCAGGTCGCGGGTGATCTTGGCAAAGCCCAGCAAGTTGCCGCTCTGGCTATCGATGATCGGGTCAATGACGACATGGGACCAGAACAAACTTCCGTCCTTGCGCACCCGCCAGCCCTCGCCTTCGAAACGGCCCTCGCGCAAGGCCGTGTCCAGCGCCCGTTGCGGAAGACCGTCTGCCCGATCCTGGTCAGTGTAGAAGCGTGAGAAGTGTTGGCCAAGGATCTCGGATTCCTCGTAGCCCTTGAAACGCCTGGCACCGGAGTTCCAACTGGTGATGATACCGGAGGGGTCGGTCATGTAGATGGCGTAGTCGACCACGGCGTCGATGAGCAGGCGAAAACGCTGTTCCTGATTGATGAGTGCGGTCTTGGGGGCGTCTTCGAGCATTTTTTTGGCCAAGGCATCCAGAAGGATTTTTTGCGAAGTATGGAGCAAGTGCGGCATCGGAAATAGTGATTAGATCCGTGGGAATCAGCAGCTTGGTCGCGATATGAGATTCACCACAGATCCCCTGTGGGAGCAAGCTCACTCCCACAGCAGTTGTGCTGCTCTTGACTAACTGACCACCAGCGCGGCAACAAGTGCTGCACCCTCGCCTCAGCAAATCGATCGTCGATCAACATCACCACCCCTCGATCCTGCTGCGTACGAATGACACGACCCGCAGCCTGCACCACTTTTTGCAGGCCGGGATACAGGTAGGTGTAATCGTAGCCATCGCCGAAAATAGCCGCCATGCGCAGCTTCATCTGCTCGTTGACCGGGTTGAACTGCGCCAGCCCCAGGGTCGCGATGAACGCACCGATCAGGCGGGAGCCAGGTAAATCGATGCCCTCCCCGAACGCACCGCCCAACACCGCAAACCCAATCCCCTGGCTGTGTTCCATGAATCGTTCAAGGAACGCCTGCCGGGGTGCTTCGCCCATGCCGCGTGATTGCGACCAGGTGGCAATCTGCGGATGCCGCTCGGCAAACAGTCCGGCCACTTGCTGCAAGTAGTCAAAACTGCTGAAGAAGGCCAGGTAATTGCCCGGGCGCTCGCTGAACTGGCGGGCCATCAACGCGACGATAGGTTCCAGGGACGCCTGGCGATGGGCAAACCGGGTCGAGATCCGGCTGACAACCTGTACATCAAGCTGTTGCGCCTGGAATGGCGACTCCACGTCGATCCACACAGTGTCCGCCGGGACGCCCAACAAGTCAGCATAATAGTGCCGGGGGCTCAGGGTGGCGGAAAACAGCACGCTGCTGCGGGCGGCGGTCAGCCTGGGTCGCAGAAAAGCGGCCGGCACTACATTACGCAGGCACAGGGTCGATGCGCTTCGCTGTCGGCCATATTCACGCTTGTGTATGTCGAACAGAAAGTGCTCATCAAAGGACTCCGCCACCCGGGCAAACTGCAAGGCATCGAAGTAAAACGCCTGTAAACCGCTATCCAGTCCCTGGGGATGGTCATTGAGGTAATCGCTGATAGCCGTGGTGCACAGCGACAGGGCCTGGAGCAGTTTCTCCGGTGGTTTTTCATACGCCTGATAGACCGCAACCTGGGGCTCATGCAGCGCGTTCCACTGGCGATTGACCCGCTGTAGGGCTTTCTTCAACGTCTCGGGTGCGGTTTTGCGCACTGCTGCCAAGACGGACTGATCGAGGGTCGCGCTGTACATCTGCCGTCCCCGCTCCACCAGATTGTGGGCTTCGTCCACCAGGGTCGCGACGGTCCAGCCATTGGCCTGGGCCAGACCAAAGAGCAAGGCGCTGAAGTCAAAGTAATAGTTGTAGTCAGCGACCACCACGTCTGCCCAGCGGGCCATTTCCTGGCTCAGGTAGTACGGGCAGATATCATGGGCCAGAGCAATATCGCGCAACGCCGCCTGATCGAGCAGCGTGACCTGGCCCGCCGCCGCACGGGCGTGCGGCAGTCGATCATAGAACCCGCGGGCCAACGGGCAGGCTTCGCCATGGCAGGCCTTGTCCGGGTGCTCACAGGCTTTGTCCCGAGCGATCATCTCCAGCACCCGCAACGGCATCGACGGTGCGCTTTGGGTAATCACTCGGGCCGCATCCAGCGCCAGTTTGCGTCCTGGGGTCTTGGCCGTGAGGAAGAACACCTTGTCCAGTCGTTGAGGCGCCAATGCCTTGAGCATCGGAAACAAGGTGCCCACGGTTTTGCCAATGCCGGTGGGCGCCTGGGCCATCAGGCAGCGGCCGGTGCTGATGGCCTTGAACACCGACTCAGCCAGGTGTCGTTGCCCGGTCCTGAAGCCAGCGTGAGGAAATGCCAGCGTCTGAGCGCCGAGGTTGCGCGCCTGTCGGTGAGCCATCTCCTGTTCGGCCCAAGCGAGGAACAGCGCGCACTGTTGTTCAAAGAAAACCTCAAGCTGCGCCGCTTCAAAGCTTTGCGTCAGGCAGGTTTCCTTTTCGCTGACGATGTCGAAGTAGACCAGCGCCACGTCGATCCGCGGCAATTGCAACTTCTGGCACATCAGCCAACCGTAGATTTTTGCCTGGGCCCAATGCAGCTGGCGATGATTGGCCGGTTGCTTGTCCAGGTCGCCCCGGTAGGTCTTCACTTCTTCGATGCGATTGCAGGCCGGGTCGTAGCCATCTGCCCGGCCTTTGATCTGTAGCGTCTGGTAGCGGCCCTCCAGGCTCACTTCGGCCTGGTAACCCTCGCTACGCCGCGAGGCCACGGTACGGTGGCCGACGATCCCTTCCATGGCCGTGGGCGACGGTGTGAAGCGCAGGTCCAGGTCGCCGGTCTTGGCGGTGAACTCGCACAGTGCCCGAACGGCGATGCTGTAGCCCGGCGCCTGGGTCATGCGCCCTGCTCCGCCCACTGCACATAGCAGACGGCGACGGGCATCTGGTGTTCGTGACAGAACTCCAGCCAGCGCAGTTGATTGTCTTGCAGGCGGTCGCCGGGGCCTTTGACTTCGATCATGCGGTAGGTCTTGTGCTGCGGCCAGAACTGGATCAGGTCCGGCATGCCGGCGCGGTTGGCCTTGATATCCAGCAGCAGGCGGCTGAACCAGTGCTTGAGGTGTTCAGCAGGCAGGCAGTCGAGGGCCTGATGGAGCAACTCTTCGGACAGTGCACCCCAAAACACGAAAGGCGACTGCACGCCCCACTTTTCTGTGTAACGACGGACAATGGTGTCCCGGTAGCGTCCATCGTCGAGCTGCGCGAAACAGGCCGCGAACAGCTCGGCGCGTCGCTCGTGAAAGTCCTCGTTGAGCAGGTCCACCGGCCCGCGCTGGAAGGGGTGAAAAAACGCTCCCGGCAACGGCGCAAAAATCACCGGCCAGCACAGCAGGCCAAACAGCGAGTTGATCAGGCTGTTCTCCACGTAATGCACCGGCGCGGTTTCATCGTGCAGATGGGCCTGAACGTGATACTCCACCGACAAGGCCGGATCGACACGCGGCAGGTGCAGGTCCAACCGCTCGACCTTGCGCGCCATGGTGCGCGGCACCGGGGGGCCGCCCAGCTTGCGCCGCAGCCGGGGCAGGATTCTGAGCAGGGCCTGGGTTTCGGCGGCGCTTTGCGGCGCTAGTGCCGCCGCCTGCGCCCATTCCAGGGCCGGGGCGTATTCACCGATGCGCTCCATCACCCGGATCATCCGCAGCCGTGCGCCGGAGTAGCTGCAATCCTGATAAATGCGCAAGGCCAAGGTGAAATCGCCGATGCGCTCCGCGTGCTGGCCGATCTGAAACAGCAGCTTGCCCCGGCGTCGCTCCAGCCAGGGGTTGTCCAGGCTCAGGGCATGGATTTGGGCAACGATCTCTTCAAGAGGCTCGCCGGCTTCGAAACGCTGCTGACATTCGTGGAGGAAGAGGCAGGCATCGACATCCTGGCGGCTGCGCAGGCCACGGGACTGGGCACTGAACTCAACGGTTTCATAGGTGAAGATACCCAGATCCGCCAGCACGAACTCCGACCAATCCTGATAGAGATTGCCAAAAAACAGCAACCGCAGGTGGTCGCAGAGGTTCATGATCGTCAGGCTGAAGAGTCGGTCTTCCAGCAGCGGGCACCAGGTGCAAAAAGGCTGTGGTTGATCGAAATGGCCCTGCAAGGATTCGAGCCACTGGCCCTTTTTCGCCTTGGGGTGTTCGATCAGGTGACCCAGGCACAGGATGATTTCCTGTTTGCGCAACACCTCAAACAGCTCGACAAGCCCGAGAGGCGCCTGATCCTCGACCCAGCCCAGCGCCAACAAAGGTTCGACGGCGCTGCCAATATCACCGATCTCAGGGTACTGCAGCTTGCTATGGCGAAAATGCCGCCCCTTGCGCATCACCATGCGCACCAACAACCCCTGGGATGCACGGGGCAAGGTGGCGAAATCGTCGATGAAGCGTTGCTCCTCGACGCTGAGCACATCGGCATAGCGCGCTGCCAACCAGGCGAGCACTTGCTCAAAGTTGTTCAGATAGTAGAAGGGGTCATCGAGAGGGTTATTTGTCACGGAAAGAAGTGCCATGCCTGCCGGAATACTGGTTATGCGTACAGATATCAGCTGCGGCGGGCCCAAGCAACTGCAAAAGATGAGCGGTCGCCCGCGTTCAGGAGGAAAAACCTGCTCCGACGATGAACTTTCCTACGGCAAGCGAGACCAATGGCGGTTAACTACAGTGATGGCACGGTCTAATCAACTGAACTGCGCCTTTTTGATTGAGAGGTTACGGATATGAACATCAGGATTCTGGGTCTGCCCCTGGTCGCCGCTGCGTTGCTGGCTTTGGCCGGCTGCTCATCACCAACTGTGGTGACCTTGCAGAACGGTACCCAGTATTTGACCAAGGATGCCCCCAACACCCGTACCGCTGACGGCTTCTATGAGTTCGAAGACATTTCCGGCAGAAAAGTGCGGGTCCGCGCCGATGAAGTGGCGACGGTGCGTAAGGAAGACTGAGTTTATTCCAGCCCTCTGTCCGCAGAGGGCCTGTTTGAAATCAGCGGATAGGATCCAGGCTCATCTCCAGCGCCAAGCCGCCCTCGTCACAACTGATCTTCGCGCCTTTTCGTCGCAACGACCGTTCCTGCATTCGCAGGCAGTGCTCGTATTCCAGTTGAGTGGAACGATCAATGCTGATATTCCCGGTCATGTCGGGTCTCTTCGCTTCATCAACGCCTACCGAAACCCATGACTTGGGCGTCTGTATCTCAAAGCGAGGCAGGTACGAAGGCGCATCGAACGGTTTGCCTCGTTCGGCGGCGGGCAATTGCTCGGGCGTGATGCCATAGCGGGTCAGAATCGATTGATCCGGCAACTCGGCCAAGGCGCCAGCCGAGGCCAAGGCCAAGGCCCCCATCAGGCCGATGATGGGGCTTTTCTTGCTGCTCACTGCTTCACTTCTCCTCAAATCAATTACTGTGGCGAGGGAAATCCCCTCGCCACAGGCTACTCAAAACGATCCTGAATCAGGCAAATACAATGTCGCCTCCCACCTGGCCGGGGTTGACCCCCACCAGGGTCACCGAACTGTCACCGACCTCTAGCAGCGTGTCACCGCCGACCTGAGACAGGTGCTGGCGGTAGTCGTAACCTGCCCCGGCGCCCTGCACGCCCAGGAACACCAGTTTGTCGCCGGCATCATACCCACTGATCAGATCGTGGCCGAACGCGCCATTGAAAAGGAATGTGTCAGCGCCACCGCCCGATTGCAGCCGATCATTGCCCGAGCCGCCAACAAAGGTGTCGTTACCCGTACCGCCCAGTAGCACATCGTTGCCGTCATGCCCGAACAGCCAGTCCCCCGATGATCGCGCGGTCAACATATCGTCAGCCGAGGTGCCGGTGGTCGACGATGCATACGCCGTGAGCTCGCTGCCCGCCACCAGGCCGTTGGCCGTGACACTGTGGCTCACCTCGTCCTTGACCAGCCCCCAGAACAAACCGGGTTCTTTGCTGACGAGCGTATCGATGTCGCGGGTCATGCTGATTGCACCCTGGGCATCGCGCACGTACAAGGTCCCGGCGCCGTCCTGGACGAAGCTTGCATCCTTCACCGAGGACTGCAGTTGCAGAGTATTGCTGCCCTGCCCGCCCAGTATCACGTTGTACCCACCAGCGTCGCGAAAGGTGTCATTGCCGGCGCGGCCCTCCAGATAGTCATTGCCCTGTCCGCCCTGGATCAGATCATCACGGTCAGTGCCGATGATAAACGTGCTGCCGGTGTGGGTTTCGGCGTTGCGATTGAGGTCCTGGACCCACGTATTGCTGCGTGCGGGATCCGACAGGTTGGCGACGATGATCGTGGAGTCTTTCTCGGTGAGGTCGTAGAACGCCGAATCGAGGATCCGGCCCATGCCATCGCCGTAACCGGTGGGCAGGTGGGATATCCAGGTGGGGATGTTGAGGATGGAAAACGGCAACACGTTCCAGGCCGCCGAGGCATAGTGGTCGTTGAAGCTGACGATGTTGTTGGTGGCTGACGCCTGCGGAGCATCATGTACGCCCACCGATGCGGGGGTGAACGTGGAGCCGTCCAGTGCCCGGAACACCGGGTCATTTTCATAACCGATGTTCAGTACCTTGTCGGTGCTGCTTTGGGTGGGTGAGGCGTAAGCGATGTAATTGGCGCTGCTGTAGAACCCCGACCATTGGCTAGTGCTCAAGTCCGCCAGGCTGTTGACCGCCAGCCCACCGAGGCTGTGGCCACTGACCAGCACGTCCTGGCCCGTCAAGCCGTGGGCCTGGGCAAACGCAGCGACGTCCCCGAGCAAGTTGCCGAATGCTTGGCCGACGTAGTTTTTCGCGTAGTCCTGGGGGCCGAAAGCCGCCATCAGATCGCTGATGACGTCGCCAATGGAGTCGCTGATCAGAGTCTCCCGTGGGCCGCTGGTGCCACGAAACGACACTCCGATTTGTGTCAGTTGCCCATCGTCGTCGTACTTGCCGAGAATTTCCACCTGCGCGGTGGTGTAGCCGGCCTTCTCACCAAAAAACGTTCCCCGGTCATCCACCTTGCCGGTGTAGCCCAGTTGCGATGCGCTGATCGGGGTCCAGCCGGCCTCTTGCACCGCCTCCAGGGCGAGCTGTTCCGAGTCGGGATTCCACGGCACGCCGGGGATCACCCCTTGCGAATCGGTGCTGCCCAGCAGCGCCGTCACCAGCGTGGCGGGCAGCCCCGCACCGAAGCCGTTCTGCTGGTAGCCGGCGGCAAAGCCGTGGTCCAGATTGTGGTAGGAATACAGCATGATCGCCATTGCATCGCTGACCAGCGCCTTGGACTCGGTGGTGCCGAGGTTTTTATAGTCGTAGATACCCATCGTGATGACCTCTTTTTTTGTTGTTGGAAAGGTTGCTGATAGCGGCGAAGCTCTTGTGGGTGGGCTGCTTCGCAACCCAGCGGGGATAAATCCCCTCGCCACACAGCACTGCCAGTCATTGGGTCAGCGCCGGCGGCACAAACGCCTCATCCACCTGGGCCAGGTCTTGCGCGCCCAAGGTGCCGGCGTAGTAGTGCAACTTTGTCCAGGCCATGAGGTAGTCATAACGGGCCTGGGCCAGGTCGCGTCGGGTGGTGTAGAGCTGTTCTTCGGCGTTCAGGGCATCGAGGTTGACCCGTTCGCCGCCGAGGATGCTTTGCCGGGTCGATACCACTAACGCCTCGGCGGCGCTGAGAGCTTTGCGGTATGCCCGCAGCTTGTTCACCCCCGACATGCAGGCGCTGAACTGTCGGCGCAGCTCGATCAGGGTTTCCCGGGTTTTGGCGTCCAGTTCATATTCGGCCCGCTCCATGTTGCGGCTGGCCTGACGGGTCGACGCCGAGACCCCGCCACCGGCGTACAGCGGCACGCTGATCTCAAGTCCAATGGTGTTGGTGTCGTAGCGCTGGTTGTAGGTGTTACCGCTTTCCGACTCGTTCTGGCGCATCGTCGCGTAGGCGCTGACCTTGGGCAGGTGTCCGGCGCGGTTGCGTTCGACTTCGTAGCGCGCCACGTCCACGGCCTGGCGCTGGGATGCCAGGGTCGGGTTGTTGCTCACGGCCAGTTCGTGCCATGTCTGGAAGCTGGCCGGTTGCAAGGCAAAGGTCTGGAACGTTTCGCTCAGGGGCGCCAGGTCGCCGATGTTCAGGGTCGGGACGCCAATCAGCGAGCCCAGTTCGCGCAAGGAAGCGTCCTGCTCGTTGCGAGCCTCGATCTCTTCGGCAATCGCCAACTCATAGCGCGACTCGGCTTCAAGGATGTCGGTGCGCGTACCTTCGCCTTGGGCAAACAGGTGCTCGTTCTGATGAAACTGTTGTTCGAAAGCTTTTTTCCTGGCCTGGGCAATGTCGATCTGATCCTGGGCGAACAACGCCTGGGTGTAGGCGCTCAACACCCGCACTAGCAACTCCTGGCTCTTGCCACGAAAGTTTTCGTCGGCAAACAGCGCCTGGGCCACGCCTTTGCGGTAGGCGGCGTAGGCCTCGTAGTCCAACAGCGGTTGTTGCAGGGTCAGGCTGGAGCCATAGCTGCTGTAGTTGCGGTCGTCATGCTGGCTGGCGCCGCGCTCGTTGAGGTAGGTGACCTTGGACTGGTTGCGGCCCTTGTTGTAGCTGTAGCCCAGGTGCGGCAGCAGCCCGGCGCGGCCAATGGTGCGGTTCTCCAGGCCGGCATCGCGCTCCTTGATCGCGCCCAGGTAGACCGGGTCATTGCGCAGGGCTTGTTCATAGAACTCGAATGGCCCCATGGCCCAGGCATTGTTGCAGATAACCGCCGCCAGCGCGGCGAGCCAATAACGTCCCTTCATACCCCCGAACATCCTCATTCTTCGGTCAACGCGGAGCCGGCTCGGTCGAGCAGCGGTTTGAACAGGTAGTTCATGAGCGAGCGCTCACCCGTGCGCACGAACATTTGCGCCGGCATTCCGGGCTTGATCACCAGCCCGTTGAGTTTTTCCATCGCCACTTCGCTGACGCTGCTGCGCAGGATGTAATACGGCTCAGCGGTTCTTTCATCAATCATCTGGTCGGCGGAAATCAGGCTGACCTGCCCCGGGACTCTCGGCGTGCGGTTCTGGTTGAAGGCGGTGAAGAGGATGTCCACTGGCAAATGGGTGCCCACCTTGTCGATCAGGTTGACCGGCAGGCGCCCTTCCACTTCCAGGCGCGTGTCTTGGGGCACGATTTCCAGCAAGGTATCGCCCTGACGGACCACGGCGCCTTCGGTGTGTACGCCCAGGTTCACGGCGATGCCGTCGGCGGTGGCGAGGATCTCGCTGTGTTGCAGCTCAAACGCGGCAGACTTGAGTTGCTGTTGCAGGGTTTCGCGCTTGAGTTGCGCCTCGGCCAACTGACTGCGAACCTCCTTCTGGTATTCCTCATTGTGTTGTTCAAGCGTGAGGCGGGACTCGACGATGCCCTGCTCCACCCGGCCGCTTTCGCCACTGTTCTGCGCCAGTTCCTGCTGCACTTGCGACAGTTGCCGTTGATAATCCAGCAGACGGTTGCGCGGGATGTAGCCGTTGTCCGCCAACGGTTGCAGGTTGCTGAGCTGCTGGCGCAGGGACTGGGCCTGGGCATTGAGGTCATTGCGAGCCCGGCGCATGCCCGCCAGTTGCGCCGTGGCGCCTTCGATATTGGCGCGCAACGCGGCCTGCTCCCGGGCCACCGCTTCGCGGCGGCTGCTGAACAACTGCCGCTGGCCTTCGAGCACCAGCGCCAGGCGCGGATCGGGGTCGTGGCTCAGTTCAGCCGCAAAGCTGACCTGTGGGAGGTTGTCCCGCTCGCTTTGCCAGCGTGCCAGGCTGGCCCAGGCCATGCGGTACTGGGCTTGCAGCGATTGCACATCGGCCGCAGCCTGAGTCTGGTCCAGTTGGAACAGCGGTTGGCCCTGCCTCACTGCCTCGCCTTCACGCACCAGGATCCGGCTGATCACGCCGCTGCTCATCGATTGCACGGCCTTGCGCTTGCCGGACACCACCACGGTGCCTTGCACCGCAATACCTTGGTCCAGCGGCGCCAGGCTGGCCCAGGTGAAAAAACTGCCGGCACCAATGATCGCCAGTGCCCATCCCAGGCGGGTGAAGAAACGGGCATCGCGCTCGGGATGTTCGAGGTCTTGAGAGTGTTGCAGATTCATGTCGCGATCCTTGCTCATGCGCCGCTGGGTTTGCTGGCCGCCGAGTACTGGCGACTCATGCTCAGCCCGTTGGGGGCTGCCTGGGGTTTGTCGCGTTGCGATTGCGGTTGGCCGGACAAAGCCCGCAGCACCTCCTGACTTGGACCGAACGCTTGTAGGTGGCCTTCATTGAGCACCAGCAGCTTGTCGGCCTGAGCCAGCGCCGAGGAGCGATGGGTCACCAGCACGACCGTGGTGCCCTGGGCTTTCATCTGCGCGATGGCGCCGGCCAGTGCCGCTTCACCGACTGTGTCGAGATTGGAGTTGGGTTCATCGAGCACCACCAGGCTCGGTTGGTCATACATTGCCCGGGCCAGGGCGACGCGCTGTTTCTGGCCACCGGACAAACCGCTGCCATCCTCTCCCAGCACGGTGTCGTAGCCTTGAGGCATGCGCAGGATCAGTTCATGCACACCAGCCTGTTGTGCGGCCGCGACGACCTTTTCCGGATCGGCCTGGCGAAAACGGGCAATGTTTTCGGCAATGCTGCCGCTGAACAACTCAATGTCTTGGGGCAGATAGCCAATGTGCGGGCCGAGCTGGTCGCGATTCCAGCGATGGATGTCGGCCCCGTCGAGCCGCACTGTGCCTGCGAAGGTCGGCCATACCCCCACCAACACGCGGGCCAGGGTGGATTTGCCGGACCCCGACGCGCCCAGCACCCCGAGCACTTCCCCGGCGTCCAGGCTGAAACCGAGCTGATGCAGCGTCGCGTTGCGCCGCCCCGGTGGGCCGGCGCTGACCTGTTCAAAGCTCACCTGGCCCTTGGGCGCCGGCAATTTCATCGCCTCGTCCTGCTGCGGATAAGCCTGCAACAGCGCGTCGAGACGGCGATAGGCCAGTTTGGCCCCGCTCCACTGCTTCCACACGGCGATCAACTGGTCGATGGGGCTTAGCACCCGACCCATCAGGATTGAGCCGGCAATCATCATTCCAGCGGTCATGTCGCCCCTGATCACCAACAGCGCCCCCAACCCCAGTACCAGCGATTGCAGACACAGGCGCAGAGTCTTGCTCAGGGAGCTGATCACCGCGCCGGTATCACTGGCCTGGTTTTGCAGGCCGAGAAAGCGCGAATGCACGGCAAACCAGCGCCCGCGCAATGCGCCGAGCATGCCCATGGCCTGGATAGTCTCGGCGTTGTGCAAGTGGCTGGTCGCCAGTTGGCTGGACTGTTGCGAGTAAACACTGGCCTGCCCCAGCGGCTTTTTAGTCATGGCTTCGTTGAGACAGGCCAGGCCGATGAGCAGCAAGGTGCCAACGCTGGCGAACACGCCCAACCAGACGTTGAACAGGTAGATCACCAGCAAATACACGGGAAACCACGGGGCGTCGAAGAATGCGAACAGCGCAGGTCCGGTGACGAACTGGCGGATGTGGGTAAGGTCACCCAGCGACTGCCCGGCGTTGCCCTCGCCCTGGCACAGGTTGCGCTCGAACGCGGCCTTGTACACCTGAAGGTTCAAGCGTCTTTCCAGCTGGCTGCCGATACGGATAACAATGAAGCTGCGCAGCATTTCCAGCAGCCCGATAAATACGAAGAAGCCCACCACCATCAACGACAACATCCACAGCGTGGTTTCGTTTTGTGATGACAGGCCCCGGTCATACACTTGGAGCATATAAATCGAAGGCGCCAACATCAGGACATTAATCAGTGCGGTAAAACAACCGACGCTGATCAGAATACTTTTATAGTCGCCCAGCGCTCTAAACAGCGGCACCGTCGCAGCGCGCCTTGTCATGTTCATGTAGATATCCTTGCTGTTGGCTTTGCCAGGTTATTCAACTTGCCAATCTTTAAATGATTTACATCGGGCCGCGGCGCGGTGTGCGCCTGTTTCAACAGGCGCGCCTGGGGCATTGGCACACTGTACCAACGTGTTAAGGAATGGTTGGGGGTGGACTCCGTTCGAGCGTCACTACCTGACCTGATTTCAAGGTAACTTGATAGCGTTGCTCTTGACGCAGTTGCAAGTGAATCCGGCTGTTCTGTTTGCCAATCAGTGAAAGGCCGTCTGGCTCGGTGAACCAATGGACCGGCTCATCGCCCAGCCACTGTCCCAGGCAGGCGGTTTGCCCGACCAGGGTTTGATCTGCCCGAAGCTCGACAAGGCAGATGCTGGACGGCGCGTCTTGGGACGATGGGGGCTGCGCAGGCTCCTGCGGCCCCGACAGAACAGCCTGCCACTGGCCGGCCAACTGCGAAGGTTCTGCTAACAACAGGCTGCGCGCCATGGCGACTTCTCCGGTAAACATCATCAGCGTAGCGAGTAACCAGGCACCTGCCTGGACACCTCGGGGCTTAGGGCTTTTGCACATAGGTTCAATCCTGAAGGATCCCGCAAGAGCGCTGGCCGCTCCCACGGGATCGAGGACATCAGGCCACGATATCCGAGACAGCCGCCTGGCCGACGGTACTGACCAGGAAGTCAGCCACGCCGTGCCCGGAGAAGTCCACCGACAGCAGGCTGTTGCCACCTGATGTCGACAGCACCGCATCACCCGCCGCACCGGTGAATGCGTTCACAAAGTGCAGGCCCGCGCCTTTGGTGATGGCGGTCAGGTCGATCTTGTCCAGGCCGCTGACGAAATCGAGGATCTGATCGACCGCACCTGGCCGTGAGTCAGAACTGGCGGCGAACACGAAGGTGTCCGAGCCCGAACCGCCCCACAGTTTGTCGGCACCGCCGGCGCCCCAAAGGATGTCGTTGCCGGCACCGCCCTTGAGTTCGTTGGCCACGGAGTTGCCGATCAGCAAGTCACTGCCCGAGCCGCCAATGGCATTCTCGACAGTCACACCCTGAGCGATGGAAACGTTACCCACCATGCCGCCTACGTCGGAAAACGAGGCGCCATTGAGGTTGATTTTCTGGTTTTGTGTGAAGCCTGAAAAATCCAGGGTGTCGCGGCCACCGGCGTCCCATACCGAGAACACGACTTTGTCCGAAGACGAGGATGCGCTGTAGAAGTCGCGACCGGTGTTGGAGTTGAAGCCGTAGGTCGAGTCGCCGGTCCGGGTGCTGGTGTTGGCACCGTAGAGCTTCTGAATGGCCGCAATGTCATCCATCAGCGGGCCCGAGGCATAGGCTTCGACGCCGCCCTTGCTGAAGTCCTGGCTGGTGTTGGTTTCACTCCAGTAACTCATGAGGCTGTAGCCTCGGGTGTCCTGAGCATAGGTGGCGTCATCGTAGGTCGGGCTGCCTTCACCGGCGTTATAGTCGCCAGGATGCGCCAGGCCCAGGCTGTGACCGATTTCATGGGTCAGGGTCTGACGGCCATAGTTGTTCAGTTCCGGGTTCTTGTTCTGGGTGTAGCGGCTGTTGATCAGGTACCAGGAAGTCCCGTCATAACCGGCGCCCGTGCCCGGTAAATAGGCAAATGCCGCCGCGCCATCCTGGCCGCTGCTGTAGTTGCCGAAGGTCATGTGGCCGTCGCCACCGCTGGCCCTTTCAGTGAACGTGACATTGGCCACGTCCGCCCAGGACTGCATGGCCAGGACCGCCTGGCCTTTCTGCTGGGCGCTGAACTGGCTGAAACCGCTGATGCCGTGCTTGTTCATGGTGCTTGAGGAGGCAGAGGTCAGGAACGTGTAGGTCAGCTCGATCTTGCCGCTGGCGTCCCGGTCCTGGTAGGCCGCACCGTCGCGCAGCAACTGGTTGGCCGCTTCGTCCACGGAGTACGAGGGTTTGCCGTTGACGGTCAGGTTGCCGCCACGATCGTATTGGTGGCTGAAACTATTGATCTGATTGAATGCACTGCTGGCCGCCGCCAGTGACTGTGGCGCCCAGAGCAGTTGCTCAGCAGAATCAATAGCGCTGTTTTTGACTTTCGACATAAACACACTTCCTTGTTTGCAATGGAACAGTTTTTGTCAGATAGAACAATCTCTGGCGAGAGCGTCCTATCACTCGCCCAATTGAGGACGCAAGAAAACTGACACAATTGGAAATCAAACGTCCAGCGAATTTTTTTGACCCTTTGACGCACTCACGCCTTCAACAACGGCAAAAGATACACGGCGCCCCGTTAGCACAGGTATTTCGCGGAAGACATTAAAGATTGTAGGACAAGATTCTATTTAAATATTAAATGAGGTTAACCACCTATTTGCCAATCACGTCGCACTTCTAGCAACTAAGTGCCAGCGAAACGCTACTAACTAATGGCGGCTAAATCTCTACGGTTTTGCCTGAACACACTTCCCGCAGACAACCGCGAAACCAGCGGTGCACAGGATCGGCATCCATTCGGGGGTGCCAAAGCATGGAAATCGTGAATGTCGGCAGCGCAAACGGCAACGCAAAGCTGTGCATGCCGACGCGCAGGCGGGTGGTATAGCGTTCAGGGACGCTGGCGATCAGGTCGCTGGACCGGGCAAGGCCCAGCGCAGTGGAGAAGCCTGGGACGGTGATCGCGATCTGCCGTGTCAGGTTCAATGACCGCAAGGCCTGGTCGATGACGCTGTGGTCCAGACCCCGCAAGGAAACGCCGATGTGCCCGCCTGCCGCATAACCGGCGGTACACACCTCGGCCCGACTCAGCGGGTGACCCGTGCGCACCACGCCAATGAGGCGATCAGTGAACAACGCCTGGGTTCGTAGCTCCGGGCTGGTGTCCTTGTCCACGACCGCCGTTTCCAGGTCCACGCTGCCCTCTCGCAGCGCCGTACTGTCCTTGTCGGCCTTGTCCAGGAAATGCAGGCGTACACCGGGCGCCTGTTCGCTGATATGGGCAATCAAGTCGATGGCGAAGTTTTCAACGAACCCTTCCCGGGTGCGCAGGGTGAAGGTGCGGCTCAGTCGGCGCAGATCCGGCACCCGGGACGGCCGCAGTGCCGCTTGGGCATCCTGCACCAACTGGCTGACCTGCTCGCGCAATGCCAATGCGCGGGGTGTGGGCACCAGGCCGCGCCCGGCCCGCACCAGCAGAGGATCACCCGTGGTTTCGCGCAACCGCGCCAGCGCCCGGCTCATGGCCGAAGGGCTGAGTCGCAGTCGCCGAGCGGCGCGGGCCACGCTGCCTTCCGACAGCAAGACATCGAGAGTAATCAGCAGATTGAGGTCGGGTGTGGACATGGCGCAGCCCTGGGTTGGAATAGGTGGCGCTGCATGCAGCTATAAAGTGCAATCCGTGCGTCTTCCGCCATGTTATGCCCAGGCGTAACGTTCTGACAGCTCCATTTTTAGAGCGGCAGAGCCAGAGGACATGATGAAACCAGCCAATACCCAACCCAGCCTGCCAAGCGCGACGGGCGCACAACGGGTCTTTTCACCGCGCTGGGCCTTGACCAGCCTTTCACTGTCGACCTTGCTGGCCTCCCTGGGCGCCAGCGTGGCGACGGTGGGTTTGCCGACACTGGCCCATGCGTTCGAGGCCTCCTTCCAGCAAGTGCAGTGGGTCGTCCTTGCCTATCTACTGGCAATAACCACCCTGATTGTCAGCCTCGGGCGATTGGGGGACTTGCTCGGTCGTAGCCGGTTACTACTGGCCGGGATCGTGCTGTTCACCCTCGCATCAGCGCTATGCGGCATGGCGCCTTCGCTTTGGCTGTTGATCGCAGGCCGGGCATTACAGGGTCTTGGTGCGGCCATCATGATGACGTTGACCCTGGCCCTGGTGGCTGAAACGGTCAGCAAGGAAAAGGCCGGCAGCGCGATGGGGCTGTTGGGCACCCTCTCCGCAGTCGGAACCGCCCTTGGCCCCTCACTGGGTGGTGCGCTTATCAGCGGTTTCGGTTGGCAGGCGCTATTTTTGATTAATGTTCCTCTTGGACTGCTGACGTTTGGCCTGGCCTGGCGCTCATTGCCCGCCCAACCACCCATGCGGGTAGTCGGGCGCCCGCGCTTTGATGCGTTAGGCACGCTGTTATTGGCAGCAACGCTTGCTGCCTATGCATTGGCCACGACATTGGGGCGGGGGCACTTCGGCTGGTTGAATATGGCGCTGTTGCTGACGACGATCCTGGGCGGCAGTCTGTTTGTTTTGGCCCAGCGGCGGGTCGCGGCGCCGTTGATTCCCGTGGCGTTGCTGGGAGACCGGCTGCTGGTTTGCGGGCTGGTGACCAGTGCTCTGGTGGCAACGGTCATGATGGCGACGCTGCTGGTAGGGCCCTTCTACCTGTCCGTCGCCCTTGGATTGCCTGCCGCGCTGGTGGGGCTGGCGTTGGCGGCGGGACCGTCGGTGGCTGCGCTGACGGGTGTGCCTGCCGGGCGGCTGGTGGACCGGTTCGGCGCGCGCCCTGTGCGGCTCGTCGGGCTGCTGGTCATGATTGTCGGCTGCCTGATGCTGTCTCTGATGTCACCGACCCTCGGTGTGGGCGGCTATGTCGGTGCTATCGCGGTAACGACCCTTGGCTATGCGCTGTTCCAGACGGCCAACAACACCGCAGTGATGGCGAACGTGCCAGCAGACAAACGTGGCGTCTTCTCAGGGCTGCTCAACTTGTCGCGCAATCTGGGTTTCCTGACCGGTGCATCGGCACTCGGCGCGGTGTTTGCCCTGACTGTACCGACGAATGGCATCGTCCGCGCCTCCCCCGAAGCGGTAACAAATGGCTTGCATCTGACCTTCGCCGTAGCCACATCGTTGATGCTGTTGGCCTGGCTAGTGGTCTTGCAATGCCGTGAACCAGAGCCTCTGGATGGGCGTAATGACATCCTTGCCCAGAGAAAGTGAGGGCCTGATCAAAACGGCATAAGTCGTGATGCAAATCAAAAAAAGTGAACCAATCGCCAAACGGCCTGAAAAAAGCCACATGACATTCATTTTCAGGTGCTATTTTTAGTTCTCACTGGTAGAGCCATGATGGCTCTTCCTTCCTGATATGAGCAAACGGAAGCGCTTGATGAAGAAGGTGGGCAACAGATGAATAGAGGATCTTTCAGCAAGGTTACGTTTCCCAACGCCTGCCAGTTGATGCGCTGGCACTTTCATCCCATGGGATTCGAGGCCAGCATGGACGCACCGGGCAGTATGGTCGCCCGGCTGTTTGACCGTGCCAGCGGCGAGACTATGATCGCGATTGCGGGCATTCCCTGCGCGACAGTGATGAACGCCCCTGACGTGGAGCGAATAATCGAAGCGGTGGAAGCCGAGTTGGAAGCCTTCGTGCCACCGGTTGGCTTGCGACGATTTGCCTCCTGAAAAAAAGAAGCCCACAGTAGTGGGCTTCTTTGTGGCTGACGGTTTTGTTCGTGCCTCGAGGTTCTCAGCTGCGGGCGCGGCGATGATCGGCAAAGAACGGCTTGCCGGTCCCTATCCGATCCGACGCCTTGGGCGCCTTGTTGACCTGTGTGTCCTGCCCATCGACATACCAATAGCAGTGCTGCACCGCCCGGGTAATGCCGACATAGGCCAGACGCAGAATCTCGTCTTTCTGTGCCGTGTCGTACGGCTCGGCATCGCCCTCCTGGCCAAGCCCGGCCATTCGGTAGACCTGATTCTTGTAGGGGGAACTGGTTGAGTGCTGGCAGTCACCGAGCAAAAACACCGCATCGGCCTGAAGTCCCTTGGCGCTGTGGTAAGTCATCTGTCGGAGGCGTCGCGCCGGGTACGGCAAGCTAGAATCCACATTAACTGTTGGTTGAATATGCTTTTCAATCAATAGTTTATCGCTGCTTTTTCGATAGAGCATCAAGATTGAATCGCCTTTGCGGTAGTGTTCGTCCAGCCGCTTCGCCAGGCCTTCGTCGTCTCTGTCCAGCACATTGACCGGGCTCAAGGTTCTAGGCACGCCACTGGCCTTGGCCTTTTTGCCGGGAATCGCCGCAGCCGCGCGCACGACGTGTTCGGCGGCGTCAATGATGTGCTGATGGCTACGGTAGTTGTCGGTGAGCATGACCCGGGTGTTTGCCGGTGAAGGAAACTGTTTGTTGAACGCCATGAAATAACTCGGGGAGCTGCCGCGCCAGCCGTAAATCGACTGCCAATCATCGCCCACGCACAGCAAGGAGGAACGTTGGGCGCCCCGTCCCACATGCATGGCGGGACCGCGGCTGCGCACTTCCCGCAGGCTGGCGCGAAGCCAGGAGACGATCTGCGGCGAGACATCTTGAAACTCGTCGATCATCAAGTGCGACAGAGGACGCAGTATCGCATCGCTCAACAGCTTGAAGTTCTCGGGGGAATGCTCACTGAACAGCGCGAACATTCGGTTATAAGTCATGACGGGCGGCGACTGATCCAGCAAATGATCTTCAAATGCCCGCCAGTAGCGACTCAGAGCCTCAAAGAAATAACGATCCGGGTCATCCTGGGCAAAACACATCCGGCCCACGGCGTCCGGGACGTCCAGGCCCAGGTTCTCGATAAAGCCGGCGGCCGCGACGAAACAATCCAGCAACGGTGCCGAACCCAGTTCGCCTTTCACTTTGTAATCGAACCCTGGGCCTGCGCTGGCATCGCCGGCCAACACGCTCAATACACGCTTTGACGCCTCATAACTATCAAGCCATATCAATGGCTTAGAGCAGAAAGCTTGAAACAGGGTGCGCTTGACCGCCCACTCCGCACGGATACTCAGCTTGGCGCCCGGCCGGCTGAGTCGGGCGTCTTCCCGCGGATCGAAACCCAGCATCACCCAGGCGTCCAGAGTCGGAACATAGCCGTGACAATGAAAGGTCGCGCCATTGATCTGGAATGCCTGACGCTTTGGCACGATGCCCTTGATCGGCCAGGCACCGGCGCGAAACCACAGGTCTTCGATCGCATCGCACAGCTCTTCATCGCGCTGGGCGGCCAGCTCGGTCACGGCTACACGTTTCTGCACATCAGGGTGGTCGCATTCCAGCTCCTTGAGCTGCAAGGCATGGCGGGACATCGGCTTGATCAGTTCGCGAAAACGCTCGTCGCGCTGATAAAGACCGTGATAGCAGGCATTGAGCTGTTGGCGCTGAGCATCGTTGATGCGCAATTCAAAGGGATTGCCTTGGGCGTCATCATCCGGCGATTCGGTGCGGTGGCTCAGGGTTTCAAACGCCTGGAGCCGCTCGAACCCGGGCAGGCTGCGCACCATGGGCAAGATGCGTGAATGGAAGGTTCGCACCAGGTCGCGAGCTTCCTTGAGGCTGATTGTCCGCCCCCAGAGGGCGAAAACCTCAATGAGTTTGTGAATGAAATCCTTGCGCGACTCCCGCGTGAAGGTCACCACGGTCATCGAATCCAACTCAAAACCCAGGTAATGGGACAGCAGCACAATACGTAGCACCAGGGTCGTGGACTTCCCGGCGCCTGCGCCGGCAACGACCGAGGTAGACGGCGTATCGCTCAGGATCATCTTCCACTGCGCGGCGCTCGGCTGGGCGTGAGCAGGAAGCAATCGGGCAACATCGGCCTTGATGCGTTTCTTGAGTTCGGCGGTCAACGGCAGGCGCCAGTCATCGAACAACAGATCATCGACTTTCGGTGCCGGGTGTTCAGTGCTTCGGGAATCCCGAATCAACAGGACCTGACGGCCTTCTTCCAACCCTTCGGCCTTGCCTTCCTTATGGCCGTAGTCAAAACCGGCGCTATACCCGCTGCGAAAGCCGTCGGCCTGGCCGTGCAGCCAGGAAGCCCGATGCTGGGCTCGAAGTCGCGTCAGGCCATGCCCCAAAAACCGCGCGGCCAGGCGCTTGAGTAAAGACATCTGCGCCAGGGGCAGAAGTTCGGGGGGAAGATCGGGAGTGTGTTGCGACACGCTGAGGGACTCCGGTGTTCAGAACCATGGCGGCTATGGTGTCTGTATTTGCCAGCGGATTCCACTCAAAAGCTTGTAAGTCATGGATTTAGGCGATGAAGTGAAAGTGGTGTCGCACATCGCCATCAGTGTCGCCCGACCCACCGTCATCGCGAGCTGGCTCGCTCCCACAGAGGCCGGGGTGCACCGCAAAGCCAATGTGGGGAGCGAGCCTGCTCGCGATGGGGTTGAATCACTGTCCGGAAATGGCGCTGTCGACCAACGCCTGCGCCTCGACCACCAATTGCTTGAGGTGCTCATCACTGATGAAGCTTTCGGCGTAAATCTTGTAGATGTCCTCAGTGCCTGATGGTCGCGCGGCGAACCAGCCGTTTTCAGTCATGACTTTCAGGCCGCCGATGGCCTGGTCATTGCCCGGTGCATGGCTGAGGATGCTCTGGATGGTCTCCCCGGCCAATTCGGTGGATGCGACCTGGTCCGGTGCCAGCTTGCTCAGCAGCGCCTTCTGTTGCGGGCTGGCCTTGGCATCGACGCGCACGGAGAACGGCTCACCCAGTTCATCCGTCAGGGCGCGGTAGGCCTGGCTTGGGTCGCGACCGGTGCGTGCGGTCATTTCGGCTGCCAGCAACGCCGGGATCAGGCCGTCCTTGTCAGTACTCCACACACCGCCGTCCTTGCGCAGGAACGAGGCGCCGGCGCTTTCTTCGCCACCAAAGCCCAAGGAACCGTCGAACAAGCCGTCGGCAAACCACTTGAAGCCTACCGGCACTTCATACAGGCGTCGACCCAGGCGCTTGGCCACGCGATCGATCAGACCGCTGCTGACCACCGTCTTGCCCACGGCGGCATCGGCACGCCACTGCGGACGGTTCTGGAACAGGTAGTCGATGGACACCGCCAGATAGTTGTTCGGCGCCAGCAAACCGCCGGACGGCGTCACGATGCCATGGCGATCATGGTCCGGGTCGCAGGCGAAGGCCACATCGAAACGCTCTTTGAGGCCAATCAACCCTTGCATGGCATGGCTGGAGGACGGGTCCATGCGGATCTGCCCGTCCCAGTCGACGGTCATGAAGCGGAAGGTGGAATCCACCTGAGTGTTGACCACGTCCAGATCCAGGCGGTAATGCTCGGCAATGGCGGGCCAGTAGCGCACTCCTGCTCCGCCCAGCGGGTCCACGCCCAGGCGCAAGCCGGCAGCGCGAATGGCATCGAAGTCGATGACATTGATCAGATCCGCCACGTAGGTGTTGACGTAGTCGTGACGGTGAGTGGTGTCGGCCTTCAGGGCCTGCTCATAGCTGACGCGCTTGACGCCGGTCAACTGGCTTGCCAGCAGCTCGTTGGCCTTGGCTTCGATCCATTTGGTGATGTGGGTATCGGCCGGGCCGCCGTTGGTGGGGTTGTATTTGTAGCCACCACTCTGTGGCGGATTGTGGGACGGGGTGATGACGATGCCGTCCGCCAGACCGGTGGTGCGGCCGCGGTTGTAGCAAAGAATGGCGTGGGAAATCGCCGGCGTGGGCGTGTATTCATCGGCCTCGGCAATCATCACGGTGACCCCGTTGGCAGCGAACACCTCCAGCGCGCTGGCGCCTGCCGGGGTGGACAGCGCATGGGTATCGATCCCCAGGAACAAGGGGCCGTTGATGCCCTGGGCTTCACGGTACAGGCAGATCGCTTGGCTGATAGCCAGCACATGCCATTCGTTGAACCCCAGGTCGAAGGAACTGCCACGGTGCCCGGAAGTGCCGAAAGCCACACGCTGGGTCGACACCGAGGCGTCGGGTCGGCCGGTGTAATAGGCCGTCACCAGTCGCGGGATATCGATCAACAACTCTGCCGGTGCCGGCTTGCCCGCAAATGGACTGACTGTCATGCAAAACCTCTGAATGGAGTGGCTCGATAAAATGGATGCAGTTTACTGACAGTTCGACCGTGGCGCGATGGGTTCGATCCATCGCCCTCCGTTACGATTGCTCAAGTCTCAAGGCATCGGCCAGCGCACAGAGTGCAGTATCCAGATCGCGTGAACCGCTCAAGGCGTGGGTCAGGCGCAGATGTTGTGCATACAACCCTTGCAAACTGAACAGCTCCCCCGGCGCAATGACGATTCGCTGCGCCAGCAGCCGCTGGAAGACCCGTCGCAGATCGACGTGCCGCGAAGATCGGGTCCAGATCGTTGCGCCCCCTTGGGGCTCCAGCCATTGCAGGCTGTCCCCTAGCCGCTCGCGCAGCATTTGCGTTGTCGATAGCGCACCCTCACGCAACAATCGTCGCAGCACCAGCAAGTGCTGATCGATCCGTCCGTTGCTGTACAAACGTGCGATGGCCTTCTGGCGAATCGGTGACAGACGAAACGCGCGCAGCAGGAAATGTCGCTGCAGCTCCAGCGTCAGCTGTCGCGACAACACATAGCCGTAGGGGGCCTCGGGGCCGATGGTTTTTTCGAAAGTGGAATAGACGATCAGCCGGTCCGGGTCGAGCAAGTCTCGAAAAGGCGTAACCCCGGCTTCGAACGCCAGGTCTGTATAGCTGTCGTTCTCCAGCACCCATGTGCCGTGCAGCTCCAGCAAGCGCGCTACGGCGCGACGGTTGTTTTCAGGAACGAGCGTGCCCCTGGGCATATTCAGGACCGAGGACAGGATGACCAGGCGTACCGCTTTACTCGTCAGCAATTGTTCCAGTTGCTCGACATTGATCTCCCCATCCGCCAGCAGTGGCAGCTCGATCACGTCGATATCGGCCGCCTGCAGCAAGCGCAGAACCGTCCAGTCGCAGGGGGACTCGATCAGCACCGTGGCGCCCTTGAGCGCCAGCACAGCGATCAGAATCTCCAATACGCCGCGCAGATCAGCGCCGATATAAACATCGTCGGCGTTCCAGCATCGGGCCGGCGAAGACGTATAGCGAGCCGCCAGCGCGGTGCGCAGTTCCAGCTCGCCCCAAGGCTGCGAGGGCATCTGTGAGGAGCGCGGATACTGACGCAGCAGCTCACGCTCCAGTAACAACAGCGGGCTGTCCAGCGGTTGCATCGACGCAGGCTCGTCAGCGCTGAGTACCAGCATTCCCGGTCGCCGTGCATTGACATACAGGGTCTCGAGCAGATCATCACCGCCGCCCAGTGTCGCGACGCAGGGTACTGGCAATGCGTAATAACCGGATTTGGCGACCGAATAGACCCGCCCTTCCTTCTCCAGCAACGAATAAGCGTACTGGATGGTAGAGATCGACACGTTCAGGCGCTCGGCCAGTTGCCGTAATGACGGCAAACGCACTCGGGCGTCGGCGCCCAGTTCGTTGATCAGGGTGGTGAGGTAACGATAAACCGCCTGATACGCGAAGTCTGTTTCCCGGCAACCTTTCATGGGGTTGGGCCAGGCGACGTGGCGAATGAATCCGTCAAATCCTGCCCCTCAATGCCGTGCCGCACGTTCGCGCATGGCATCGTCGCCCTGCCCGGCTTCTTCAATGTCGACGTCATCGACAGGCTGCTGCGCATCCATTCCCGATGCCTGTTCCTGCTCCGGCGGCGTGATACTGGCCCGATACAGCTTGCCGAGCATGTCGATGGACAGGCCGCTGACGTCGACCATCCATTGCGCCACCTGATCGGCGATGGCCGCGCCCTGCATGGCCTTGTGCAGATCCGGCAGCGCCACCAGCATGCCGGGATGACAGCAGCGCAGGAAGTGCTCAAGGCCAGCGCCTTGCTCCACGAAGGGAGCGAACAACATACACACCAGTTGCGTTTCATTGAGCCCCAGGGTCTTGTGCGCGTCGCTGGCAGCCTGGGCGCGCCGCTCGGGGATAGCGGTGGGTGGGCCAAACAGCATTCGTGCCTGCTCGCAGACGTGCTCGGGCAACTGCTTGCGATGCATGATCATGATCGCCCGTTGTACATAGTCGCCATAGCCGGCTTCATAGCTGCGCCCCTGTAGATAGCAGGCCTGCAGGCCATGCAGGTGGGCTGACAGCAGTGGGCTCAGGTATTCGTTTTCCGGCGCCGATGCGACCAGCTCATCGGTCCGCACCCGAAGGAATTCACTGAACAGTGGCCAGTTGGTTTCTTGCGAACTGTCGACGATCAGGTCGTCGATACCAATGTGACTCACGCGCCGACACGCCTCGAAATGCCCCTCGGGTCTCCATGCGTCCCCGTAGTCCTGACCATAGAAGCCCAGGTAGGGATTTGCGCCCAAGGAATCGAGTTGCGCGAAGAGACTGTCGAAACCGCTGGATGGGTCAGTCGCCAGGCCGACCTTGCGGGCAGCACGCCGAAGGCCCGACATGAACTGTTTTTGCTCGCGCGGCGTATCACTGCTGACTAACGAGTCCACGCCACGCTCCCAGCGAGCCATATGCCGATAGAACTCCGCCATCGCCAGGTAGCCGTGATCGCCTACCTCCAGGGGACTGTCGACCGAGCGAAGGTGGCCCAGAACCAACGTGTCCATGCGATTGGCCTCATGCCCGACCGCCGACAACGGCTGCTTGTGATTGAACGGCACCACCTCGCGGTTATCCGCCATCAGCAGTTCCACCCGGGGGTCGTCGTAGACGAACAGCGCGCTGTAACAGCGGTGGATGTTTTCCAGGGTCGCCTGGGTGGTTTCGCTCAGGCGTGGCGTGGCGACGCGCAAGTCGAAGGTCACCGGATGCCTGCCTGCGATGCTCAACTGTGCGGCCCGCAAGGCGGTCAGGACATAAAAGCTGTCCCGGCTGCCGTTCTGGACCGTCAACACGCGATAGTCGCCGATCCGGTCGATGCCGCCGGCGGCGACAATTAAACGCTGGATCAAAAGCTGCAACGCCGTCCGTTCCGCGCGGGAATAAAAACCTGACAGTCGCTGCAATATCTGTTGATACACGTGATTCATTGCCTGCTCATGAATTGAACTCATAGCCATATACCTGGAAATTCAAATATCGGCGTCGCACTGGCATAGCGTGACCGAGCGACGGGTTGATCTGGAAAATTGTTCTAGTGCTGCAAAGAGTATTGGTAATACGCTCAAGCTTTGCTTGTCGTAATTATTTGATACATAAGCTGGGGAGTTCGCCCGCTTCGCCTTGGTACGCGCCTGCAAGCCTCTGGGCCATTGGGTTTCAGCGATTCAGTGTTGCGTCCTAGGAAGTTTCCGACAGCGTCCTTCAGACAATGAGTACGAAAAACAAAGAACATGCCTAACTTCAATTGCCCCCCTGCCCCAGTCAGTTTTCCCCGCAGTCGATTGATAGCGTTAAAACAATTAACGCTTGATGCACCTTTGCCCGAAGGATGACGATTTTCTAAAAACTTGTACTGCGCCACGACTTCTTCCTTGAGATGGAAATCAGCGTTCAATTATCAGGACTTAAATAACGATTAGAAGATACAGATTGAGGGCAAAAACCAGTTCAGTTCCCTGGGAATTAAACACTTTTCGGGTGTTGAGCGAACTGGACCGCCCAGGCAAGGGCATGGTTGCCGCGCACAAGGGCGTCATTGCCGGACGGAGCGGCAATGGCAGAAGAGAGGAAGAAAAGCAGGTTCAGGCCGACGGCGGCGCAAGAGTCGCCTTGCTGACTCTTGCGCGGAGGAGGAATCAGGCGGGATCGACTACCTGAAGGGCGACGCGTTCACGGCAGGGGCATTCGCCCATATAACGGTGGGCTTCGACAAACTCGGAGAATGGAAACACCCGGGTCTTGAGCGGCAACAGCACGCGATCGGCGGTCAGTTGATTGATATCACGCAGCGCCCGCTGCAATGCCACCTGGTCCTGGATGATGCCCAGTTCCGGCTTGCCGGTAAAATTGCCGATACAGTGCACAAAGAACTGAATGTTCTTCTGGAACGCCGCACAGGCCGGAAACGGCGTCTGGTTGCCGCCTTGCAAGCCATACAGCACCAGGCTGCCCCGCGGCGCCAGCACATCACCGAGCAGCGACATTTGCGGCCCGCCGAGGCCATCGAACACCACATCGACGCCACGGTTATCAGTGAGCTTGTTGATTTGCATCAGCAAGTCCTGCTCTTCGGTGACGATGACTTTTTCGGCGCCGAGCGACAGCAGGTACTCACGCTCATCAGCGGTCTTGGTGGCCGCGATCACCCGTACACCCAAGGCCTTGCCCAGTTGCACGAAGGATGGGCCGGCACAATGACTGGCATCAGTGACCAGGGCAAACTGCCCCGGTTTGACCCGTGCCAAGTCCACGTAGGCGAAATAGGCGATCAGCAGTGGCGTGTAGTGCACAGCGGCTTCGATCGGGGTGAGCACGTCGGGATAACGGGTCAGCGCGGTACGCGGCAGCACGATGATCTCACCGTACACCGGGTAATCGTTAGGGCTCTCGGCAGGGAAACTGGCGACTTTGTCGCCTACAGCCAAGTCGTCGACACCGTCTCCAACAGCCGTCACCACCCCGGCCATTTCATGACCAAGGCCCGAAGGCAGGCGCGCCTGGGACGACGCCAGATTCTGGCGCCACAGGGTGTCATACCAGCTGATGCCGATCGCTTCGACACGGACCTGCACTTCTCCTGGCGCAGGAAGAGCCGCCGCATGCTCTTCGCATTTGAGCACCTCGGCACCACCAAACTTGTGAAAACGGATCGTGCGGGACATCGCAAACCTCGTCAAAGTAACCTCTAATGCCATGAACTCTATCCGGGCTTTGTACCCAAGACCATCAGTGGCTATTAATAGTCGACATGCCTGTCATTGATTCCGCAGCAAGAAATCGGATCCGTCCTGTAGGAATATTCAAATTAGCCGGTGCAGAGTACCAGCCTTTCCCCGTAAGATTCATGCCGGTCATTGTTCTCATATGGCCGCTCACGTCAAGCTTGCTGAATCTGCCAGGACCCCAGATGAATCGTAATGACCTGCGTCGTGTCGACCTGAACCTGTTGATCGTGTTCGAAACATTGATGCATGAACGCAGTGTGACCCGAGCCGCCGAGAAGCTGTTCCTCGGCCAGCCGGCCATCAGTGCCGCGCTGTCACGCCTGCGCAACCTGTTTGATGACCCGCTGTTCGTGCGCACCGGTCGTAGCATGGAACCGTCGGCCCGGGCGGTCGAAATCTTCGCCCTGCTCTCCCCAGCCCTGGATTCGATCTCCACGGCGGTCAGCCGCGCGGCGGAGTTCGACCCGGCCACCAGCACCTCGGTGTTCCGCATCGGCCTGTCGGACGACGCCGAGTTCGCGCTGTTGCCGATGCTGCTCAAACGCCTGCGGGCCGAAGCCCCGGGCATTGTCCTGGTCGTGCGCAGGGTCAACTACATTCTGATGCCAGGCTTGCTGGCGTCCGGTGAAATCTCCATCGGCGTCAGCTACACCGAGGATCTGCCGGCCAACGCCAAGCGTAAAGTCTTGCGGCGCAGCATGCCCAAAGTGCTGCGGGCCGACACGGCCCCAGGACGACTGAATCTGGACGAATTCTGCGCCCGGCCCCATGCGCTGGTGTCCTTCGCCGGGGACCTGAGCGGTTTCATCGATGAAGAGCTGGAGAAACTGGACCGCAAGCGTCACGTGGTATTGGCCGTGCCGCAGTTCAATGGCCTGAGCACGCTGCTGGCGGGCACTGACATCATCGCCATCGTGCCCGACTACACCGCCGACGCACTGACCGCCGCCGGCGGCGTCCGCGCCGAAGACCCGCCGATCCCGGTGCGCAGCTTCGAGCTGCACATGGCCTGGCGCGGCTCCCAGGACAACGACCCGGGCGAGCGCTGGTTGCGTTCGCGGATTCAGATGTTTTTTGGCGACCCTGAGAGTCTTTAGGCGTTGTCGGGCTGGCTGTTTAGCTGATCATTTCTGCCTTTCCACAAACCATGGAGTTCCATTCACTTCCAGTGGATTGCTACATTGGGGGCATATTTGAGGGCATGCTTTGGATGGATTGAAAAGGATGCCCCCAGCCTGAGGTCCAACAGCCCCCCTCCTCCAAAACTCACCCGCGGCTGTTCACAAACACAAACACCATGCAAGGAGGTTCTCACGCGTCTGCCGACGCAGCGGGCGAGAGGAATTTCAGATTTACTGCCGCATAGATGGACACCCATCTAGGATTTATATATTCCGGTGGCTATCAGAAAAATTATCGCTCTACGGCGACGCATTTGATCTCCACGAGAAGGCCGGGGCGAGCCAGTTCACCGACACCTATGCATGTCCATGCACAAGTGCTCCTAGGAAAGACTTTATCTTTCACGCGTCTAAAAACTGGCATGTGGCGGTGCATATCGACGTGATAAGTTGTCATTTCGACAACATCTTCGAATTCGCAGCCACCGGATTCCAAGACGAGCCGGAGATTCTCCCATGCCGCCAAAAACTGCTGCTCAGGGTCTTCGATAACTGATAATTCGGGCGTCCGGCCTACCTGACCAGCGCAATAAAGCGTTTTTCCTACCTTTACAGCTGGTGCATAACCAGCATGCTCGCAGAGCAATCTCATGCAATCTGGAACGATGACCTGACGATCAGTCATGGTTGTGGAACCCAAAATATAAACAGATACGAAAGCTGACCCAGGTGCAAGAGCGGCGTCCACTCGGGTCATTCCTCATTAATCAATCAAATCCGGCCGGTATTCCCCGTAGAAATCCTAGCCCGCGGCGAAAGAGCTATCGAGAACCGTCTGTTTCTCCCCCCCTTTCCTCTGAATCTGACGGGTCGAAAAGATGGCTCTCGGCTGAAGACGGCTTACGACGGCGCAACATCCGAATATTGGGTGATCTTAGCGGCGCTCGAACAATCTCAATCGGTATCCAGGTGAGGGTTATCGCGGACAGAGCCACTGCGATTGCGAATGCATTCAGCCCCCCTCCGCAGATAACGTCAGAGGGGAATTCGCTTTCTTCGCCACCAGAAGTACACGTGGTCCGGTCATCAAAAGACTTCACGTAGAGCGGCCTACCCTCTTCATTCAGGCAGCCCTGCTGGGTAACCTCACTGCTAGCCAAAACGCCTCGAACGAGGAAGTTGAAGTCCGCAATATCCAGGCCACTGGCTCGCGTACCTGGCGCTGATCGACCGGGTCTGCTCGGAGCGCTGTCCGTATGCTTGCGCCACGCCAACATCTGAAGCATTGCTTCCATCTCCGGTCGGCGTGACAAGTTCGTGGTCGAGTCTGATAACGCCTGTGCGCTTGTTGTCTCCGGCTGCTGCACATGTGACCTGGACTGGGTCTGCAAGTGGGAGCGGAAATCCGCTCCATTGGTAGCAGCTCGCATTTTGTTTTCTGAAGGCGGCAACACCGTTGGAGCTGGCGGTAGCGCAGAAATACCGGTCATAAGAGCACCTCATACCCTAGCTAATGTCATCACTCACTCCGATACTCCTGGCGTTGCCATGCACTACCAGGACGGACTGCGCTACCTCGACCTGCCTCATCAGATCCCGCTGAACCAGTTATATCCCTGGTCTTCCCAATACCCGCCCGGGTTGTCGTTGCTCACGACAATCTCGACAACATGCTTGGGGTTTTTAAAGCCTAACTTGGTGGGTACTCGAACCCTGAGGGGATAGCCGTACTCGGGCGGCAATGCGACGTCAGCGTAATCCAGTGCCAGCAGTGTTTGTGGGTGCAAGGCTGTTGGCATGTCCAGACTGGAGTAATAACGATCAGCACATTTGAAACCGACAAATTTCGCTGTGGTGTCGGCGCCGATGTGTTCCAGGAAGGTTTTGAGCGGTACGCCTCCCCATTGCCCGATGGCGCTCCAGCCTTCAACACAGATCAAACGGGTGATATCGCTACGTTGCGGCAGTTTGCGTAAGCTTTCGAGTGTCCAGGGTGCCTTGTCCCTGACCCGGCCGGAGACGGCGAGCGAGTAACTTGCCAAGTCCACCTCAGGGATGTCGTCCTGACCATAGAATGCGTTGAACGGAAATGGCGTGGTGATCTGCGTCCTTGTGAAGGTCGGGGCCAGTTTCCGTCCGCTGAACAGCCAGGCCTGGACCCGATCGTTCCAGCGCGACATGGCCCAAAGGACCTTGTCGACCTGATCGCCGTCCTGCAGGTTGCAACCGGTCAGCATCGACATCGCGCCTACCGTCAAACCGGCCCGAAGGAAATGGCGGCGCTGGATATTCTCCAGCTCAAGCTGTTGCGCAGGTTCAAGCCTGATACGCTGAACAGTTCTTTTTTGGCGTTCAATCATGGCCTTTTTTCCCGGTTTCCAAAGACCGCACACCACCTGTAATCATTGGCAGCAGGGTTCTGGGCACCAGCATTACCAACGCAAGATGAATCACGACGAATGCAGCAATCATCGCCATCGCCCCGAAATGTACATAGCGTGCAGTGTCATAGCCGCCCAGTAGCGCGACCAACTCTTGAAGTTGAATGGGTTTCCAGATCGCCACGCCCGAGATAACGACGAGTGCGCCTGCCGCCAGCACCATCCAGTACATCAGACGCTGCACTGCGTTATAGACGCCCTTTTCATGCACCAGCCGTAAGCGCAAAGCGTCCGTCAAATCATGCTTCAACGCGGCGAGCCCGATGGGCAGCAAATCACGTTTGAAATGCCGACTGGCGAACCCATACAGCATGTAAATTGAACCGTTGATCAGCAGCAGCCACATAAATGCGAAATGCCAGGCCAGCGCTCCACCCAGCCAACCGCCCACGGTCACCACCACCGGAAACCTGAAGCCGAACAGCGGCGAGGCGTTGTAAATGGCCCAACCGCTCATGAACATGCAGACCATGCAGGCGGCGTTGATCCAGTGGGTGAGGCGAACCGGCCAGGGATGAAGCTTTTTCTGTCTCACGTGTTTCCCCTTGGAAGCCATCCATGTTGCGGAGCGTTGCCAAACGGCAGCGCTCCTGCCTTTTCAGGTGATTACATCGGTGGTTGGAAGCCATCCTTGCCAACCGCAATGCCGCGCGCGGTGGTTCCATCTGCGGCCGGGAACACGACAATTTTCGCACCTTTGACCAGTTCATCGGCTTTGCCTGGCTCGACGTAGGCGATTGGCACATCATCCGGTACGACGATTTGTTTCTCGCCGCCCTTGTAGTTGACGGTCAATGTGCGACCGTCAGCTTTGGACAGCTTCCCCACGGTACCGTTGGTCATGGTGCCTGTGCTGCCATCCGCGTTCTGCCAGCCGTAATGACCTTCGCCACTGCCCTTGAGGCTGGCGTCGAATACCGTGACCTCCAGCGCCTTCAATGTTCCGTTGGTCTGCGGAATGGCCGCCGAGCCAATGAAGCTGTCGGATTTGATCGAGTCGATATTGGCCTTCGATACCCGGTTGATACCGGTCTTGTCAGTCAGTCCAATAGTCTGCTTAGCGCCGGAGCGGACAGTGAATGTCAGAGTATTGTTGCTGACGCTTTCCACCGTGCCACGCAGCGGTTTGATGACCGGCATGTCGGCCGCGGTGGCAATGACGGCGGCACTGAGCATCAACAAACCGAACGTGGTAGACAGGGCGTGTTTGAGTTGCATGGCGACGATTCCTCATGGGTTGATTTGCCGCCATCCTCGACCGCAGACCGGGACGTCACGATGACCGCCGAATGACATTTTTGTCATTCGTCAGCCCTGCCCATGAATGACAGAAATGTAACCGACTGCGCCCGCTCATCCCGTTACACTGCACAGCCGAGATACCGATGTCGCGGGCTGAATCCCGTCATGAAGAGACCCGAGCGCGCCTCACGATGCATATCCTGCTGATCGAAGATGACACCAAAACAGGTGAGTACCTCAAAAAGGGGCTCGGCGAGTCCGGTTACAACGTTGACTGGACCCAGCATGGTGCCGACGGCCTGCACATGGCCCTGCATACAACCTACGACCTGATCGTGCTGGACGTTATGTTGCCCGGGATTGACGGGTTTCAGATCATTGAGCTCTTGCGCGCCAGACAAGACGTACCCGTGCTGTTCCTCACCGCGCGCGACCAGTTGCATGACCGCATTCGCGGCCTGGAACTGGGCGCCGATGATTACCTGGTCAAACCTTTTTCGTTTACCGAACTGCTGTTACGCATACGCACCATTTTGCGTCGCGGTGTAGTGCGCGAAGCCGACCATTTCCACCTCGCAGACCTGGAACTGGACCTGGTGCGGCGCCGCGTTACACGCCAACAGCAGGTGATTGTGCTGACCAACAAGGAGTTCGCCCTGCTGCATCTGTTTCTGCGCCGCGCAGGCGATGTGCTGTCCAGGACACAGATCGCTTCGGAAGTCTGGGACATGAATTTCGACAGCGATACCAACGTGGTGGACGTAGCGGTCAAGCGTCTGCGCAACAAGGTCGACCAGCCCTATCCGATCAAGCTGATCCATACCATTCGCGGTATCGGCTATGTCTGCGAGGTGAGGCCATGCGGTCCCGACGTCAACCCTCTCTGACACTGCGATCGACCGTGGCGTTTTCCATGGTAGCGATGCTGGCCGTGGCCGGTGCGGGCGTTTATCTGTATCAGACGATGAAAGCCTCGGTATTGGTATACAGCGATCATGCGGTCATGGGCCGTCTGGAGCACTTTCGCAAGCTGCTGCACTACGAGCTCGCCATCGAGAAGCTGCGCGACAGCCCACAGATTTTCAAGAACATGCTCGACAGCGAAGACGACATCTTCATCATTGAAGAACCCGGGCAGCAACCGGTAATCCAGGTAAATCCACTCAACGTCACGCTGCCTGAACTGCCCGTGATCGGCCAGAATACAAAGCTGAGCGTCAGTGATCTGCGCAGCGGCGTGACCGACTCGGGAACGATGCTGCGCGCCGCTACCGTCGTCACGACGTCTGGTGGACGTGAAGTCCGACTGACAGCCGCACACCTCATGGGCAAGGAAATGGCTATGCTCGCGGCGTATCGCGAACGTATCTACCTGGCCGTTGCCCTTGCCTTTCTGGCAACAGCCTTGCTGGGCTACCTGGTACTGCGCCGAGGGCTGCGTCCGTTGCGCGAAATGGCCGCCCATGCGGCAGCCATCACACCCGAGCGTCTCCACAGCCGCATGGACAGCGCCGATACGCCAGTTGAACTGCAACAGCTGAGTGACGCCTATAACGCAATGCTTGATCGCCTTGCCCAGGGTTATCAGCGATTGACGCAATTTTCCGCTGACCTTGCCCATGAAATCCGCACGCCGGTGGGGTCGCTTATGGGGCATTGTCAGGTCGCCCTTCGCCAGCGGCGCAGCGAGGACGACTATCAGGCACTGATCGCTTCAAACCTTGAAGAGCTCGAACGGATCTCGCGCATCGTCGAAAGCATTCTGTTCCTTGCGCGCGCCGATGAAGCGCAAGCGATGGTGGAGCGCCAACAACTATCGTTGCATGACGAATCTCAGCGCATTGCTGAATATTTTGAAGGCTTGGCTGAAGAGCGGCGAATGAGCTTCCAGATAACAGGCGATGGCAACGTGCTCGCTGATCCATTGCTGCTGCGCAGAGCCTTGAGCAACCTGGTGGCGAACGCGATTCGCTACGCCTACGAGGGCACCGAGATTGTGATGCGGGTGACGGACTCCCACAGCGGTGCGCGGATTGAAGTGGAGAACCAAGGTCCTGTACTGGGCGACGAAACCCTGGGCAAACTCTTCGACCGTTTTTACCGCGGCGATGCGTCTCGCCAGCAGAACTCCGACTCCTACGGCCTTGGCCTCGCCATCGTTGTGGCAATCATGCAACTGCATGGAGGTCACGTGCGTGTCGAACAGCCAAAGCCTGGGATTATCCGTTTTTCGCTGTCATTCCCTGGAGCTTGAACGATATCAACGGGCAGCGCTTGTCGTTCGCTGCCCTCACTGAAAGTCATGCGAGCAGGTCAACGTTCTGAGGGCTTGCTCAGGCTCTGATGCTCGATCGGCGCATACGTTTCTTCGCCGGCTATGGGTACCCAATCATTTAACGGTGTCAGGAAGTGCAGTTCAAAACGACGTGACAGGAACGCCCATTTTCCGTCCCGACGTTCAAACCTGTCGTAGTACAGCCCGCTGACTTGAACCGGGCCTTTTTCAATGTCATGGAACAGGCAATCCGCAGCCACCGTACCCATCGCGCTGTCACCTTTGATTTCGATCAACGGGTTGGCCATCCAGTGGTGCATATGTGGCATCTGGCGCCAGCTGTTTTGCGCCATCGCGAGGATTTCATCACGACTTTGGGCATTGCCGAAACCTGGTAAATCCAGTGTCGATTCCTCGTGCCAGATACCGCTCAGGAGCGACACGTCGATGCGGTCGAAGGCATTGGCGTAGGCGCTGATCAGCGACTCGATGGCGGCGCGACTTTCCAGGGCGTCCAGTCGGGTGGTCAATTCTTCAATGTTCATGAGGAGGTTTCCTGCTGAGGCTTCGCAAAAGCGACAAAGCAACCCTCTGCGAGGGCTGCACTACGGTTGAGCAAGTGCTCAGATCTGCGACAGGCCGCCGTCGACCATCAGCTCCACACCGTTGACATATTTCGCATCGGCGGATGCAAGGAACAGCGCTGAGGAGGCGATTTCTTCAGGCTGGGCCATATACCCCAGCGGAGTGATCTGCTCGACATGTTGACGCAGCGCGACAATGTCGCTTTCGCTCATCTTCAAGCCGTTATCCATCAGAGGCGTGCGGGTGAAGCCAGGGCTCAGGACATTCGCTCGAATCTTGCGACCCTTGAGTTCGTTGGCCCAAGTCCTTGCGAACGACCTCACCGCGGCCTTGGATGCGTTGTAGAGGCTCAGTCCTTCCATGCCATTGCTTGAGCAGATAGATGCCGTCAACACGATCGAAGCGCCATTTTTCAACAACGGCATCAACGTCTGGACGGTAAAAAAAACGCCCTTCACGTTGATGTCGAACATGTTGAAATAAGCCGCCTCGGTGGTCTCGCCCAGCGGATTTTTTTCACAAATACCCGCATTGGCGAACACAGAGTTCAACTGATCGTTGCGGGCCTCGATTATTGCCTTGAGCTTATCGAGATCAGCCTGGCGGGCGACATCGGAAATGACCGCGACCGCTCTATCGCCAAGCTTGGCCACCGCCGCCTCCAGCGTGGCTGCAGAACGCCCAGTGATGTAAACACGCTTGGCTCCCTCGGCAATCAAACCCTGCGCAATCGCAAACCCGATCCCGGTGGATGCGCCGGTGACGACTGCAACCTGATTAGCGAATTTACCTGACATATCTGACTCCTCAGCCTCGGTTGTGTGGATCGACTGGAACCACAATGCGGCCATTTTGAGAGGAGTCAGGCGCTGAGCGGCACTGCCATAAATGAACATTGGCCGTTCAATTATGTGAGGCGTAAGCGAAGGCCTGATCGCTTAGATTGGAACCAGTTGATTCAGAGCATGACCCGCAATCGAGAATATTCTGGAACCGAAGGGTTTCAGGAAGGAGATCTTATGCCTCAGACAAAAATCGCCCCCCCGGAACCGCGGCGCTGGTTGATGTTCGCCATCTTGTTGGTCGGTGCGTTTTTACCACCGCTGGATTTTTTCATCGTCAACGTAGCGCTGCCCTCAATTCAGGATTCGCTGGGCACAGCCTCCTCTGCCGAACAGCTGATCATCTCTTCATATGCGGCGCTTTATGCCGTGACACTGATCACCGGCGGACGGCTTGGAGACATCTTTGGCCGCATGAGAATGTTCTTCGTTGGCCTCATTGGCTTTGCCGTCGCCTCACTGATCTGCGGTGTTTCCGAGTCACCCTGGGTGTTGATTGCCGGACGTTCGCTGCAAGGCGTGACGGCAGCGGTCATGGCGCCCCAGGCACTCGCCTCTGTGCAGGCTATATTCCCCGAGTCCGAAAAGCCCTTGGCACTGAGCCTTTATGGCGCGGTCTTTGGCCTGGCGTCCGTCATCGGCCAGGCACTTGGCGGGATATTGATATCGCTCAACCTGATGAACTTAGGGTGGCGGGCGATATTTCTGGTGAATTTACCGATTGCGTTGCTGGTCGTTCTGATCGCCATTCCCGTGGTCAAGGAGACCCGCGCGAAACAGACCAGCAAGCTGGATCTGGGCGGAACGCTATTGTCCATGGTGACGCTTGGGGCTCTGATCGTTCCACTGATCGAGGGGCGTGAAGCGGGCTGGCCTTTGTGGGCCTGGCTGTCGCTGGCGGCGGTGCCGCTGCTGGCCTGGCTGTTCTGGCACTACGAAGCCCGTTTGCATCAAGCGCAAGGCGCACCGTTGCTTAATCCTGCCGCACTGCGCGCGCCTGGCCTGGGCCGGGCGTTGCTCGTCGCCCTGACCTTTTACGCGATCGGCGTGTTTTTCCTGCTGTTTTCCATTTATTTACAGGGAGCACTGCATACGAGCCCACTCAGTGCAGGTCTGGTTTTTCTTCCTTTCGGCGCGGGATTTCTGCTGGGACCGCTCGCCACCCATCAGTTCCGGCGTTGTCTCGGAGATTACGTGAATCCCTTCGGAATGGGGCTGGAAGTGCTGGGGTTTGTGCTAATGGCCTGGCTCGTAGCAAAGACGCCGATGACCGTCAGTCCCGCGGCGCTGCCCCTTGCCGTCATTCTCTTTCTGATCGGTTTCGGACAAGGATTGGCCCTTCCGACATTGATGCGCATGATCACAGGACGTGTGGCGCCCGCGTACTCCGGCATGATTGCGGGCATTACCAGCTCCACCCTGCAAATCAGCACATCACTGAGCGTCGCAATAATAGGCGGCATTTTCTACACCCTTCTGGGCACGGATACCGACGCGGCTGCCATCACCCACGCCTTCACCGTCTCCATACTCTGCATTGCGGCGTGCCTGGCGGTAGGCGCGGGACTAAGTCTTACCCTGGCGCGCCAACCTGCTGCAGAGCTGCAAACAGCGACCCTGCGCCCAGCAGAGTGAGTCAACCGGCTGCCTGATTGCCGACCATGATGGAAGCAAGGTCGGCAAGAGCACGAAGGCTGTCCATCTGGCGCATGTCCTGGTGGTAACCCATCCATATGTCGCGGCCCGGGGGCGGTTCATGCGGATCAATCAGCCGCAGCGCCGTTAACTGGTCACCCAGGGCGCGGGGCAATACGGCGACGCCCTGCCCTTGCGCGCACATTTGCGCCTGGACTGTGCGGCTGCTACTGGTGAACACGGTACGGGCCAGAGGGTAACGCTGCTGCAGCCACCGCACATCGGGATAATGAGACTGGGCAACACTCATGGTGATCAAACCAAGCCCGTCGCCCTGTGACTCGGGGTCAGCAGATCCGACGGCGGCATACAACCCATAGCTCAGGGTAGTCAGCTTGCGGTGAACAATATCGGGTTCGGTGAAAGGAACGATTCGAAACGCGATGTCGGCGTCGCGGCGAGCCAAGTCAAACAATCGATGCCCGGCGATGACCTCGGGCACGATCAGCGGATAACGTCGTCCCAGTTCGTTCAGGACCGGGGCGAGCACATAACAGGCGAACCAGTCAGCGCAAGAAATGCGCAACACGCCTTCGGGCTGTGCGCTGTCCCCCGCAAGGCGCCTTTCGATTGCCAATGCACTTTGCTCCATTTCTTGCGCCAGGCTGAGTAGCTTTTCGCCGCTGTCGGTCAGTACCAGACCTTGGGTGGTACGAAGAAAAATGGGCTGGCCACTGGACTGCTCAAGCACCTGCAAGCGCCGCCCCACGGTCGGATGGCTTACACCCAACAGCTTGGCGGCAGCGCCCAATGACCCGCTGCGGGCAATCGCGAGAAAGACCCGCACATCACTCCAGTCCATGCTTTTCCCCGTACAAAAATGAACAGTGAGAGTGCAGCAATGGCACTGCCGTAGCAATCCCGCGCCGGACATACTTGTCTGCATTCTCCTTCGTCGAATACCAACCGGGGATTGCAAATGAAGATTGGTTTTATCGGTGTGGGAAGCATGGGCAGAGCAATCATTCCACTGCTCGTCCGGGCAGGCCATCACGTCTCGGCATGGAACCGTAGTCACGCGGCGATCATGGATCTCGCAGGCGTAAGTGTTCTCGAATCGCCGACCTCGGCCTTTGAGCAAGAGGTCGTCATCAGCCTGCTGGCCGATGATGCCGCCGTCAGGGAGGTGCTGCTGTCCAGCGCGGCTCTGGAAAAAGCAGATAAGACCTGCGTGCATGTCGTGATGTCGACTTTGTCGCCTTCGCTCATGGTCGAGTTGCAGGGCATGCATGATGCGATCGGCATGGCCTTGGTCGCGGCGCCGGTTTTCGGCGTGCCCGCCGTGGCCGCGAACGGCGAGTTGAATATCCTGGCGGCCGGATCGCAGCAAGCGGTCTCGACGGTTCAACCGCTGTTTGACCTGCTCGGGAAAAACACCTGGTATCTGGGCGATCAGCCTGAACACGCGTGTATCGCGAAAATCGCCGGCAACATGATGATCACCCAAGCCATCCAGTCGCTGGGCGAAGCAACCGGACTCGTTCAACGTCACGGACTGAGCCCTTCTATTTTCGTCAACCTCATGACCCAGACCCTGTTCGCCTGCCCTAGTTATCACCGGTATGGGCAGAACATCGTTAACAGCAGCTTTGAACCGGGTTTCAAATTGTCTCTTGGCCTCAAGGATATAAATCTGGCTATTGATGCGGGCCGTCTCAAGGACCTGGAACTGCCGGCAGCGGATGCTGTGCAATCGAAAATGACGTCAGCGGTGGCCCGGGGGTACGACGACAAGGACTGGTCGGTTTTCGCTATGCAGACAGTTACCCAATCAACCGATCATGCCCAGCAACCCTGGCGAAGCGCACCGATAAAACGTACGCGGCGTGGCAACTTCTGGGTGACCGGAGCCCGCGTTACCCAGAACGGTAAAAACTTTCAGAAAGGGCCGATGTACGTAGCCTGGGAATCCCCCGAGCACATCACTCAACCCTATCCCGTGGTGCTGGTGCACGGTGGCACGCTGCAAGGCACTGAATGGCTGGATACCCCCGATGGTCGTCCGGGATGGGCGCAGCGGTTCCTCGAAGCGGGCTTTGTAGTCTTTCGCGTCGACCGACCGGGTCACGGACGATCGCCCTATCATCCCGACATCATGGGGCCGATGGGGCCCGCGTTTTCCTATGAGCGCGCCCGCGAAGTCTACTTTCCAGAAGGAGGAGGAGAAACACAGTGGCCGTTTGAGCTGGACGATGAAGCGGCTTTTGACGCCTTCATTGCAGCTTACGGCCCCATGCCGGCCGACCTTGCGGCATCGCAGACCCTAGACGCGGATCGACTGGCCGAACTGCTCGACAGAATCGGTAAGGCCATCATCGTTACGCATTCCGCTTCCGGGCCCAGTGGCTGGTTGGTCGCCGATCGTCGACCCGACCTGATCGCAGGGATTGTGGCGGTGGAGCCTATGGGTCCGGTATTTGGCCACACACCGGGTATAGGCAGCCTCGAATGGGGACTGACCGCCGCTCCTTTGACCTTTGATCCGCCTCGCAAGACGGCGGAGCAAGTCCGCACAGCAGAACCATCGACCCTGAAAATTCCCGGTTTGCAGGGCGTTCCGGTAGCGCTGGTGACAGGCGAGACATCAGTGTTTGCTTCTTATGCATCCAGCATCGTCCCTTTCCTGCGAAATGCCGGTGCCAACATTCACCACCTGGATCTACCGGCACTGGGTATTCACGGCAACGGCCATGGATTGATCTATGAACGCAATTCAGATTCGGCTTTCAAGGTAGTCACGCAGTGGCTGAAGAAATCGTTGAGCATGCCCGATCCCGCGTAAAGCGCCTGCTCAGGTTCTCCGTCCAACCATGAAGGGACCAAGGATGGGTACAGACAAGACCCTTAGAACAACCGCCACGAGGTTATCCATGGAAAACTCCGACATCACGCGTCAACTCTGGGCAATCAGACAAACCATCGACAATATCGACGCCGCACTCATCCACATGCTTGCTGAACGGTTCCGCTGTACTGATGAGGTCGGCTTGCTCAAAGCCCGACATCAATTGCCTGCGGTGGACAAGAAGAGAGAGCAGCATCAATACGAACGTCTGACAGCCCTCGCCCAGGAGGCCAACCTCGATACGGCCTTCGTCCGGAGGCTGATGCAGTTTGTCATCGGTGAAGTGGTCGACCGTCACAGACAATTTGCGGCCGGGCATGACCCAAGATTCTGCAAGGGCGCTGTCCTCAGGACTGAAAACACCACCGGCTAACCCGCCGCCTTCCCCAATAGACGCCCGGGAATTGCTGATAGATCGCAAACAACTCGATAGAGAAGCGACTGAATAAGCCTCTTCCTCCGACCGATTCCTGCAAGGCAATTAGACAATCAAGACGAGCAGAACCGCATGAAATGGCCAACGATCGATCAAATTCGCAGTTTCACTGTTTTACCCTCTGGCTACACATGGGATTACCTGAAACGCGAGGAGATCGATGTAGCGATAATTTTTTTCCAGACGTGGTTCCCCTCCATTAAGGTGGGGTTAGGGAGCCCTTTTCTGAACCAGCGATTTTATGAAGACAACGTGGTGCTCGAAAACGATCTGGAGCGGGGAATGTTCGCTATCGTGGTGCGCCAGAATCATGAAATCGTCGCGATAGCAACGTGGGAAAAAATTGACGGCGCTGATGTCATCTTCGGGCGAGTGGGCGCGGTAGCCAAACATCATAGACAAACCAAACTGGCCGTAGCTGCCCAAGACCTCGGGGAAAAAATGGGAAGGTCCATGGGCGCGGGCTTGATCTATGGTATGGCGACAACCAGCGCTCCGTATATGCAACAAGCATTGGAGCATGCGGGTTACAAAGCCGTAGGAATAATGCCTGGCTTAGACCAAGAGGAAACAGAGCCAGGAGTCGTGCGCAGGGTGTACGAAGTTATCTACGCAAAACGACTCGCACCCCACTCAAGTTTTCTGATTCCTTCAGTACACAACCTCACACCCGCCGTCGCCCGGCTTTATGCAGAAATATTCCACGAAACAATCAAGATTGACTGAGACGCGAGCATAAATACCGGGATGCTTCTGATCAAAAAAAAGATTCCCGCTCACGCTTATTGCGTTGCTAGGGAGCGCCGCTTTAGCGTGCCTGCCAAAAGAACGCGAAGGCGCACCGAATACCCGCTACTACCATACTGGAGCCAGTCGCAGGTCGCCGTTCAAGATCACTCGCACACTCAATGCGATTGGGGGCAAAAGTGGGAGCAAATAACAGCATTATCGACCTGAAAACGCCTTCCTAGGGCCTAGTCAAAATGTTTTTTGGCGATCCTGAGAGTCTTTGATTCAAACCGTCGCACACTTAAACGGTGGATGACCGGGCACCGCCGCTTCCAAGCAGGCGTTCATCGCCTCGGCGAGTTCTCGCGTCGCCAGATTCCATACGAACTCACCGGTCGCACGCGCATTGGCGAGCGAGTCCTTCGCGCCAAGCGAGCAAAAGCCGATGATCGGCGGCTTGTAGCTGAATAGGTTAACAAAGCTGTAGGGAGCAAGGTTACGTACGCCGTCGTTGGAGACAGTACTGATCCATTCGATCGGGCGCGGAGCAACGATGGCGTTGAGCGGATCGTGCCGCAGGGAATGTCCCTGTGCCGGTTCGCAGGAATGCCAATCGGTCATAGCTTACCTCTTTGGGGACGCGCGCAAGGACTGCCACCTGCAGTGCTTCCGGCTCGGTGCGCGCGTTTCTCTTCGCTAGAGAATTTTTGAGCTGGAATGTGGGCGTGGAAAATTGGCATGAGTGGTTCCTCAGTGGTGTTGCTCAGCTAACGCCGCGACGAATTGGCCCGGCTTAGCTAAAGAAGTCTTGACCGAGTGTTTCTTCGAGTCGCTCTTTCAGGCCCGCCGAGAACTCACGAACGACGGGGAACGGGCTTTGAAAGAGCTTGATATTGCGGACGAGGCCAGACTCATTCCGAGTGATGATGGTGGTGCCGGCGATCGGCTTACCCCCGTGGATGGCATCCCACTCCAGGTAAGTCTTCGCACCGTCAACCGTCTCCGCAGTGAACACGAAATCTTCGTACATCGTACTTGTCGCGGCAAAGAATGCCCCGATGGATGTCGGGCCGATCACGGTCTTGCTGAGGGCTGAGGTCTGAAGGCTGGCGTCAGCAGTGAACGACGTCGCGAAGTCGCTCGTTCCTTTCTTCTTGACGATTTGCATCCACGCTGTCCCCGGTGGGGTGGCGTCAGTAGTCATTACCATCTCCTATCTAGTGTCTGCGGTTTTGCAGTGTGCGTGCGCGTGCTAGTCAGCGAGGTGCCCGATGAGAAACTCGCCGGCTCTCTGGAGAGCGTCGTGGGCCTGAGGCAAAGAAGCTGTCTGAATGTGCCAGACGTGGAGCATCTCCGGCCAGACCTCAAGGTGCGACTCGCCGTCGGCCGCGCGCACCTTTCGGTCAATTTCAAGCGCGTCGTCGAGAAGTACTTCGTCGCTTCCGACATGTATGAGCAGCGGAGGAAAACCGTGCATGTCGGCGAACATGGGTGAGATGCGCGGATCCTTCAAATCGTGGTTGCCGGCGTAAGCCTCTACCATCTCCCGCATCGCGCTCGCGTTGACCATTGGGTCGCGGTGAGCCAGTTGCGTTAACGAGGGCAGCGTTAGCGTTAAGTCTGCCCATGGGCTAATGAGTAGCGCTGCTCGTGCGTCCTTATGGCCCTTCGAGGCTGCATAGGCCAGAACGTTGAGAGCCATGCCACCGCCACTGGAATCACCTGTCACGGCAAACGGCTTGCCAAGCGCACGCACGGCTTCGTAGCCGCGGATGGACTCGTCGTAGGATGCTGGAAATGGGTGCTCGGGAGCCTTGGAGTGGTCCAGAACGATGACCTGGGACTTTGCCGCTCGAGACAGCTCCCCAAGCATGCCCAAATGCGACGCAGGAGAGCCAGCCACCCAGCCACCACCATGGAAATGGTAGATGACTCGGTCCTTAGATGCGCCAGGAGCTGTAATCGCCACCGCGGCCACACCATCGAGCTTGATCGCCTCGACGGTTAGGTCGGCCGCCGGCGGGTTCGCTTGTGAAATGGCCTCCATGCCGACGCGGAGCGTCTCAATGGTGCGTACAGGATGCGCAAAGTCGAAGGCGAACATCGCATCCCGAAGCTCCCGGACGGAAGATGAATCGTAAGTCATGATCAGCTCACTCCAGGTTGAGGAAAGTCGCCGGCACCCAGTCATAGCCCTCGCCGTTGTCGGCTTTGCGAAGACGGCCCAGGCCAGGGAACGGCATGTGGGCTGCGGCAATCATCGTTTTGTCCGTAGCGAGCTTTACCAAAAGGGCTTCACGCGTTTTGATGGCCGTCGCACTGTCTGAGTCGAAGACGATGCTGATTTCCGGATGCGGCATCTGGACGGCGCCAACATGAGCTACGTCGCCCCAGATGAGCAGCGACTGACCCTTTGAGGAAATCATGTAGCCAGTGTGACCGGGCGTGTGGCCGGGAATGGCATACGGTGCGATACCGGGGACGATTTCGGCCAGGCCTTCGTACGGCTTCCATTTGCCTGCGGCGATGTAAGGTGCGGCGCCTTCCTGTGCGACTTTGAAGAAGATCTTTGCTTCTTCCGGGGCCTTGGCCATGATTTCCTTCGACAACCAGAAGTCGGCGTCGGCCTTCGTCATCATCACGGTCGCGTTCGGAAAGACGCGTTTCCCGTTTTGGTAGATACCGCCGGCATGGTCAGCGTGAAGGTGAGTCAGTAGAACCAGGTCAATCTGCTCCGGCTTGTAGCCGGAGGCCTTCAAGTTCTGCACGAGCTTGCCCAGCGTGGGAGGGCCCCAGTGACCGCCTGAACCGGTATCGATGAGAACGAGTTTGGAGCCAGTGTTGACAAGGAAGCCTTGGACGGTTGCCGAAACCTGCTTGGGATCGTTTTGGAAGGAGCGCGCCAAGAGGGACTGAATGAGCGCGGGATCACCGTGTAGGAGACTGGAGTCGATGCTACCGCCACCGTCATAGAGCGCAGTGACTTCATAGTCGCCAATCATCGTGCGATAGAAGCCCGGCACCTGCTTGTGCTGCATCGGCGCTGCAGCTTGGGCCGGAGCTACGGCAGCGAAGGCACCCGCGAAGGCTAACGATACCGCGAGCAGGGTACGCGAAGTGATGGTGGAGAATTTCATAGTGTTCTTAACCATTGTGTGTGGTGGGTATGTAGGTACGTACAGCTGTAATGATCTTTAGCAAAACGCCCAGCTCATCGTGCCATGTCGCTGTTACCGCCTTTCCGGCCATACGCAGCATCGAATTGCCGGTATTACCCGTGATGAAAGCCCGGATGTTCGATTTTTTCGCCGATCCGACTGAGCCACCATAGCGCTTGCAATGTGCAAGTGGTTGAATAATATTTGAGCGACTTGCACAATGCAAGTGGAAATTCAAGGAGAGTAACTGTGCAACAAACAAGACGATCGGGCTGCCCGATCAACCTGACGCTTGAGCAGATCGGCGACCGCTGGAGCCTGATCGTTATCCGCGATGTTATGTTCGAGAACAGACGCACTTATGGCGTCCTGCTGGAGAAAAACCAGGAAGGCATCGCCACGAACATCCTCGCGAGTAGGCTGAAACACTTGACCGCTTCTGGCCTGCTGACACGATGCCCGGATCCGAATCACCAGCAGAAAGTAATTTACAGCCTCACGGAAGCGGCGATACAGCTTGTACCTCTGCTCGCGCATTTGGCTGCATGGGGTGTTCGGCATACGCATCCGAGCAAGGAAGCGTCTTTGCGCGCGGAGGTGCTGGAAAAGGGCGGCCCTTCGCTTTGGAGTGCCTTTATGGATGAACTACGTTACCTGCATCTCGGTGCACCGCGTCCGGAGCGCTCAGTATTGGACAAGCTCCGGGCCGACGACGAGCAGGCGATCGCTACTTAGCACCAATCCTTGGCATCTGGTGGAGGAAAAAGACATCGAACCTCACGCGCCGGCGTGGGACAAACCGAGCGCAAGAACGACAGTTTTTCGAGCAACGATTTCCACTGGAATGAAGAGATTGAGGAATACCGCTGCCCGGCCGGCAAGGCATGCAGAACCTGAGCCGGCTGGCCAAATTTACCTCTCAAGGTCCACCGGTTACGGGATTACCTGTGTGGCATGACACTCTCCAAGGCTCAAACCAATTCGGCTAAAGATGCCGGATTGAAGCCCTTCAGATCTGCGTAATCGCCTTTTTCCACTTTGGCGACCCACTCCTTGTCACTCAGCAGAACACGCCCTACAGCGATCAGATCAAACTCTTCGCGCTCCATGCGCTCGACGAGCCGCTCCAGGCTCGCGGGGGTTGATCCCTTGCCAGCGAAGGCGTGAGTAACATCATTGTCCAGCCCGACCGAACCGACGCTAATAGTCGTGGCGCCAGTGACTTTCTTTGCCCAGCCCGCGCAGTTCAGCCCGTTCTCACCATCGACTTCGGGAAACTCAGCGTCCCAGAAGCGTCGCTGCGAGCAATGCAGCACATCAACACCCGCCTCAACCAACGGTAGCAACCACTCTTCCATCAATGCAGGGGTCTCGGCGAGGCGCACCCCAAAGTCCTGCTGCTTCCACTGGCTAACGCGCATAATGATAGGGAACTCGGGCCCCACCGCATGACGAACGGCAGACACAATCTCAGCGGCAAAGCGCGAGCGCTCTTTGATCGTCGGTCCGCCATAACGATCGGTGCGCTGATTGGTACCCGCCCAGAAGAACTGATCCACCAAATATCCATGAGCCCCATGGATCTCGACTGTGTCGAAACCCAGCCGTTTGGCATCCGCCGCTGCCCTGGCAAAAGCAGCAACTGTGTCTGCAATGTCCTCTTCGCTCATTGCCATACCGCGCGGGTCGTTTGGCGAATCGAGGCCAGATGGGCTTTCAACCGGTGCATCAGGCTCCCAGCCGCTGACGTCACGTACTGCACCGGTGTGCCAGAGTTGCGGCCCCATACGGCCCCCAGCAGTGTGAACAGAATCGATGACGTTCTTCCATCCAGCTAGCGCTGCTTCACCGTGGAAAAAAGGAATGCCGGAACCGTTACGTGAAGCGGGACGGTCGATGACGGTGCCTTCTGACAAAATCAATCCGACCCGACCCTCAGCCCGCCGCCGGTAGTAGGCAGCGCTCCCTTCACCGGGAATGCCCTGCGGCGAAAATTGCCTCGTCATCGGCGCCATGACAATCCGGTTTTTCAGTTCAAGCGAGCGGATCGAAAAAGGACGAAATAGTATGCTGGTATCAGGGTTTGACATTGGATGGACTCCGTTTGCTTTTGGAAGCCATATAAGTATATTTTGTAAACCAAATGTCAATTAGGCACCTAGAGTCGCCTAGGTATATATGAGGAAACTTCGATGCTGGAATTAAAGCCGCAATGTTTCTCGTCGGAGTGCCCAAGCCGGGCGCTGTTCGACCAGATCGCCGATAAGTGGTCAATGATGGTGCTGGCGGTGCTGGATGATGGCCCGCACCGCTTTAATGCCATCAAGCGCCGCCTGGAGGGCGTCACTCAGAAAGCACTGACACAGTGCCTGCGGCGGCTGGAAAGAAATGGCCTTGTCTCACGCAAGGTGATTTCGTTCTCGCCCGTGGCGGTCCAGTATGAGATCACCCCACTGGGTCAAACGCTGCAACAGCCATTTCGCGAACTGCATAAATGGACGCTCGACAAACTGTCTGAGGTTGAAGCGGCCCGGTCGAAATTTGACGAGGCCGCGGAGGTAAACCTGACGGTGTGATTCTCTTTGAAGATGCCCCCCAGCCCTTTAGAACCAGGTTTCCATCTGTATCCCGTATTGCCACACGCCACCTGAATTGAAGTCAGACTTGCCGAACGAATCGGCGGCGCTGTACCTGTCCAGATCCGAGGACCAGTCCATGACACTGGCAAACACACGCAGTTCGGGGCGTGTGAGAAGGTCCCCAAAATCAGGCTTGAAGGTCGGGGCGATCGTGAACTTCCAGAAGTTACCGTCGACTGCGTTGCGTTGCAGGTAGCCCTTGGGATCGAGGTCCATGGTTTGCCAGCTCATCTCGTAGGCCATTTCGAAATTGCTGTTGATTTCATTGGCCAGGCGCACGTTGAGTGTCATCCAGCGGTAGTCATCCCCTTTGACGTAGCGGTCCTTGCTCTGCTCGGCCAGTAAACTCGGACCGATGCGCCAGCCGGGAGCGATGGGTGTCTCACCGTAGAGCGCCAGACGCAAAGCGCGGGCGTCGTCGATCAGTTCGCCGTCCGAGCCAATGTTCTTGACCTCTGCCCCCAGGCCTTGCCCATAGAGCAACGCCGTTTTGAAGAAGCCTTCCCTGCCGAAAAAGGTCTTCTGGTGATTGGCCACCATACTGTGCAAGCCGGAGTCCGCAGGCGTCAGGCCCGCTTCATTGCTACGAGTACCGATGTCGTTTTCCTTGGCGCCAATGGCGTTGAACATCCATTGCCACTGCCCATTATCGAAAAACTGGTTGGAGGTCAGGACGTAGCTTTCCACATCAGCGTTGACGCCGCCGTCACTGAACTCCCCGTAATTTCTCCCGACCAGCGAGTAATTCGAGCGCCAGTTCTTATTCATCTGCACGTCGTAGATGCCGCCGCCGGTGCCAGCCAGGTAGACGACGTCCGAGTCCAGCCAGTGGATATCGAAATTGTCGCGGTCAAACCGCTTGCCTGCCCAAAGGGTGGAATTCTCGAACACCGAGTTCCCCTTGAACGCCGCGATATGGTCCAGTTCGGTAAACACCTGGCGCACGTTCAGGTTACTTTCGTCGGCGGTCCAGTCATTGGAGCTTTCTACGCCATCGGCGATGGACACCGTGAATTTCGAGCGGGTGCCGTTGCGCGCGTACTGCTCTTTCGACAGGTCGATACGCATGTAGGTGTCGTCCTCGTTACCGAGTCGCCCGACGGCGCCGCCGACGGAACCTGCCGGGGTGGTATAAGGACCGCCACGACCGCCACCCAGCCCGTCATTGACCAACAACCCGGAGCGGGCGTAGCCCTTGAAACTGAACCCGTCGGTGAGGTGTGCACCACTGTCCTTTTTTTCCAGACTCTGTTGATGGGCTTCGAGTTTTGCCAGCCGCGTGTCCAGCGTCGACGTGGCGACACTTGCAGGGGATGCCATGGATTGGAGGGCGGGAGCGGCGCGTTTGAGTTGTTGCAGTTCCCTGGCCAGGGCCTGGGTTTGCTGTTCGGCGGCCGCTGCACGTTTTTCCGCGGCACTGGCACGAGCCTCGAACGCGGCCATGCGTTCTTCCAGCGTCGCTGCGTGAGCGGTGGCTGCCGAGGTGCCGAGCACGCCTGCGAGAAGCCAGCTTGATGCTTTCTGCATGTGGATTTCCCTGTTTTGTTTTTATTTTTGTGTTCCCGCAATGGTCTTTTTTTCTCGGCCTTTGAATTGTCAAAAACCATGAAAAAAAGGATGCCTCATCGCAAATACGCTGCTACATTTGGCGATGTTAACGTTAACTTTTCTAAAAACAAAAATAAAGAGGGCTTTATGAAACAGCTCAAATCGCTCCTTCCTGCTGCGCTGCTCGGCCTTTGTGTCGGGCTTCCATCCCTCTCGACCGCCGCCAACCTGACAATCTCCTGCGGTGCGGTGGGTGCTGAACTGCAGCTGTGCAAGGAGGCTGTCGACGCGTGGTCGAAGCAGACCGGCAACAGCGTCGAAGTGGTTTCGACGCCTAACTCGGCCACCGAAAGGTTGTCGTTCTACCAACAAATCCTGAGTGCCCGGTCCAGCGACATCGACATCATTCAAATCGATATGGTGTGGCCGGGGATGCTGGCCAAACATCTGATGGACCTGCGCGCGGTGCTCCCTGCCAACGCGACCGAGGGCTACTTCCAGGCCCAGGTGGACAACGCCACGGTGAACGGCCGGCTGGTGACGATGCCTTGGTTCACCGATTCGGGCCTGCTGTATTACCGCAAGGACTTGCTCGAGAAGTACCACAAGCAGGTGCCGCAGACCTGGGAGCAAATGACTGCAACTGCCCGGGAAGTCCAACAGGCTGAGCGCAATGCCGGGAACGCCAATGCCTGGGGGTACGTCTTCCAGGGCCGCGCCTACGAAGGCCTGACGTGTAATGCACTGGAGTGGATCAGCAGCCAGCCACAAGGTGGGTTGGTCAATCCGCAAGGCGACATCGTGGTCAACAGCCCGGCGGCAAGAACCGCGCTGACGCTGGCCAAGAGCTGGGTAGGAGACATTTCCCCACGCGGCGTACTCAACTACACCGAGGAAGAAGGACGTGGCGTGTTCCAGTCGGGCAATGCGCTGTTCATGCGTAACTGGCCGTATGTCTGGGCCCTGGTGCAAAGCCCGGATAGCGTCGTAAAAGACAAGGTTGGCGTGGCTCCCCTGCCCCGCGGTGGCGAGACTGGCACCCACGCCTCCACCCTCGGTGGCTGGGGCCTGGCGGTGTCGCGTTACAGCGCCAACCCCAAGCTGGCCGCAGAACTGGTGAGCTACCTGAGCAGTGCTCAGCAGCAGAAACATCGTGCCCTGGTCGGCGCCTATAACCCGGTGATCGAGTCGCTGTATCAAGACCCCGAGTTGCTCGCGGCGATGCCTTATTACAGTCAACTGCGCAGCATTCTCAAGGATGGGGTCATGCGCCCTGCCTCGATTACCGCCGATCGCTATCCACGGGTCTCCAATGCGTTCTTCGATCAAGTGCATGGCGTGCTGGCCGGCGAGGTGCCTGTCGATCAAGCACTGGCCGAGCTGGAAAGCGAACTGACGCGCATCAAACGCCGGAACTGGTAAGCCACAAGGAAGGAAATCACCATGTCTGTCTCCACTACCCTGGCCACCGGTGACGAGCTGCTGCCCGCCCGGGAAACCCCGGTACAACGCCGCCGTGTTCGCGCCGCCTGGCTGTTCCTGACACCGATGTTGTCGTGTCTGGCCCTGGTGGCGGCCTGGCCGCTGCTGCGCACATTCTGGTTCAGTCTGACCGACGCCAGCCTGGCCGACACTGGTGACGCAAGCTTTATCGGCCTGAGTAATTATCTGTTGCACAGCAGCACCGGCTGGTCGGGCGTTCTAGTCGATCCACAATGGTGGAACGCGGTGCGCAACACCCTGCATTTCACTGTGGTTTCAGTGGGGTTGGAAATGGTGCTGGGGCTGTTGGTGGCGCTGCTGCTGAACGTCAAGTTCACCGGGCGCGCCTTGGTGCGGGCATTGATTCTGATTCCCTGGGCGATACCCACCATTGTCTCGGCGAAAATCTGGTCTTGGATGCTCAACGACCAGTTCGGCATCATCAATCATCTGATGCTGGGCGCCGGCCTGATTGACGCGCCCCTGGCCTGGACGGCAGACGCCGACCTGTCGATGTGGGCAGTGATCATCGTCGACGTCTGGAAGACCGTCCCGTTCGTCACGCTCCTGATGTTGGCGGCCTTGCAGATGTTGCCGGGCGATTGCTACGAAGCCGCCCGCGTCGATGGCATTCACCCGCTGAAGGTGTTCTGGCGAGTCACCCTGCCGCTGCTGATGCCTGCGCTGCTGGTGGCGGCGATTTTCCGCATCCTCGATTCGTTGCGGGTGTTTGACGTCATCTATGTGCTGACCTCCAACTCGTCGAGCACCATGAGCATGTCGGTCTACGCCCGCCAGCATCTGATGGAGTTCCAGGACGTCGGCTACGGCAGCGCTGCCTCGACCTTGCTGTTTCTGGTCGTCGCAGTCATCGCCATGATTTATCTGTACCTCGGACGCCGTCAAATGGAGGTTCGCTCATGAGCCCGCGCCTACTGAAAAAAGCGCTGTTGCGCGTCGGGTTCTGGTGCCTGATCGGGATTTTGCTGCTGTATGCGGTCTTCCCTTTCTACTACGCCATTGTGACTTCGCTGAAGCCGTCCAGCGCCTTGTTCCAGGTGAGCTACTGGGTCGACAACCCCGACTTCTCCAACTATGCCGCCGTGCTCCAGCAGGCCTCGTTCTTGCGGGCGATCGGCAACTCGCTGGTGGTTGCCCTGAGTGTGGTCGCACTGGCGCTGTTCCTCAGCCTGACCGCCGCCTATGCCTTGGGCCGGGTGAAGTTTCGTGGGCGGGGCACGGTGCTGATGATGGTCCTTGGCGTGTCGATGTTTCCCCAGGTCGCGGTGTTGTCGGGGCTGTTCGAGGTGATCCGTGCACTGGGGCTGTACAACACGTCCTGGGCGTTGATCCTGAGCTACACGATTTTCACCCTGCCCTTCACCGTCTGGGTACTGACCACATTCATGGGCCAACTGCCCCATGAGCTGGAAGAGGCGGCGATCATGGACGGTGCTTCGCCCTGGGTCACCCTGACCCGCGTGTTGTTGCCACTGCTCTGGCCGGCGCTGGTCACCACTGGCCTGCTGGCTTTCATTGCTGCGTGGAACGAGTTCCTGTTTGCCCTGACCTTCACCCTCACCGACACGCAGCGCACGGTGCCGGTGGCCATCGCCCTGATTTCCGGCGGCAGCTCTCATGAGTTGCCTTGGGGGCTGTTGATGGCCGCTTCGGTGCTGGTCACCGTCCCACTGGTGATTCTGGTGCTGATCTTCCAGCGCCGAATCGTTTCCGGTCTCACTACCGGTGCGTTAAAGGGTTGATGCCCAACAAAGACAAGGAACAGCATCGTGATCAAGTTGAAGCTAGACAACGTGAACAAACAATTGGGCGGCATGCGCATTCTTCGCGACGTCAGCCTGGAAATCGCCGCCGGTGAATTCGTGGTGTTCGTCGGCCCCTCGGGCTGCGGAAAATCGACCCTGCTGCGACTGATCGCCGGGCTCGATTCCATCTGCGCCGGCGACCTACTGATCGACGGTCGCCGGGTCAATGACCTGGAGCCGCGCGAGCGTGGCGTCGGTATGGTGTTTCAGTCTTACGCGCTCTACCCGCACATGAGCGTCTACGACAACATCAGTTTTGGTCTGAAACTGGCCAAGACCGAAAAGACCAGCCTTCGTGAGCGCGTGTTGAAAACCGCGCAAATCCTGCAATTGGATAAACTGCTGCAACGCAAGCCCAAGGAACTGTCGGGCGGACAGCGTCAGCGGGTGGCCATGGGCAGGGCCATGGCGCGGGAGCCGGACATTTTGTTGTTCGATGAGCCGCTGTCCAATCTGGACGCTTCCTTACGGGTGCAGATGCGTAACGAAATCGCCCGACTGCATGCTCGACTGGGCACCACCATGATCTACGTGACCCACGATCAGGTTGAGGCGATGACCCTGGCCGACAAGATTGTCGTGCTCAATGGCGGCCACATCGAACAGGTTGGCTCGCCGCGGGAGCTCTACGAGCGCCCGGCCACTCGCTTTGTCGCCGGCTTCCTGGGTTCGCCCAGAATGAACTTTCTTGCTGCGAGCCTGCATACGCCAGGCGCAAGCAGCCTGGTTGAAAGCCTCGTATTGGGCAGGACCGCCCTGCCCTTTGACAGCTCGAGCCTGGCGGCGAACAGCCAACTGAGCTTGGGGATTCGCCCGGAACATGTGACGCTCAAGGCGGCACAGGGCACTGCCGGCATCGCCGTGATCGGGGTCGAATACCTGGGCAGCGAAACCTATGTACACCTCGATACCGGCCAGGATGAGCCCATGATCTGTCGCTGTGAGGTCCACGCCGGGTGGCGAGTGGGCGATCGGGTCGAACTGCAGGTGGAGATCGACAATCTGCACCTGTTCGATGCCGACGGTACGGCCTTGAGGCGCCATCCACAAACCCTCGAAACCCCGTTGGATGATATTGCCCAGCGCTCGGTACGAGCAGGCGCCCTATGACCGTGTGTGTGAATCCCATGAACGCTCCAATATCCGCGACCCTTGAGCTTGCGCAACAGGCGCTGAACGCTGGCTTGTCCCGCGTCATCGATGACTATCGTCCCGACTATCATCTTGCCCCGCCCGCGGGCTGGATGAACGACCCTAACGGAGTGGTGTACTTCCGTGGCGAGTATCACGTGTTCTATCAACATCACCCCTTCGACGCAAAATGGGGCCCAATGTATTGGGGACATGCCAAGAGTGCTGACCTGGTCCATTGGCAGCACCTGCCCATCGCACTGGCGCCGGGCGATGACTTTGACCGCGACGGGTGTTTTTCCGGCAGTGCGGTGGTGTGTGGCGACACGCTGGCGTTGATCTATACCGGGCACACCTGGCTGGGGGAAGTGGGTGACGAACGCCAGATCCGCCAGGTCCAGTGTCTTGCCACCAGCGTCGACGGCATCCGGTTCGTCAAGCAGGGTGTCGTCATCGAGACAGCACCGCAAGATGCGATCATGCATTTTCGTGATCCCAAGGTCTGGAAGGACAACGACTATTGGTACCTGATTGCTGGCGCACGCCTGGGCGACACGCCTTTGCTCCCGTTGTACCGTTCCACCGATCTGCGCGCCTGGGAGTTCCTTGACTATGTGTCCCGTGGCAACGAGGGCGATGGCTATATGTGGGAGTGCCCGGATCTGTTTCGCCTCAATGGGCGCGACGTGCTGCTGTACTCCCCCCAGGGCATGCGCCCCGAGGGTTACGAGCGGCTCAATAAGTACCAGACCGGTTATCGCGTGGGGCAACTCGACAGCCAATGGCATTTCAGCGGCGGGCCGTTTATCGAGCTGGATAACGGCCATGACTTCTATGCCGCGCAAACGCTGGTAGCCGCCGATGGTCGGCGCCTGGTGTGGGCCTGGCTCGACATGTGGGAAAGCCCGATGCCGAGCCAGGCCCATCACTGGTGCGGCATGCTCGGACTGCCCCGCGAGCTGCAATTGCATGCTGATCGCCTCAGGGTGTTCCCGGCCCGGGAATTGACGGCGTTGCGCAAGGCGCCGTTGCCAAGCACGCCTGCGTGGGGTGAATCGGGCAGTCGGTGGGTGCCGCAAGTGAATGGCGACAGGCTCGAGATCCATGTGCAGTTGAATTTACTCGACTGCACCGAAGGCACCCTGGGCATCGCCTTGCGATGCAGTGCCGATGGCGATGAATACACCCTGCTTTACTACGATGCGTCACTGCAGCGCCTGGTGCTCGACCGCAGTCGTTCGGGGGCACAAGTGAGCGGTCAACGCAGCGTGGCGATCGACCGGGAACAAGAGCCTCTGCAACTGCGTGTGTTTCTGGACCGCTCGTCCATCGAGGTGTTTGAGCAAAGCGGCCGCTTCAGTCTCAGCAGCCGCATCTACCCCCAGCCCGACAGCCTGGGGGTGAAGTTACTCGCAAGCGGGACTGGCGGGGATGTCTCCATCACCCATGCGTGGCTTTTGGCCTCGGGGTGGCTATGAGCATCGTCATTCGAGTCGCGAGAAGCCCGGGGCCTGTGTCATGATTCGGCGTCAACCTGACTGGCCGCACCTCGCATGACTTCAGTGAAAGACGTTGCACAGCTGGCCGGCGTGTCCCTGATGACGGTTTCCCGAGCGCTCAACACCCCGGAAAAACTGAGCCCGGAAACCCTCCAGCGGGTGCGTCGCGCCATTGACGAACTGCAATTCGTACCGAGCCTTTCGGCGCGCAGGATGCGCGGGGACAATCTCCAGGCGCGAACCATCGGTGTGTTCGCACTGGATACCGCCACCACCCCCTTCGCCGTCGAGCTGCTACTGTCCATCGAGCAGACCGCACAGCAAGCCGGCTGGAATGTGTTTATCCTCAACCTGTTGAGCAACCCGCCCACCGAGCAGAACATCGACCTGATGATGTCACACCGTCCCGACGGGCTGATCTTCAGTGCCATGGGGTTGCGCCAGGTGAGCATCCCCGAACGTTTAAAGAGCAAACCGCTGGTACTCGCCAATTGCCTGGCCGATGACACTCGCCTGGTCAGCTATGTGCCGGATGATGAAACGGGGCAGCATCGAGCGGTGCATCACGCCTTGAGCCAAGGCTATCGGCGCCCTCTGTGTATTAATCTGCCAAAACAGAGCCTTGCCTGGAGCCTGCGACAAGAAGGTTTGCGACGTGCCTGCCAGGCCTTTGGGCTGGCGCCTGAAACGCTCCTGCAATACGACCTTTCCGATCACGATGCCTACGGTGAAACCGCAGCCATTCTCGACCGGCACATCATCGAGGGGCGACCGCAGTTCGACATTCTGATCTGCGGCAACGACCGTATCGCCTTCTGTGCCTATCAGTTGTTGCTGGGCCGTGGCCTGAAGATTCCCGGCGACGTTGCGGTGCTCGGCTATGACAACATGATCGGCATCGCCGAGCTGTTCATCCCGCCACTGACCACGGTCCAACTGCCGTACTACGAGATCGGTCGCAGGGCTGCCCGGCACCTGATCGAGAACCTTGAGGTATCGGGCGCCCAGCCAGTAGATTGCCCATTGGTAGTCAGGGCGTCGCTATAAGCCAAGTCGGCATTGGGCAAGCTCTCACTGTCTCAAAGCGTCAGGACACCGCTTTATCAAGCAATCAGATCGTTGGCACTGAAGGTATTGACGCCCAGTAGCTGGATTTCGAAATCCGCATCCAGATTGCCATTGATGTTGCCGTAAAGCACCTGATCGACGAAGCGCAATTGTCCCGCGTCCGTGAAGTCGTTCGAGTCGATGAAGCTGAACCCGTTGATTGGCGCGTTCAGGACATCGGCAGCCAGTTTCGATAGGTCAATCTTATCGCCCAGGATGCTGCTGAAGTCGGTAATGACGTCGCGAGCGCTTCCCGTACCCAGTTCATTCAGCGCACTGAAAACAAATCGATCGGCTCCAGTGCCGCCCGTGAGAGTGTCACTGCCAACGCCGCCGATCAGCGTGTCATCGCCTGCGCCGCCGTTGAGTTTATCGTTGCCTGCTCCACCGTTCAGCACGTTGTTGCCGGTGTTGCCGTTCAGCATGTTGCCCAGGGCGTTGCCGGTGCCGTTGAGGTGGGCGGTGCCGGTCAGGGTGAGGTTTTCCAGGTTGGCCCCCAGGCTCCAGCTCACCGAGGAGCGCACGGTATCGATCTCGCTAACCGTGGTGCTGGTTTCGCGGACGATGTCCCTGAGGTTGTCGACCACGTAAGTGTCATTGCCGCTGCCGCCGATCAGCGTGTCGATACCGCTGCCACCGTCCAGGGTATCGTTACCTGCTCCGCCGTTCAGCACATTGTTGCCGACGTTGCCGATCAGCACGTTAGCCAATGTGTTGCCGGTGCCATTGAGGTGGGTGCTGCCGACCAAGGTGAGGTTTTCCAGGTTGGCCCCCAGGGACCAGCTCACCGAGGAGCGCACGGTATCGATCTCGCTAACCGTGGTGCTGGTTTCGCGGACGATGTCCCTGAGGTTATCGACCACGTAAGTGTCCTTGCCCGTGCCGCCGATCAGTGTGTCGATACCGCTGCGACCGTCCAGGGTGTCGTTACCTGCTCCGCCGTTCAGCACATTGTTGCCGACGTTACCAATCAGCACGTTACCCAATGTATTGCCAGTGCCATTGAGGTGAGCAGTGCCGATCAGGGTGAGGTTTTCCAGGTTGGCCCCCAGGGACCAGCTCACCGAGGAGAGCACAGTGTCGATTTCACTGGCCAGGGTGCTGGTTTCACGGACGATATCCCTGAGGTTGTCGACCGCGTAGACGTCGTTGCCGCTGCCGCCGATCAGCGTGTCGATGCCACCGCCACCGTTCAGGGTGTCGTTGCCGGCGCCTCCGTTGAGCACGTTATTGCCCGCATTACCCGTCAGTACGTTACGCAGGGCATTGCCGATGCCATTGAGGTGAGCAGCGCCGGTCAAGGCGAGGTTTTCCAGGTTGGCCCCCAGGGACCAGCTCACCGAGGAGCGCACGGTATCGATTTCACTGGCCAGAGTGCTGGTCTCACGGACCACGTCCCTGAGGTTGTCGACCACGTAGGTGTCGTTGCCGGTGCCGCCGATCAGCGTGTCGATACCACTGCCACCGTTCAACAGATTGTTGCCGACGTTACCAATCAGCACATTGTTCAGGGCGTTGCCGGAGCCACTGAGGTGGGCAGTGCCAATCAGGGCGAGGTTTTCCAGATTGGCCCCCAGGGACCAACTCACCGAGGAGCGCACGGTATCGATTTCACTGGACAGAGTGCTGGTTTCACGGACGATGTCCCTGAGGTTGTCGACCACGTAGATGTCGTTGCCGGTGCCACCAATCAGCGTGTCGATACCACTACCACCGTCCAGTGTGTCGTGGCCTGCGCCTCCATTGAGCACGTTATTGCCCGCATTACCCGTCAGTACATTACGCAGGGCATTACCGGTGCCGCTGAGGTGAGCAGCGCCGGTCAGGGCGAGGTTTTCCAGATTAGCGCCCAGGGTCCAGCTCACCGAGGAACGCACAGTATCGATTTCACTGGCCAGAGTGCTGGTTTCACGGACGATGTCCCTGAGGTTGTCGACCACGTAGGTGTCATTGCCGACGCCACCGATCAACGTGTCGATACCTCCGCCGCCGTTCAGCAGGTTGCTGCCGGCATTACCGATCAGTACGTTGCCCAGCGCATTGCCGGTGCCATTGAGAGAGGCTGACCCGGTCAGCGTGAGGTTTTCCAGATTGTTGCCCAGGGTCCAGCTCACCGAGGAGCGCACCGTATCCACTTCGCTGGCCAGAGTGCTGGTTTCGCTGATCAGGTCCCTGATGTTATCGACCACGTAGGTGTCATTGCCGACGCCACCGATCAGCGTGTCGATACCACTGCCACCATCCAGGGTGTCGCTGCCCGCCCCTCCCGAAAGGTTGTTGGCGCCAGCGTTGCCGGTGATGCGGTTGTTCAGCGTGTTGCCGGTACCGTTGAGGTTGCCGGTGCCGCTCAGTGTCAGGTTCTCAAGGTAGCTGCCAAGAATGTAGTTGATGGACGAAACAACGCTATCGATTCCTCCATTGAGGGCACTGCTTTCCTGAACCACGTCACCGCCGTTGTCGACGACGTAAGTATCGTTACCCGCCCCGCCGATCATCATGTCCTTGCCGGCACGGCCATTTAGCAGATTGTTTAGTGCGTTACCTATGAGCGTGTCGTTATTGGCCGAGCCGATTGCGTTTTCAATTTTTGCGCCGTAGGCGATCGCCAGCCCTTCGTTGAACGCCGCCAGGGTGTCCAGGTCGATGAACGCTTGACCGATTTTGCTGAACTGGCCTTCGTTCAAATTGATGCGCACCGCTGCGACCTGATTGGTGGCATCGATAGTGTCATTGCCGCCGGCGTCCCAAATCGTTTCGAAAACCGATTGGTCTGCCGCCCAACTGTATGTGTTGTTGCCGGTTTGCCACTGAGTGTTGGCCCCATAGAGGCTCTGGATGGCGGCAATGTCCAGCAACATGGGCGTGGTGGGCTCATAGGAATAAGCACTGTCGTAACTCATGATGGTATAGCGGACATCATCGAACTGAGGCGCCAGTACCGTGGGGTTTGACAGGCTTTGTGAGAACGGGTGCTTGAGGCCCAGAGCATGGCCGATCTCATGCATAAAAGTCAGATAGTCGTACGTGCCTTTGACGGGAGTCGGGTCGTTCGTCACTGGCCCGATCCAGACATCACCGGCACTGGCGGTGTGGGCGGGAAAATAGCCCCAGGCAGCGGTGTCTTCGTCCATATCCAGATAGCCGCCGAAGCGCAGATCACCGACATTGGTGGAGGACTCGTTGACCCGTGTGAATTTGAGATTGGCGACCGAACTCCAGGTGCCGAGCGCGCTGACGATGGCGTTTTGCTGCGCTGACGTCAGGAGGTAAATGGACTCATATTCATTATCACTGCTGTAATTAATGGCGAAACGCGAGTCCGCAGTGACGAAGCTATACGTCAGGGGCGTGGTAAACGTGCCGGTACTCCACGAGTTGCCCATCCAATAAGTGCCATAAAGCAAGCTATTGACTTGCGCATTGCCGGTCAGCTTTGCGGACGAAACAAACGAGTAACCAACGGGATGGGGCATGTGAAGCTTCCTTGAGCAGTCTGTGGCCTTTCCTGGACGCGGCCATTACAGAGGGATATTTTGCATCAGAAAGAGTGGATTTAACATCATCTTGCCACTATTTTTGTCTTCATTGAGATGACGGTGCTACGAGCCATTCGTTGACCCTGCGGATATCCCCCTCCCCCAATCTGCCGCTCCAGCGATGCAGCACCAGCAAACTGGTCACGAACTTGTATTGGGACTGATTGAAGTCGCGCCGTGCGCGAAACTCTTCCTTGATACTGTCCAGCACATCGACGGCATGCTTGACGCCGTATCCGAAAGCCTTCTCGGTGCCTATCCGTGATTTTTCGGCGGATTCCAAGGCACGTTGTGTTGCCTTGATTCGGCTGAGCCCGGTTGTCACGCCGAGATAGGCCGTTCGGGTTTGCGTGATGATCTGACGCCGTAAGGCTTCCAGCTCTTGCTGGGCGACTTCCTTATCGTTTTCGGAGCTTGATACTCGGGCACGGGTGGAGCCGCCGCTGTAGAGCGGCACCTGCAAGTCCAGGGAGGCGACGAGATTGTCCGAGCGGGGTGTCAACGCGCCTTCATAGCCGATATCACTGCGTTGCGCGGTCAAGTTCAACCCCAGCCGTGGCAGATGTCCCGCCCTGGCTTCACCGATAGCGGCCTCGGCGGCGCGGATACCGTGCTCGCGGGCAAGCAGTGCCGGGTTACTGTCGAGTGCCGTCTGCACCCAATAATCCTGCGCTTGCGCAGGCAAACTGAAGGCCGGATTGCCTGCCATGCGCTTGAGCGGCTCACGGATATCACGCCCCACCAGTTCGGACATGGCTTGGCGACTCACCTCGACCTCATTGCTGGCTTCGATCTCGTCCGCCCTGAGCGCATCCACGCGCGCCTCAAGGTCAAGTACATCAGTCACCATCGCCATTTGGCGTGCATACAGCGCGTGGGTCCGTTTGAGGTTGCGCTCGGTCGCATCCAGCTCGCTGCGTACCAGGGCCAATTCGTCCTCCGCCGCGAGAACCGCGAAGTAGCGCTCGGATAAATCAATGCTGGCCTGCACCTGGGTGTCATCGGACTCATATTCGCTCTGGCGGGCCAGCTCTATGTACTTTTGATAGCTGCGCCAGACCTGCGGATCGTAAATAACCTGATTGAGCATCATCGCCAGGCGTTTGCCGTTGTATTGAATACGATTCAAATCGTCATCGCGGCGACTGCGGTTAACACTGCCGCTGGCATTGAGCTGTGGCAGCAGTTGACCAAAGGCCGCCCGCTCGCTGCCCTCACCACTACGGACCATGGCTTGTGCCCGTAAAATACGCGGGTCAGCCCCTTGAGCTTCCTGATGCAGCTGCAACAGATCTGTGTAAGGGGGCGTCGAGCTGTCGTCAGCGAGAGCGCCAAGCGGCACGAGGGCCAGACTCATCGCGATCAGAAGCTTCATGTCAATCCTCGATCAACGAACGGGCAAAAGCATTGCTGGCCGGCTGCATCAAATACTGCAACAGCGTCCGCGCGCCCGTATTAATCAGCACTTCGACCGGCATTCCTGGTACCAGGATCAGATCACCCAGGGCCTGACGTCCCTTGTCGGTCAGGGCCACGCGTGCCAGGTAATAAGCGGCGCCGGTGTCCTTGTTGATCAGGCGATCAGCTGATATCTGCACCAGTTGCCCTTCGATGACTGGCGTGGTGCTGCTCTTGAAGGCACTGAAGCGAATGTCCGCCAATTTGCCCAGTGCGACACGGTCGATGTCCATCGGTGACAGCTGTGCTTCAACAATCAGTTCTTCGTTGGCCGGGACGATGTCCAACAGCGCAGTGCCTGGACTGACCACTGCGCCCAGCGTGTGTACGTTCATACCCATGACCATTCCCGACTCGGGCGCGAGGATATCGGTGCGTTGGTCGCGGTCCTGCAGGGTGGCCAGCCGCTCGCGCAATTCATAGACCTTGGTCTGCGCATCGCCCAGCAGACCTGCGACCTCGGTGGCAAAAGTCTTTTTCAGTTGCAGTATCTTCAACCGCGCCTCGTCGATATGAACCCGCGCTCGCGCGCTTTCGGAGCGGCTTTCGGCGATTTCGGCCTGCAGGCGAGAGAGACTTCGCTCTTGCTCGCGCAGACGCTGCTTGTCCACGTAGCCTTCGGCAAGCAATGCACGCAAGTCGACAATCTCTTCTTCATAGGAAGCGGCCAGCATCTGCTTGCTGGCGATGACGGCCTTGAATCCACGAATCTGTTCTTCGATTTGTCCGATGGACTTCTCCAGCAAACCGATTTCGCCCAGCAACGAGGTCCGTCGGGTCTGGAAGATCCGCCCTTCACTGTCGCGAGCCTCGCGCACTCGGGAATCATTGGGATCCAGCGTAGGCACGAGCGGTGGCTCGGGCAGTGCATCACGTTCAGCCACCAATCGGGCCTGGAGTTCGAGCGCGGCGATCAACTGGCTACGCATGGCTTCCATTTCCGAACGCGCCTGGGTGCTATCGAGTACCAACAATACATCGCCGGCTTTCACCAGGTCGCCGTCGTGCACGCGCAGTTCGCGCACAATGCCGCCCTCAAGATGTTGTACGGTCTTGCGATAGCTCTTGACGGTGACCACGCCCGGCGCGAGCGCAGCACTGTCGAGCGGAGCCAGGGTAGCCCAGCCGCCAAACAGGCCAAAGGTGACCAGCAGCATGAGGTAGCCGATGCGCCGCACGGGTTTGTCATCGATTGGCAGCCCGGACATATCGACGGATGAGTGCTTACTGTCTTGCATAACGTTGTTCATCCGTCCCTACGATTCAATCGCGGCAGCCTGGTGGGCCGTGGGCGTCGCGCCCTGCAGCCGTGCCAGGATTTTGTCGCGCGGCCCGAACAGACTCAGCTCGCCATGATTGAGAACCAACAGCTTGTCCACCTGCGCCAGCACCGCGGATCGATGGGTAATGACAAACACCGTGGCCCGACTCTGCCGCAGTTTCTGCAGCGCTTGGGCGAGCATTTTTTCTCCAGCGTCATCCAGATTGGAGTTCGGTTCATCAAGTACCACCAGACGCGGCTCGCCGTACAAGGCTCGGGCCAGCCCGATGCGTTGCCGCTGGCCGCCAGAGAGCCCACCGCCATTGGCGCCAATCAATGTGTCGTAGCCATCGGGCAGTTGCAGCACCAGTTCATGTACACCGGCCATGCGCGCGGCGGCGACCACTGCCGGCGCATTCACCGGACCGAAGCGTGAGATATTCTGGCTGATGCTGCCCTCGAACAGTTCTATGTCCTGGGGCAAATAGCCGATGTACTGGCCCAGTTCGTCCCGGCGCCATTGGCTGATGTCCGCACCGTCCAGGCGCACGGTTCCGGCCAGGTTTGGCCAGATCCCCAGCAACGCCCTGGCCAGGGTCGACTTTCCTGCGCCGCTGGGACCGATGATCCCCACCGCTTCACCAGCGGCCACCTGGAAGTCCACGCCGCGAATGATCGGCTTGCGATTGTCCGGGGAACCCACTGAAAGCCCCTCGACGCGAATCGCCCCTTCAGGTGCCGGCAACGACATACGCTCAGGCTCGGCGGCGATCTTGACCAGCAACTCGCGTAATCGGGCATATTGCGAGCGTGCGCCAAGAAAGCCTTTCCAGACGCCGATCAACTGGTCGATAGGCGCCAGGGCGCGCCCCAGTAAAATGGAGCCGGCAATCATCAGTCCGGGCGAAATTTCATGATTGATCGTCAAGTAGGCGCCCAGGCCCAGCATCAGCGACTGAACAATCTGACGGAACGTCCTGGACATCGCCATCATGCTCGCGGCGCGGTCACTGGCCAGGCTTTGCAGGGTCAGGACCTTATGGGTTTGCCCGTTCCAGTGCTGACGCAGACTTGCAAGCATGCCCATGGACTCGACCACTTCGGCATTGCGCAGACTCTTGTTAGTGAAAGTGGTAGCCGCGATCTGCTCGCGGTTGGCAGCCTGCAACGGTGTGTGAGTGAGCTTCTCGTTGATGAAAGCCAACGCCCCTAGCATCACCGCGCTCACGACCCCCATCCACCCGAACCAGGGATGAAAAATGAACATTACCGCCAGGTAGATCGGAATCCACGGAGCATCGAAAAAGGCAAACAAGCCGTTACCGGTCAGGAACTGGCGCAAGGCGTTAAGATCGCTCAACGGCTGGGCGGTGGCATTCATGCCGTTGGTGTTGAGTGCCCGCTTGAAACTGGCGTCGAACAGACGCTGGCCCAGCAGCGTGTCCAGGCGAGTACTGATTCGTACCATAATCCGCGAACGAACCCACTCCAGGCCGCCCATCGTGATCATCAACAGCAACATGATCAGCGTGAGCATCAACAGAGTCGACTGGCTGGCGCTTCCTACGGCGCGGTCATACACCTGCAACATGTAGAACGATGGAACCAGCATCAGCAAATTGACGAAAAAACTGAAAAAACCAACGCAAAGAAAACTGCCTTTGCATACGGCAAGGGCGCCTTCCAGCTCGGTCCTGGGGTGGGCTGACATGATTCTTACCTGAGGCCCGCTTATGGGCAGACCTGCGAAAACCTAGTGGATACAGGCGCACATACGCCCTGAGTATGGGGGGCGACCCCTCTGAAGCGCTTGCGCAATCAGGATCTACGCGCGCTGTATCGGCATGTGTGTGCGGTTCTGAAGGGGTATACCCTCAAAGGATCGCCATCGCCTGTTCTTACATCTTTAGTCGCCCCAACTCTGTGCCTGCCCACCTTTGCTTGGACTACTTTGCAAACAACTGGCTCATATCCTTGAACGCCTTGAATTCAAGGGCGTTACCGCAAGGGTCGAACAGGAACATCGTCGCCTGCTCACCCACCTGCCCCTTGAAGCGAATGTAGGGTTCAATCACAAACTCGGTGCCGAAGGATTTCAAGCGTTCGGCCAGTGCTTCCCATTCTTCCCAGCCCAAAATGATGCCGAAATGAGGAACAGGCACGTCGTGACCGTCCACCGGGTTGCTGTGGACGCTGTCCTGGGCAGCGGTTTTTGGCTGCTCATGAATCACCAGTTGGTGGCCGTAAAAATTGAAGTCGACCCACTGGGCGCTGGAGCGCCCCTCTTGCAGTCCAAACACTTCGCCATAAAAGGTGCGGGCACCCGCGAGGTCGTAAACCGGGATCGCCAGGTGGAAGGGTGAGAGGCTCATCAAGATTCCTTTTTTGTGTCTTTTAGGTGAGGCCATCGTAGTGCGGCGCTACAGGCGGAAAAATCAATATATATTGCTTAGAAACACAACTAATATTTGTGAATGATTAAAGAACTCAAGACGCTCATCGCCGTGGCACGGGAAGGCACTTTCGCGGCGGCCGGGAACAGGATCGGCCTCACCCAAGCTGCCGTGAGCGCGCAGATCCAGCGCCTGGAGGCGCAGTTGGGCTTCGAAATATTCGACCGCAAAGGACGCTCGGCCCACCTCAATCGCGAGGGTCAGCAAGTCCTCTTGCAGGCGCAAGAGTTGCTTCGTCTCTACGACAACCTGGGCGGTGGCTTCCCGGAGCTTGCGGCCAGTGTCCTGGTGAACATTGGCGCCATTGCGTCCGTCCAGCGTTCCTATTTGCCGGACGCGTTGGCCAGGTTCCATCAGCAATGCCCTCAGTGCCGTACGCGGGTGCTGCCGGGGCTTTCGATGGAGCTGGTCAACCTGGTGGACGCTGGCGAAATCGACATGGCGGCCATCATCCGTCCGCCCTTCTCGCTTCAGAGCGACCTGCGCTGGACGACCCTGACACTTGAGCCGTATCGATTGATCGTTGCACGCCAAGTGCCGGGGGAAGACTGGACGACACTCCTTTCCAGCCTTCCATTCATTCGATATGACCGTGCTTCATTCGGTGGCCGGCAGGTGGATCGTTTCCTGCGGCAAATGCACTTCACCGTGCGCGAGGTGTGTGAACTGGATGAACTGGAGGCCATCATCAAGCTGGTTGAAAACGGTGTGGGGGTGGCACTGGTGCCACAAACATCGGCGCATGACTGGCCGGCAGGAGTTAGAGCCCTCGACCTTGGCCAGCACACCTTCCACCGGGATATCGGATTGGTGCATCGGTCGGGGCAAAGCCTCACCGAGCCGGTACGGATACTGGCCCAACTGATTGCTGAACGAGCCAGGACAGGGCCTGAGTAAAAAGGTTTTTGTCGGCCGGATGATCTATACCTTCAGATACACGCAATCAGGCCGACAGCGTGGCATGCACTGATAAAAAAGCCGTGGCAAACATGGCAGGACGATGTTTCTGGCGCCAAGCGTTTGGAACGGCGCATCACTTTCAATGCCTGAAGTATCGATCATGAGCCGGATCAAACGCGTATTGGAAGGCCGTACAAAAGCACTCGCGCACCTGTGTCTGATATTGCCGATGCTGATTGTCGGTAGCGCGTACGCCGCCCCCTTGACGATTGAACTGCACATTCTCGACGCGCCGCCGCTGACGTTTGTCGACGACCCCAGGGGGCACGGAATTGTCGGCGATGTTGCCGTGGCAGCCATGACCCAAGCCGGGTATGCCGTCAAGCTGCATATCCTTCCCTGGGCCCGGGCACAGAAACATGTCAGCGAACAGCGCAATCACTTGATCGCCCCCCTGTCGCGCACACCGGAACGTGAGGATCGTTTTACCTGGATCGCTTCGGTCATGCCCATGGAGCGAGCGTTCTTCACCCTCGACCGGCCAGTGAGCAGCTTCGCCGAAGCCAGGCAAACCTACCGCAAGATCGGCGTCGGCCTGGGAAGTGCGCAGCAGGAGATCCTGCGCACCGAAGGGTTCAGCGACGACCAGATCTATCCATTGGCCATCGGCGACAACCCCGCCCAGATGCTCTTGATGGGGCGTATCGACGCCTGGTTCAACGGCGTCCCTGAGAGTCGGTACATTTGGCCAAAGGTGTCCAAGCGAACACTGCTCATGAGTCCGGTCAAGAGCAGTGCCGATCTCTATCTGGCCTGCTCCAAGCAGTGCTCCCCAAAAATGGTCAAGAAGCTGCGGGCGGCCGTTGAAAGCCTTCGCGCCAGCGGTGAGATCCAGCGCATCCATGACCGTTATCTGCCGCAGTAGCAGTCTTCCCGCAGGCAGCTTTGCGCCTCTAGCAACCTGAAGGGATATCAGCAAGATTGATAGCAGCCTAACGAAAGCCCCAGGCTAGACGGCTGGGTGATGGCTTATATCATTCCGAATGATAGTTACCTTTGCTTCATTCGATTCGTGCCTCACCGCCTCCCCCCGCATCATCCGCCCATCTCAAATACTCTTGGCGGATGCTATCCATGGAATATTCACTTTCAAAACTGCGCTTTCCCCTCGCACTGATGGCGGTGCTGGTGATGAGCGCGTGCGGCAAGACCCCAGATACGGCGGCATCCATGCCGGCGGCCAAAGTCAGTGTGGCCAAGGTGCTGGAGCAGCCGGTCAATGAGTGGGACGAATTCACCGGGCGCCTCGAGGCGCCGGAAACCGTCGAGATCCGACCACGGGTTTCGGGCCAGATCGATAGCGTAGCGTTCACCGAAGGCGCGCTGGTCAAGAAAGGCGATCTGCTATTCCAGATCGACCCGCGTCCGTTCCAGGCTGAAGTTCGTCGCCTTGAAGCCCAACTGGCCCAGGCCCGTGCCACCGCCACCCGCAGCGAGAACGAAGCCAAGCGTGGCGAGCGCCTGCGCTTGAGCAACGCCATTTCCGCCGAGCTGGCGGATTCGCGCACCAGCGCTGCCCAGGAAGCTCGTGCTGCCGCTGCGGCGATCCAGGCGCAACTGGACCTGGCCAAACTGAACCTGAGCTTCACCCGGGTCACGTCGCCCATCAGCGGCCGCGTCAGCCGGGCGGACATCACCGCCGGCAACCTGGTGACCGCCGATGTCACGCCGCTCACCAGCGTGGTGTCCACCGACAAGGTCTACGCCTACTTCGATGCCGACGAGCGCGTCTTCCTCAAGTACACCCGCCTTGCCCGCGAGGGCCAGCGCGGTCAGGCGACTCCGGTCTACATGGGCCTGTCCAACGAGGAAGGTAATCCGCACCTGGGCCACATGAACTTCATCGACAACCAGGTCAATCCACAGACCGGTACCATTCGTGGTCGCGCGGTGTTCGACAACCAGGATGGCGCCTACACCCCAGGGCTGTATGCCCGACTGAAACTGGTGGGCAGCGGCACTTACTCAGCCGTGCTGATCAACGACGAAGCGGTCGGCACCGACCTGGGCAAGAAATTCGTGTTGGTGATGGACGCCGACAACAAGCCGGCCTACCGCGCTGTCGAGCTGGGGCCGAAGATCGAAGGCCTGCGCATCGTGCGCAAGGGCCTGAGCAAGGACGACACCATCATCGTCAAGGGCCTGCAACGCGCTCGTCCCGGTGCGCCGGTCACGCCTGAAACCGTGCCGATGGCCAGCGAAGAAACCATCGCCGCCCTGGCACAACAACGAAAAGCGCTCGAAGCCAGCAACCTGCCCCAAGTCGCGCCTGCCAAGGCTGCTTCCGGATCGGCAGGCAAACTGGCCGCAGCGACCCCACGCGGTTAAGGGACTGAACTCAAGATGAAATTTTCCCAGTTCTTCATTTCGCGGCCGATCTTCGCAGCGGTGCTTTCGCTGCTGATCCTGATCGCCGGCGCTATCTCACTGTTCCAGTTGCCGATCAGCGAATACCCGGAGGTCGTACCGCCGACCGTGGTCGTGCGCGCCAACTTCCCGGGCGCCAACCCCAAGGTCATCGGCGAAACCGTGGCCGCGCCCCTGGAGCAAGCCATCACCGGCGTCGAGAACATGCTGTACATGTCCTCGCAATCGACCGCTGACGGCAAGATCACCCTGACCATCACCTTCGCGCTGGGCACCGACCTGGACAACGCTCAGGTGCAGGTGCAGAACCGCGTCACGCGGACTGAACCCAAGTTACCGGAAGAAGTCACCCGAATCGGCATTACGGTGGACAAGGCTTCGCCCGACCTGACCATGGTGGTGCACCTGACCTCGCCGGACCAACGCTACGACATGCTCTACCTGTCCAACTACGCCCTGCTCAACATCAAGGATGAGCTGGCGCGTCTGGGCGGCGTGGGTGATGTGCAGCTGTTCGGCATGGGAGACTATTCCCTGCGGGTCTGGCTTGACCCGAACAAGACTGCTTCGCGTAACCTGACCGCCACCGACGTGGTCACCGCCATCCGCGAACAGAACCGTCAGGTCGCCGCCGGTGCCCTGGGTGCACCTCCGGCACCCAATGCCCAGGCATTCCAGCTCTCGATCAACACCCAGGGACGCCTGGTGAATGAAGAAGAGTTCGAGAACATCATTATTCGTTCCGGCGAGGACGGTGAAATCACCCGCCTCAAAGACATCGCACGAGTGGAGTTGGGCTCCAGTCAATACGCCCTGCGCTCATTGCTCGACAACCAGCCGGCGGTGGCGATCCCGATCTTCCAGCGCCCTGGCTCCAACGCCATCCAGATCTCCAACGACGTTCGCGCCAAAATGGACGAACTCAAGCAGAACTTCCCTGCGGGGATGGACTACAGCATCGTCTATGACCCGACGATCTTCGTGCGCGGCTCCATCGAGGCGGTGGTTCACACCCTGTTCGAAGCGCTGATCCTCGTGGTGCTGGTGGTGATCCTGTTCCTGCAGACCTGGCGCGCCTCGATCATTCCGCTGGTGGCCGTGCCGGTGTCGCTGATCGGTACGTTCGCCGTGATGCATCTGTTCGGCTTCTCGTTGAACGCGCTCTCGCTGTTCGGGCTGGTCCTGGCGATCGGTATCGTGGTGGACGACGCCATCGTGGTGGTGGAGAACGTCGAACGGAACATCGGTTTGGGCCTGACTCCGGTGGAAGCCACCAAACGCGCCATGGGCGAAGTGACCGGGCCGATCATCGCCACGGCACTGGTGTTGTGTGCGGTCTTCGTTCCAGCGGCGTTCATCAGTGGCTTGACCGGGCAGTTCTATAAACAGTTCGCTTTGACCATTGCCATCTCCACGGTGATCTCGGCCTTCAACTCCCTGACCCTGTCGCCAGCCCTGGCCGCGGTGCTGCTCAAGAGTCATGACGCGCCCAAGGACCGGTTTTCCAGGTTCCTGGACAAGATTTTCGGCGGCTGGTTGTTCCGTCCTTTCAACCGTTTCTTCGATCGTGCCAGCCACAGCTACGTGGGTACGGTAGGCCGAGTGATTCGCAGCAGCGGCATCGCCCTGCTGGTGTACGCGGGCCTGATGGTGTTGACGTTCTTCGGGTTCTCCAATACCCCGACCGGTTTCGTACCGGGCCAGGACAAGCAATACCTGGTGGCCTTTGCGCAACTGCCGGATGCCGCGAGCCTGGACCGCACCGAAGACGTGATCAAGCGCATGTCGGACATGGCCCTCAAGCAACCGGGCGTTGAAAGCGCCGTGGCCTTCCCTGGCCTGTCGATCAACGGCTTCACCAACAGCCCGAACGCCGGCATCGTGTTCGTGACCCTCAAGCCTTTCGACGAGCGCAAGGACCCCAGCATGTCTGCCGGGGCCATTGCCGGGGCCTTGAACGGCCAGTACTCGGAAATCCAGGAAGCCTACATGGCGATCTTCCCGCCGCCGCCGGTACAGGGTCTGGGCACGATCGGTGGTTTCCGTCTGCAAATCGAAGACCGGGGCAACCTGGGCTACGACGAGCTGTACAAAGAAACCATGAATATCATCACCAAGAGCCACAACGTGCCGGAACTGGCCGGGCTGTTCACCAGCTACACAGTGAACGTGCCGCAGGTCGATGCCGCCATCGATCGTGAAAAAGCCAAGACTCATGGCGTGGCCGTCAGTGACATCTTCGACACCCTGCAGATCTACCTGGGCTCGCTGTATGCCAACGACTTCAACCGTTTTGGCCGCACCTATCAGGTCAACGTTCAGGCCGAGCAACAGTTCCGCCTGGAGTCGGACCAGATTGGCCAGCTCAAGGTGCGCAACAACCGTGGCGAGATGATCCCGCTGGCGACCTTCATCAAGGTCAGCGACACCTCGGGACCTGACCGGGTCATGCACTACAACGGCTTCATCACTGCGGAAATCAACGGTGCCGCCGCCCCGGGCTACAGCTCCGGCCAGGCTGAAAAAGCCATCGAGAAACTGCTCAAGGACGAATTGCCCAATGGCATGACTTACGAGTGGACCGACCTGACGTACCAGCAGATTCTCTCGGGCAACACCGCGCTGTTCGTGTTCCCGCTCTGCGTCCTGCTGGCGTTCCTGGTGCTGGCGGCGCAGTACGAAAGCTGGAGCCTGCCACTGGCGGTGATCCTGATCGTACCGATGACCCTGCTGTCGGCCATTACCGGGGTGATTCTCTCCGGCGGCGACAACAACATCTTTACCCAGATCGGATTGATCGTACTGGTGGGGCTTGCCTGCAAGAACGCCATTCTGATCGTCGAGTTTGCCAAGGATAAACAGCTCGAGGGGCTGAACCCCCTGGCTGCGGTGCTGGAGGCCTGCCGCTTGCGTCTGCGGCCGATCCTGATGACTTCCTTCGCGTTCATCATGGGTGTGGTGCCGTTGGTCTTCTCCAGCGGTGCCGGTGCGGAAATGCGCCATGCCATGGGTGTCGCGGTGTTCTCGGGCATGCTCGGGGTGACCTTCTTCGGCCTGCTGCTAACGCCGGTGTTCTATGTACTGATCCGCAACTTTGTCGAGCGCAGCGAGGCCCGCAAAGCGGCCCGTGCCTTGAAACTGGAGGCGCAACAATGAGTTTGAAAGTGTTTGTGCCAAGCCTGCTGGTACTGGCCTTGAGTGCGTGCGCCGTGGGTCCGGACTACAAGGCACCGCAAACGGAGGCGGCGAACATTACCACCGCCACCGACGGTGCCGCCGGTCAAAAGAATTTCGACCGGGCGCGTTTCGAAGGGATCTGGTGGCAGCAGTTCGAAGACCCGACGCTCAATGCACTGGTCACCCGGTCCCTGGAAGGCAACCGCGAGTTACGCGTGGCGTTCGCCCGTTTGCGAGCGGCCCGGGCAATACGCGACGACGCCAGCAATGACGTCATGCCGACCATCACCAGCCGCGCCAGCAGCAACCTGGGCAAAGGCCAGGTGCCGGGCGAAACCACCGACCGGGTCAGCACCGAACGCTATGACCTGGGCCTGGACATGGCTTGGGAACTGGATCTGTTCGGGCGTATCCGGCGCAACCTGGAAGCCACCGATGCCGATCAGCAGGCGGTCGAAGCCGATCTCTATCAGTTACAGGTGACGATGATCGCCGAACTGGTGGACGCCTACGGTCAACTGCGCGGGGCCCAACTGCGGGAAAAAATCGCCCTGGCGAACCTTGAGAACCAGCAGGCATCGCGCAAAATCACCGAAAGCCTGCGCGATGCCGGCGTCGGCGATCAGCTCGACGTGGTCCGTGCCGATGCGCGCCTGGCCTCGGTCGAAGCCAGCGTGCCGCAGTTGCAGGCCGAACAGGTACGCCAGCGCAACCGCATCGCTACCTTGCTGGGCGAGCGCCCGGACAAACTGAGCGTGGACCTGAGCCCTAAACAGCTGCCGGCCATCGCCAAGGCCCTGCCGATTGGTGATCCAGGTGAGCTGTTGCAACGTCGCCCGGACATTCTCAGCGCCGAGCGCCAACTCGCTGCCGCCACCGCGCGCATCGGCGTGGCCAAGGCCGACCTGTTCCCACGGGTCAGCCTCAGCGGTTTCCTGGGCTTTACTGCCGGGCGCGGTTCGCAGATTGGCTCCTCGGCGGCCAATGCCTGGGCGCTGGGGCCAAGCATCACCTGGGCTGCCTTCGATTTGGGCAGTGTGCGCGCTCGTCTGCGCGGTGCCGACGCCGAGGCGGACGGCGCCTTGGCGACCTACGAACAGCAAGTGCTGCTGGCCCTGGAGGAATCGGAAAACGCCTTCAGCGACTACGGCAAGCGCCAGCAACGCCTGATTTCGCTGATCCGGCAGAGCGAATCGAGCCGAGCCGCCGCTGACCTGGCCGAAATCCGCTACCGCGAAGGCACCGAGGATTTCCTCGTCCTGTTGGATGCCCAACGTGAGCGCCTGGCCGCCGAGGACACTCAGGCCCAGGCCGAAGTGGACCTGTATCGCGGCATAGTCGCGATCTACAAGGCCCTGGGCGGTGGCTGGCAACCGGAAACCGTAGCCAGCAACTGACCGACCTGATTCAACCGAGCTCCTTTGGTTGGCCGCAACCAACCAAATTTTTGCCCCGCTTCCCATGTTGGACGCGGGGCTTTTTTTGGTCATATCGCCATACTTTTGTGGGAGCGAGCCTGCTCGCTCCCACAGGGTCTGGGGCAAATACTTTCAAGGTTTGACTCAAGCCTGCACCTGACCGAAGCTGGCGGCATTTTACGCTTCCTGGTTATGGACTACCTGCATGCCCTCGCCTCGCCGCTATCTGTTGCTCAGCCTGTTCGTCCTGTTGGTAATCGGTCTAGTCGCAATGTGGCTACGCAACACGACGCCGCCAATCCCCGAGGCAATCAAACGTGGCTACAGTGAAACCCTTGAACACGCACGCAATGGGCAGCCAGGCGCGGCGCGGATGCTCTATCAGCAATTGGGTCGCCCGGACCTATCGCCCAAGCGCCGGGTATGGCTGCACGCCGAGCTACCGAACTACCCAAGTCCCCAAGCCCTGAAGCTGGCGGACGCGGACCTGCACAGCGAGTCGCCGGATGTGCGTCGAGCGGCCATTGGCAGCATCAGCGGGCTGGTGCCCACCGGCCAACGTAGCCTGTTGCTGGGGCCGATGCTCGAAGATCAAGACGCAAGCGTGCGCTTCGCCGCAGTGAACGCGTTGCTGGGCCTATCGCCGGACGAGCTTGGTTTGTACTTCGGGCCTATGCAGCTTGTCATTGGCAAGTGGGAGCAGATGCTTGAAGACGGTCCACAAACCGCCGAGTCCCACTATCAGCTCGCCCGGCTGCATCTGCATAACGCTGAACTGAAAAAGGCTCAGTTGGCGCTAGAACAAGTCCTGCGCCTGCAATCGAACAACCTGCCGGCGCTGGTCATGCAGATCGACGTGTTGGACAAACAGGGCCAGGCCGACGCAGCACGCCAATTGCTCGCCCAACAGTTGAAAACCCAGCCGGAGTCGGCTTATCTGCAACATGCATTGGGTCTGTGGCTGCTGCACCATGGCCAGGCGGAGTACGCGCTGCTTGGCTTGGCAAAAGCCGTGGAGCTTGAGCCCGATAACCGACATTACCGCTATGACCTGGCAACCACCCTGTATGCCGAACAGGAGCTGGAAGCAGCGCAGAAACAGTTGCAGGAAATCGTCCAGCGCTACCCGGCTGATCGCAGGGCGCGGGTGTTGCTGATCAACTACTGGAAGGAGTCCGGGCAATTGCAGAATGTGCAGATCTTGTTGGCGCAACTGGAGCAACTCAACCCCGATGATCCGGCGCTGCAGCAAGGCCTGTAGGTGTTGCGCCGATGCCAGAAAAATTGAGCAGTCCACCTCGTTTTATCAACGAAAGCGGAACCGTGATCACGGCAAAAGGTCAAGTGTTCAGGCAGTTCATTCTCAGGCGTACTCCAGCCTGCTGCCCACTTCCCTAGTCATGAGAGGGCTTTTTTTGTCTACATCTAACGAGTTGATCAGCGCTAAAGCCGCCACCGGTATCGAAGGGCTGGATGACATCCTTTCCGGTGGCTTGTCCCGCGGCCATGTGTTCCTGCTGGAAGGGGAACCCGGGACCGGCAAGACCACGGTCGCGTTGCAATTCCTCTTGGCCGGCGCCCTGGCCGGCGAACGTTCGTTGTACATCACGTTGTCGGAAACCGAGCGTGAACTGCGCCAAGGCGCGGCATCCCACGGCTGGACGATCGACGAGAACGTCCATATCTTCGAGCTGACCCCTCCCGAAAGCCTGCTCAACGCCGAGCACCAGCAAAGCCTGCTGTACTCCTCGGACCTGGAGCTGGGGGAAGCGACCCGGCAGATTTTCGAGGTGGTCGAGCGGGTCAAGCCGACCCGGGTGGTGCTCGACAGCCTGTCGGAGATCCGCCTGCTGGCGCAAAGCTCTCTGCGCTATCGCCGGCAGATCCTGGCGATCAAGCATTACTTCGTGCGCTACGACGCCACGGTGCTGCTGCTTGATGACCTGACCACCGAATCCCTGGACAAGACCGTGCACAGCGTCGCGCATGGGGTGATTCGCCTGGAAGAACTGACGCCCAATTATGGCGCCGAGCGGCGACGCATTCGGGTGGTCAAATACCGCGGGCAGAAATACCGCGGTGGTTATCATGACTTCACCATCATGGGCGACGGCATTCATGTCTTCCCGCGTCTGGTGGCCGCCGAACACCGCGGGCAATACCTGCGCGAGCAATTGTCCAGTGGTCTTGATGGCATGGACGCCTTGCTGGGCGGCGGCATCGAGACGGGTTCCAGCACCTTGATCCTGGGCCCGGCCGGCACCGGCAAATCACTGATTTCGATGATTTTCGCCGCGGCCGCCGTGCAGCGTGGGGAAAAAGCCGCGCTGTTCATCTTCGATGAAGAATTGGGTCTGCTGTTTGAACGCATGAAAAACGTCGGCATCGACCTGGAAGCGCTCAGAGAGACCGGGAACCTGGTGATCGAACAGGTGGACGCCGCCGAACTGTCTCCCGGCGAGTTTTCGCATCGGGTACGCCGTTGTGTCGATGAAGGCAACATCAAGACTGTTGTGATCGACAGCATCAATGGCTACCAGGCCGCCATGCCGGAAGAAAATGCCTTGGTGCTACACGTACATGAGCTGCTGCTCTACCTCAACCGCAGGGGCGCTGCGACCTTCATGACCGTGGCGCAACACGGCCTGGTGGGTGACATGCAGGCGCCAGTGGACATTACCTACCTGGCCGACACGGTGATTCTGTTGCGTTATTTCGAAGCGCTGGGCAAAGTCCGCCGAGCGATCTCCATCATAAAAAAACGCACCGGCAGCCACGAATCCACGATTCGCGAATACCGCATCGGCAGACAGGGCATGACCATTGGCGAACCACTGGAAGCTTTCCAGGGTGTATTGCGTGGGGTGCCGAACTACATGGGAGCGGATAATCCGTTGCTCAAGGATGATCCACAGTGACGTTGACCGAGCCCCTGTCGGAGCGGGCGTTGATTCTCGCGCCACTGGGGCGCGACAGCCAGATTGCCCTGATGATCCTGCGCGAAGCCGGCTTCGGCGGCCTCATCTGTCAGCATCTGGGCCATCTGTGCGAAGAGCTTGAGCACGGCGCCGGCCTGTTGGTGATTTCCTCCGAAGCCCTGGTGGGGCCGGATCTGGAAACGCTGTTGTTGCATATCGAAGAACAACCGGCCTGGTCAGACCTGCCGATTGTTTTGTTGACCCACCACGGTGGGCCGGAACAGAACCCTGCGGCGCGTATCGGCACCCAGTTGGGCAACGTCACGTTCCTCGAGCGGCCTTTTCACCCGGTCACGCTGGTGAGCGTGGTCACCACCGCCCTGCGTGGTCGGCGCAGGCAATATGAAGCCCGAGACCGGCTGATCGACCTGAGTAACAGCGAACTGCGCCTGCAAACCACCCTCGAGACCCTTGAGCAACAAGTGGAAGAACGCACGGCCCAACTGCGCCACAACGAGGAAGCCTTGCGTCAGTCGCAAAAAATGGAAGCGGTCGGGCAACTCACGGGGGGTATCGCCCATGACTTCAACAACATGCTCACCGGGATCATCGGCAGCCTCGAACTGCTGCGCCGGCGCCTGGCCCGAGGCCGCACCGAGGACCTGAACAGCCTGATCGATCTGGGGGTGACATCGGCCAATCGCGCAGCCGGCCTGACGCACCGTTTGCTGGCCTTCTCCCGGCGACAATCGCTGGACTCAAAAGCGGTGCAGATGAACACCCTGGTGCTGTCCATGGGCGAGCTGTTGCAGCGTAGCCTCAACGAGAGCGTCCGGCTGGACATGCAACTGGACGATCAGCTCTGGATCGCCGAAGCCGACCCGAACCAACTGGAAAGCGCCCTGCTCAATCTGGTGCTCAACGCCCGGGACGCAATGCCCGACGGCGGGCAACTGGTGGTCAAGACCTTCAATCAACAGCTGGATGCCGACTTCACCGAGGCTTATACCAACCTGGAACCGGGTGATTACGTGGTATTGAGTGTGCAGGATTCCGGCTGCGGGATGCCTGAAGCGGTTATCAATCGTGCGTTCGACCCTTTTTTCACCACAAAACCGATCGGCCAGGGCACCGGGCTGGGGCTGTCGATGATCTATGGGTTCAGCAAGCAGTCGCGTGGTCACGTGACAATTGACAGCGAAGTCGGCAAAGGCACTACCGTGAACCTCTATCTGCCGCGTTTCGTGGGTGAAGAGGTCAATGAGCCACAGGTCGATACCCAGCACGCCCCTTACGCGCAGGACGGTGAGACCGTGCTGATCGTCGAGGACGACCCGGCGGTGCGGGTGCTGGTCAGCGCCGTGCTGAGCGAGCTGGGTTATGCCTTCGTCGAGGCCGCCGATGCTGACGGCGCCGTGCCGATCCTTCAGTCAAGCCAGCGCATCGATCTGTTGATCAGTGACGTGGGCTTGCCAGGCATGAACGGCAGGCAACTGGCGGAAATCGGCCGGCAGATCCGCCCGGACCTGCGGGTGCTGTTCATCACCGGATATGCTGAGCACGCGGCGGTGCGAGGCGGCTTCCTGGACCCGGGCATGCAGATGATCACCAAACCGTTCACCTTTGACCTGCTGACGGCCAAGGTGCGGGAGATGATCAAGGTGTGAGGCGGCCGAATGTCCACACCTCGTTCGTCCGTGACCGGGGATTTTGTGGCAGCAAAGCCTGCTCCCACAAAACCTCGCCCTCCGTCATCCCTCTCCACGCCTACGACAACATCGTGCGCATCATATTCTGCAACACATCCAGGTCGAACGGTTTGCCCAGAATCGGGGCCGTGCGGGTGATGGGACTGTCGGTGTCGCGCACTTCCTGTGCGTAACCACTGATAAAGATGACTTTCAGGTCCGGACGCAAGCGGACCGCCGGTTCCGCGATCTGCACGCCGGTGATGCCACCGGGCAGGCGGAAGTCGGTGATCATCATGTCCAAGTGGGGCTTGCTGGCGAGGATCTCGAACGCCTGCTCACCGTTTTCGGCCTGCAGCACTCGATAGCCTTCGCCCGACAGGTAGGCCGACAATACCATCAGGATCGACGGGTCATCCTCGACGATCAGTACAACGTCTTGCGCATCTTCACTCATGAGAAGCCTTTGTTCGATCAATAGCTGCTGATACGACCGTAGGGTCACTCAGAGGTTGCGTCTGTTCGACGGTTTTGGCCAGGACCGTTTTCTGCAAAGGCAGGCAGACGCGAAACAACGCCCCTTCATTGAGGCGGCTATTGACCGTAATAGTACCGCCATGAGCGGTCACAATCTGCTCGGAGATGAATAACCCCAAGCCCAGGCCGGATGTGACGGCTTTGGACGACACCCGCTCGAACTGCTGAAAGATGCGCTGCTGGTTTTCCTCGCTGATGCCGATACCGTGATCCTGGACTTCGACGCAAGCATGCTCAGGCGTGCTGTAAACGCGCACTTCAATCGGCCCTTTGCCGCCATAACGCAAGGCGTTGGTCAACAGGTTCGACACCACCTGTTCGATACGAAATTCATCCCATTGTCCCTCCACCGATGGCTCGATCGTGCAAGTCAATGAGCATTCGGCCGCCGCGATCTGCGGCTGGAAGTTGCGCAGCAGGTTTTCAACCAGGGTCGCCAGGTTGAAGCGGCTTGGCCGGATGGATAATTTGCCAGTACGAATCCGAGATACATCGAGCATGTCCTCGATCAGCCGGATCAGGCTCTTGATCTGGCGCTCGTCGCGCTCAACCATCGCTCGCACCTTATCCAGGCTGAAGGCTGCGGCGTTGTCTCGGGCCAGGTGCATCTTGCGCAGTTGCGTCTCGAGAATCAGGCCGTTGAGAGGCGTGCGGACCTCGTGGGCGACGATCGACATGAAGTCATCACGCATACGAACCGCCTGTTCCAGCTCGCCGCGAGTGGCCTGCAACTGTTGCAACAAGGCCTCCTGCTCGCGGCGACTTTCCTGCAATGCAATGACCTGCTCCTTCATCGCCTTTCTCTGGCGATACAGCTCGACGAACACATTGACCTTGCTTTTGACGGCATGGTTGTCCAGTGGCTTGTGCAGGAAATCCACCGCGCCACTTTCATAGCCGGTGAAGGCATAGTTGCGCTCACGGCCGGCGGCGCTGACAAAGATGATAGGAATGCTGCGGGTCTTCTCCGTGCCGCGCATCAGCTCGGCCAGTTCAAAGCCGTTCATTCCCGGCATCTGTACATCGATGATGGCCAGGGCAAAGTCGTGTTGCAGCAGCAAGGACAGCGCCTCATCGGCCGACAGCGCTTTGAAAACCTGGCGGCCGTCGAGTTTGATCAGCGCTTCCAGGGCCAACAGATTTTCTGGCAGATCATCGACGATCAGCAGTTTGGCTTGAATATCTCTTGGCATGCGGTTCATTCCAGAGCGGCCAGTAATTGGCCGATGCCTTGCAAAGTGAGGATATGGTCGGGCTCTTGCAGGGCAAGTGCTGCTTCGGGCATGGTCGAAACCTGGGCTTCGTCAGGGTCCTGGACCACCGTGATTCCGCCCAGCTCCCTGACCTTGGCCAGCCCCTGGGCACCGTCGTTGTTGGCGCCGGTCAGCACTACCGCCAACAGGTTCGGGCCGAAGGCGTCGGCGGCGGATTCGAATAGCACATCTATCGACGGCCGCGAATGGTGCACCGGCTCCTCCAGGCTCAACGAAAGACTGCGGTCGGCTTCGACCGACAGGTGATAGCCGGGTGAGGCAACATACAAAGTGCCCGGTTGAATGTTCTGCTTGTCCTGAGCTTCCTGCACCGGTATCGCCAGACGATGGCCGAAGACCTGGGCCATCTGGCTGTCGCGCTCATCGGGCAGATGCAGCACCACCAGAATGGGTACGCCGAAGCCCTTTGGCAGTTGCCCGAAGACTTTGAGCAGCGCTTCGACGCCGCCGGCGGACGCACCGACGACAACGGCTTGGATGGGCGATCTGGATCTGTGCATCGTCTGGTTCATAACTTGCGATAGATCCGTTCTTGTTTGACCAACGGCTCGAATTGCTTGCCGAAAGACGAAAAATCCAGTGTCTCTTTGCTGCCCAGTACCAGGAAACCACGGTGACAGAGGGACTCATGGAACAATCCGAACGCGCGATCTTGCAGCTTTTTGTTGAAATATATCAATACGTTACGACATGAAATTAACTGGGTTTCTGAAAATACGCTATCAGTCGCCAGGCTGTGATCGGCAAAGGTCACGTTCTCGCGCAGGGTTTTGTCGAACATCGCGTAATCGTAGGCGGCGGTGTAGTAATCGGCAAATGATCGCCGCCCTCCCGCGCGCTGATAGTTCTGGGTGTAGGCCCGCACGTTCTCGAGCGAAAAAATGCCCTGCTTGGCTTTTTCCAGGGACCGCGGATTGATGTCGGTGGCGTAAATGAGCGTGCGTTCCAGCAGCCCTTCCTCGCGCAGCAGGATCGCCATGGAATAGACCTCCTCCCCGGTGCTGCAACCGGCGATCCAGATCTTGATCGAAGGATAGGTCTTGAGCAGCGGCACCACTTCTTCGCGGATCGCCAGGAAATGCGACGGGTCGCGAAACATCTCACTGACAGGGATCGTCAACAGTTGCAGCAGTTGCATGAACATGCCCGGGTCGTGCAACACGCGCTCCTGCAGTGCCGAGATGGTCTTGCATTCGAACTGGCTCAGCGCGTGCTGGACCCGGCGCTTGATGGAGGCGCCGGAATAGTCCCGAAAATCGTAGCTGTACTTGAGGTAGATCGCGTCGATCAACAAACGGATTTCAATGTCAGTGTTACGTTCCACTAAATTCTTTCCATATTCGGCAACCACACGCGAATCAGCGAGAACAGACGATCCAGATCGATCGGCTTGGCCAGGTAATCGTTGGAACCGGCCGCCAGGCAGCGCTCCTGATCATCCTTCATGGCCTTGGCCGTCACGGCAATGATGGGCAGCTTGCGCCAGCGCGGGTCCTTGCGGATCAGCGCGGTGGCCTCGAAACCGTCCATCTCCGGCATCATCACATCCATCAGCACCAGGTCGATGTCGTCGACTTCGTTCAGACGCTCGATCGCCTCATAGCCGTTACGGCCGATGACGACGATCGCACCCTTGGCCTCCAGGGCACTGGTCAGGGCGAAAATGTTGCGCACATCATCGTCCACCAGCAGCACTTTACGGCCCTCGAAAACCTTGTCGCGGCTGCGGGCGGTCCTGAGCATCCGCTGCCGTTCATGGGACAACCGGGATTCGACTTTGTGCAGAAAAAGTGTCACTTCATCCAGCAACCGCTCCGGCGAACGGGCGCCCTTGATGATGATCGAGCGTGAATACTTGCGCAGTTCGGCTTCTTCGTCGCGGGTCAGGTTGCGCCCGGTGTAGACGATCACCGGTGGGAATGAGCAGATATCTTCGGTGGACATGCGCTTGAGCAGGTCATTGCCCAGCATGTCAGGCAGCTTCAGGTCGATGATCATGCAGTCATAGACGTTGCTTCGCAGCAGGTCCAGGGCTTGCTGCGCCAGGCCGACAGCGGTGATCTCGATGTCATCGTCACCGATCAGCCGGGTGATGCTGTCACGTTGCAAATCATCGTCCTCCACCAGCAGCACCCGCTTGACCTTCTGGGTCAGCTTGGCTTCCAGGCGGGCGAATACCTCCTTGAGTTCTTCGCGAGAGGTCGGTTTGACCGCATAGCCGACGGCGCCCATGTGCATCGCGGCTTCTACGCGATCCTCGACGGAAATCACATGTACCGGGATGTGCCGGGTTCCAGGTTGCTCCTTGAGCCGCTGCAACACCGTCAGCCCGGAGTGATCCGGCAGGCGCATATCCAGCAGGATTGCATCGGGGATCAACTGCGAGGCCAGGTCGAAGCCTTCATCGGCACCTTGGGCCACCAGACACTGGTAACCGAGCTCGTGGGCCAGGTCGAACAGGATCCGGGCAAAGCTGGGCTCGTCTTCGATCACCAGAATGCACCGGGTGTTGAACGGTGCCTTGTCGCGGTCATCGGCAAAGGGGGCGATGGGCACATCGACTTGGGCGATCAGCGGTGCGCTGACAGGTTCAGGGGGCGCGGGGGGCGCCATCGTGTTGGCTGCAGTGAACATCCCCGGTTCTACCAGCGGCTCCCCCGACTCGACGTAGCGTTCTGGCAATACCAGCGTAAACACACTGCCCTGCCCCGGTTCGCTGGAGACAGAAATCGAGCCGCCAAGCAGGCTGGCCAGGTCACGGGAAATCGACAGGCCCAAACCGGTCCCGCCGTACCGGCGATTCGTAGTGCCATCGGCCTGGCGGAAGGCTTCAAAGATGCTTTGTTGTTGATCGGCGGCGATGCCGATGCCTGAGTCACGCACCATGAACGCGATGCCCGCCCCGGCCTGACCGGCCACCGTCAGGCATACCGTGCCTTTCTCGGTGAACTTGATGGCATTGGACAGCAGGTTCTTGAGTACCTGTTCCAGGCGCTGACGGTCGGTATACAGCATGGCCGGAGCGTCGGGCAGCAGTTGCACCTCGAAGCTCAGGCCTTTTTCGCTCGCCAGGGGCATGAACATGTCACGCAAGCCTTCCACCAGGCGCGTCACGCCGGTGTTCTCCGGACGCACTTCCAGCTTCCCGGCCTCGACTTTGGAAATATCGAGAATGTCATTGATCAGGTTCAGCAGGTCGTTACCGGCGGAATAGATCGACTCGGCAAATTTCACTTGTTCTTCGTTGAGGTTCTGCTGCGGATTCTCCGCCAGCAGCTTGGACAGGATCAGTGAGCTGTTGAGCGGTGTACGCAGTTCATGGGACATGTTCGCCAGGAACTCGGACTTGTATTTGCTCGAACGCTGCAACTCTTCGGCGCGTTCCTGCAACTGGATCTGCACCAGGTTCAGTTCGCTGTTCTTCTGGTCCATGGCATCGCGTTGTTCAGCCAGTTGCTCGTTGGTCTGTTCCAGTTCCTGTTGCTGGGCTTCCAGGTGCGCCTGGGATTCCTTGAGGATGCGCGACTGTTCTTCCAGCTCCTCGTTGGCGGTCCGCAGTTCTTCCTGCTGAACTTGCAGCTCTTCGTTCAACTGTTGGGTTTCGGCAAGAACTTCCTGCAAACGCTGCCGGTAACGGGCCGCTTCGATGGAGGTGCCGATATTGCCGGCCACCAGTTCCAGCAGTTCGATATCGCGATCGGTCACAGGTCGCAGAAAGCCCAGTTCGATAACGCCGTTGATCCGGTCATCGTCGCTGGTGGGCATGACCAGCACACTGTTGGGCAAACCCTGCCCCAGCCCCGAACTGACTTGCAGGTAGTCGTCGGGCACGTCATCCAGGCGGATGAGACGCGCTTGTTGAACCGCCTGGCCGGCGATGCCTTCGCCGACAACGATCACCTGTTGTTGTTCTTCGTTCTCTCGGGACATGCCGTAGGTGGCGACGCGCCTGAGCAGGCCGCTTTCTTCCCGCGCATAAAGTGCAGCCACGACAGCGCCCATGTATTGGGCACAGAACTGCAGGATGTTGCGACCCAGCAGGTTCAACGTCAGTTGCCCCAGGACCTGCTCGGCCAGCAGCGTCTGGCCATTGCGCAGCCAGGCCTGTTTTTCCAGATGCAACGCGCTCTGCTGCTGGATCTTCAGGCTGGCGCTGTAGTTGTTGGACAGCCCCAACAGATCCCGGCGCCCGACATAGGCCAGCAAGCCGCTGACGGCGGCCACGAACAACAGATACAGAGCGATGCTCCAGAGGGTAGTGGCGCGCACCTGGTCGTTGCGTTCGGCACGCAGCTGCTGCTCGGATTCAACGATATCCTCATAGGTCTTACGTATTTCATCGGTCAAGCGCTTGCCGCGCCCGGCCTTGACCGCGCCGCGGTAATCGCCGCTGTTGCGCTGCATGTCAATCATGCTCTGGGCGTAATTGGCCCACTCCACCTGGAGCGCTTGTACCTTGCGCAGCCGGTCAACCTGGACGGGGTTGTCGGCTGTCAATTCCAGCAATGTCTCCAGGGCGACAGCGATACGCGGCTTGGCCACTTCGTAGGGGTCGAGGAAGTGCTCGTCGCCCGTCAGGAGGTAACCGCGCATGCCGGTTTCCAGATCCACACTCAGCTTGAGCGCTTCGTTGGCATTATTGATCACGCGATCGGTATGCCCGACCCACTGGATGACCGACAGCAGATAGGTGATCAGCACGACGAAAAACACAGCGCTGAGGGCGCCGATACCCAGGGGCAGACTGATATTGCGGCTCAGGAGCTTGCGAAAACTTTGCTCGTCAACCGAAGACGAAGGAGTCATGGAATAAGCCTTGGTGGACAGTTGAAAACCGTGGAGTTTGCCGAATAATACCGGTTGGATCCACATTCTGACGGGGCAAAGGCGCAAACTCCACGAAAAGCCTGAGGAAGCGACGATCCTTGTCAGCTCTTGTACTATAGATCCTTTCTTGTACAACCCTGGGAACTTGTGCCCCCTTGCTACTTACTCATGCATAAGGCCGTTTTTTTTGGCGCACTCCCCAACCCAATACCCCGAGAATGTCTACCATGCACAACCCCGCTCCTGATACTCAGCCGACCATTCTGGTAGTCGAAGACGACGACATCGTTCGTATGTTGATTGTCGACGTGCTGGAAGAGCTGGAATACCAGGTACTGGAAGCGGACGGCTGCGAACAGGCCCTGGCGTATCTGCGCAATGATGCGCAGCCCATCGCTCTGATGATGACCGATGTCGGCCTGCCGGTGATGGACGGTCGCGAGCTGGCCAAGCAGGCCCGATCGGCGCGGCCTCAGTTGCCCATTCTGTTTGCCAGCGGTTACGCCGAAAGCATTGATGTGCCCGAAGGCATGGCGGTGATTGGCAAGCCTTTTTCCATTGATCAGTTGCGCGATAAGGTCAACGGCATTCTTTCTTGAGCCTGACGCAATTGTTGGTCACTATCGGCGCCCCGCGCTGATAGCGCCCAAGTCGATTCGTTCCAAGGAAGCACCCGCTCATGCGTCAACCCACCGCCACCAAGGTCCTGGTTATCGGCTATGTCTGGCCCGAGCCGCGCTCATCGGCTGCCAGCGGGCACGTCATGCAGATTCTGGATGCCTTCCTCGGACAAGGCTGGGACATTACCTTCAGCAGTCCCGCAGGCCCGGGTGAGAACCGTGCCGACCTGATCGCGCTGGGCATCGACGAAGTGCCGATCGAGCTCAACAACAGCAGCTTCGACGCATTCATCGCTGAACTGGCTCCGGATATCGTGTTGTTCGACCAGTTCATGATGGAAGAACAGTTCGGCTGGCGGGTCGAGAAACACTGCCCCGGCGCCCTTCGTGTGCTGGAGACATCCGATTTGCAAAGCCTGCGCCACGCCCGGCATCAGCGGCTCAAGGATCGTTTGAAGAAGGATGACGTTTCCCAGGATTTCCGCGATCTGTTTGCGCAAGACCTGCGTCAAGCGTTCGAGTCGATGGCCGGCACCGACCTGGCCAAGCGTGAAATCGCCGCCCTGCACCGGTGCGACCTGAGCCTGATGGTGTCCGAAGTCGAGATCGAGCTTCTGGTAGAGCACTTCAAACTGCCCCGCAACCTCTTGCATTGGTGCCCACTGATGCTGGACCTGCCGAGCGAGGAACGCGTGCCGTTCGAAGATCGGGCGCATTTCCTGAGCATCGGCAACTTCCGTCACGCGCCGAACTGGGACGCCGTGCTCTGGATGAAAAACGCCATTTGGCCATTGATCCGCCAACAGCTGCCCGACGCGCAACTGCACCTGTATGGCGCCTACACCCCGCCTAAGGCTGCGGCGCTGCACAACCCGGCCCAAGGGTTTCACATCATGAACTGGGCCGAAGACGCGCTACAGGTCATGTCGGCGGCGCGTGTCTGTCTGGCGCCGTTGCGTTTCGGTGCCGGCATCAAGGGCAAGCTGATCGATGCCATGCTGTGCGGCACGCCCAATGTCACCACACCCATCGGCGCAGAAGCCATGCACGGTGAAATGCCCTGGCCTGGATCGATTGCCCAAAGCGCCGAAGATATCGCCCGCGCCGCTGTGCAGTTGTACAGCGAACAGAGCCTATGGACCCGCGCCCGGGATAACGGCCTGGCGCTGCTGGCGGACCGTTACCGCCGACAGGTCCACGCCCAGGCGTTGATTGACTGCCTCCAAGCCTGTCGCGCCGACCTTGAGCAACGGCGCCGGGATAACTTCACCGGCAGCATGTTGCGTCACCATCAGCACAAGAGCACTCAATACATGTCCCAGTGGATTGAGGAGAAGAACCGCAACAGCCAGGCAGCTAACGCTCCGGGGTAGCCCCCGTGCGGCGAAGGGGGCATTATCCAGCGGCAATAACAACAAAAGCGCCAGGCCATGACCCGAACAGCAAGAGTCACCGACCCTTCCTACGAGTTGATGGACGACCATAACGGGTTGTCCATCATCTATCGCCAGCACGGCTTCCCGTGCCCGCTGGTGCGCTGGCATTTCCATAAGGAATACGAGTTGCACCTGATTGTCGCCAGCTCCGGCAAGGTGTTCATCGGTGACTACATCGGCAACTTTTACCCGCAATCGCTGTTTCTCACCGGCCCCAACCTGCCCCACAACTGGATCAGCCAGGTGGCCGAGGACGAAGTGGTGCCCAAGCGTGACATGCTGGTGAACTTTACCGACGAGCTGTTCGAGAGCGGTCATCAGGTGTTTGCCGAGCTCAAGACCGTCACCCCGCTGTTGGAGCGCGCCCAGTACGGCATCGAATTTCGCTGCAAGCGCACCATCCGCCAGGCCATGATCCTGATGCAGCGCATCGCCGATTCCCAAGGCATGAGCCGCCTGGGGCATTTTTTCATCCTGATGGAGCTGCTGGCCGCAACCGATGACTATCAATTGCTTTCCGGAGCCACCGCCTCGCAACCGGCGGACGAGCACAGCATCGACCGTACCAACCGGGCGGTGGATTACATCTTTGCCCATTACGCTCGTGAATTGTCCCTGGAAGAAGTGGCCGACCATCTGGGCATGAAACCGACGTACTTCAGCCGCGTCTTCAAACAGGCCACCGGCCGCTGTTTCATCGAGTTCGTCAATCGCCTGCGCATCAGCAAGTCCTGCGAGTTGTTGGCCGACGGCGACAAACCGGTGACGGACGTGTGTTTTGAGTCGGGTTTCAACAACATTTCCAACTTCAACCGGCGTTTCCAGCAGCTCAAGGGCATGACCCCTTCCCATTACCGGCGGCTGGCGGTGCAGCGCTTGACCGAACAGAACCAGGGCTGACATTTTTCGCCCCGACAGGGTCCCCCGTGGCGAGGGAGCTTGCTCCCGCTGGGGCGCGCAGCGGCCCTTGTTTTTTGGGTCTGCTTCGCAGCCCAGCGGGAGCAAGCTCCCTCGCCACGGGGTTCATTGTTTAGCCGCACTTCTCTTCAGTGCAAAAAAGTATCAGCACAAGTGCGACGGATGATTTGTCACGCCGTCGATTGAGGGCTGTAATCAGCGCACATTCTTCCCTTCATCCGGAAGACACAAAAACAATAACTGTCCTTCCGCAGCCTTTGGGCGCGGAAAAGGAGTGCGCGATGAAACCTTCGGTAAAAGCTCTGCTTGTCTCCACCTGCATGACCCTCAGCAGCGTCAGTTTCGGCGCACAGACCCTCACCATTGCCACCGTCAACAACAGCGACATGATCCGCATGCAAAAGCTCTCGAAGACCTTCGAAGCCGAGCACCCGGACATCAAGCTCAATTGGGTGGTGCTCGAAGAAAACGTCCTGCGCCAGCGTCTGACCACCGACATCGCCACCCAGGGCGGGCAGTTCGACGTGTTGACCATCGGCATGTACGAAGCCGCACTTTGGGGTGCCAAGGGCTGGCTGGAACCGATGAAGGATTTGCCGGCCAGCTATGCCCTGGATGATATTTTTCCGTCCGTGCGTGAAGGCCTGTCGGTCAAGGGCACGCTCTATGCCCTGCCGTTCTACGCCGAAAGCTCGATCACGTACTACCGCACCGACCTGTTCAAGGATGCCGGGCTGAGCATGCCCGAACACCCAACCTGGACCCAGATTGGTGAGTTCGCGGAAAAACTCACCGACAAGACCAAGGAACAATATGGCCTGTGCCTGCGTGGCAAAGCCGGTTGGGGCGAGAACATGGCACTGATCACCACCCTGGCCAACGGTTATGGCGCACGCTGGTTCGATGAGAAGTGGCAGCCGCAATTCAATGGGCCCGAGTGGAAAGAGGCACTGAATTTCTACGTCGACAACATGAAGAAGTCCGGCCCGCCGGGCGCGTCCAGCAACGGCTTCAACGAAAACCTCGCGCTGTTCAACAGCGGCAAATGTGCGATCTGGGTCGATGCCAGCGTGGCCGGTTCGTTCGTGACCGACAAGACCCAGAGCAAGGTGGCCGATCACGTTGGCTTCACCTTCGCTCCCCACGAAAAAACCGACAAGGGTACCTCGTGGATGTATTCCTGGTCGCTGGCCATCCCGGCCAGTTCCAAAGCCAAGGAAGCGGCCACGGTCTTTACCACGTGGGCAACGTCCAAGGAGTACGGTCAATTGGTCGCCAAGACCGACGGCATCGCCAACGTACCACCAGGCACACGCACCTCGACCTACAGCGACGACTACATGAAGGCCGCGCCGTTTGCCAAGGTGACCCTGGAGTCGTTGAAAGTCGCCGACCCGAAAGCGCCAACCCTCAAACCTGTGCCCTACGTGGGCATCCAGTTGGTGACCATTCCTGAGTTCCAGGCCATCGGCACCCAGGTGGGCAAGTTCTTCTCCGGCGCACTGACCGGCCAGCAAACCGTGGACCAGGCGTTGACCGCTGCGCAGTCCACCACCGAACGCGAGATGAAGCGTGCCGGGTATCCCAAGTAACCCGCGCCGCCGCTCTGCCTTTTGTGGGAGCGGGCTTGCTCGCGAAAGCGATCTGTCAGTCACATTGATGTTGGATGTGCTGGCCTATTCGCGAGCAAGCCCGCTCCCACAGGGGATTTCTGTAGGCCTGCACAAAATCGGTTCAATGCCATGAATAGCTCAACGACAACTGCCAAAGCGCCCATCGAGATTGCTCCACCGGTTCGCAAAAGCCGCCTGGCCAATCCCGGCTGGTTCCTGGTCAGCCCCTCGGTGGCCATATTGCTGCTGTGGATGATCGTGCCACTGGGCATGACCGTCTACTTCTCGCTGATCCGCTACAACCTGCTCTACCCCGGCGAAAACGAATTTGTCGGGCTGGAGAACTTTGAGTACTTCCTGACCGATTCGGGTTTCATGCCCGGCGCCACCAACACCCTGCTGCTGGTGGGCAGCGTGTTGCTGATCAGTATCGTGCTCGGCGTGTTGATCAGTGCGCTGCTGGAGGCCAGCGAGTTTTTTGGTCGCGGCATCGTGCGGGTCTTGCTGATCTCACCGTTCTTCATCATGCCCACCGTGGGCGCGCTGATCTGGAAGAACCTGATTTTCCACCCGGTCTCGGGCATCCTCGCCTCGGTGTGGAAACTGTTCGGCGCGCAGCCGGTGGACTGGCTGGCCCACTACCCGCTGCTGTCGATCATCATCATCGTGAGCTGGCAATGGTTGCCCTTCGCGATCCTGATCCTGATGACGGCCATGCAGTCCCTCGACCAGGAACAGAAAGAAGCTGCGCGCCTGGATGGCGCGGGTCCGATCGCGATTTTCTGGCACCTGACCCTGCCCCACCTGGCTCGCCCGATTGCGGTGGTGCTGATGATTGAAACCATCTTCCTGCTGTCGGTGTTTGCCGAGATTTTCACCACCACCAACGGTGGCCCCGGCTACGCCTCCACCAACCTCGCCTACCTGATCTACAACCAGGCGCTGGTGCAGTTCGACGTTGGCATGGCTTCGGCCGGCGGCTTGATTGCCGTGGTGATTGCCAATATCGCCGCCATCATCCTGGTCCGGATGATCGGCAAAAACCTCACCGACAAGAATTGAGGCCGCAGCCATGACACTTCAACAATCCCGTCGCCTGCAAAGCCTGCTGCTGGGTACGCTGGCCTGGGCCATCGCGATCCTGATTTTCTTCCCGATCTTCTGGATGGTGCTGACCAGCTTCAAGACCGAAATCGATGCGTTTGCCACACCGCCGCAGTTCATCTTCACGCCGACGCTGGAGAATTACCTGCACATCAACGAGCGCAGCAACTACTTCAGCTTCGCTTGGAACTCGGTGGTGATTTCCTTCAGCGCCACCGCCCTTTGCCTGCTGATCGCGGTGCCGGCGGCCTACTCCATGGCGTTCTATGAAACCCAGCGCACCAAAGGCACGTTGCTGTGGATGCTCTCCACCAAAATGCTGCCGCCGGTGGGCGTGCTGATGCCGATCTACCTGCTGGCCAAGAGCTTTGGCCTGCTGGACACGCGGACCGCGTTGATCATCATCTACACCCTGATCAACCTGCCGATCGTGGTCTGGATGATTTACACCTACTTCAAGGACATTCCCCGCGACATCCTTGAAGCCGCGCGTCTGGATGGCGCCACGCTGTGGCAGGAAATGGTGCGAGTGCTGCTCCCCATCGCCAAGGGCGGCCTGGCCTCCACCGTGCTGCTGTCGCTGATCCTGTGCTGGAACGAGGCCTTCTGGTCGCTGAACCTCACCTCCTCCAAAGCCGCGCCGCTGACGGCCCTGATCGCCTCCTACTCCAGCCCCGAAGGTTTGTTCTGGGCCAAGTTGTCGGCCGTCTCGACCCTGGCCTGCGCGCCGATCCTGATTTTCGGCTGGATCAGCCAGAAACAGCTGGTGCGCGGTTTGTCCTTCGGCGCCGTGAAATGAATCGCCAAAAGATCGCAGGCTTCGCCAGCCCTGTAGGAGCTGTCGAGTGCAACGAGGCTGCGATCTTCTCCAGCCAAACTGAATAAATGACAAGTGGAGGCCCATCATCATGGCCAACCTGAAAATCAAGAATCTGCAAAAAGGCTTCGAAGGTTTCTCCATCATCAAGGGCATCGACCTTGAGGTGAATGACCGCGAGTTCGTGGTCTTCGTCGGCCCGTCTGGCTGCGGCAAGTCCACCCTGCTGCGGCTGATCGCCGGCCTGGAAGAGGTCAGCGACGGCACTATCGAACTGGACGGCCGCGACATCACCGAAGTCAGCCCAGCCAAGCGCGACCTGGCGATGGTGTTCCAGACCTACGCGCTTTACCCGCACATGAGCGTGCGCAAGAACATGTCCTTTGCTCTGGACCTGGCCGGTGTGCCCAAGGCCGAGGTCGAGAAGAAAGTCAACGAAGCGGCGCGCATCCTCGAACTGGGGCCGATGCTTGAGCGCAAGCCCAAGCAGCTGTCCGGCGGCCAGCGCCAACGGGTGGCGATCGGCCGGGCCATCGTGCGCAACCCGAAGATTTTTCTGTTCGACGAACCGCTGTCCAACCTCGACGCCGCCCTGCGGGTACAGATGCGCCTGGAGCTGGCGCGCCTGCACAAGGAGCTGCAGGCGACCATGATCTACGTGACCCATGACCAGGTTGAAGCCATGACTCTGGCCGACAAAGTGGTGGTGCTCAACAGCGGGCGCGTCGAACAGGTCGGCTCGCCGCTGGAGCTGTATCACCAGCCGGCCAACCTGTTTGTCGCCGGGTTCCTCGGCACGCCGAAAATGGGCTTTCTCAAAGGCAAGGTCACACGGCTTGAAGGCCAGGGCTGTGAAGTCCTCCTGGATGCCGGCACCCGGATCAGCCTCCCCCTGAACGGGGCCAGCCTGAGCGTCGGTGGCGCGGTGACCCTGGGGATTCGCCCGGAGCATTTGAACCTGGCGCAACCGGGCGATTGCACGCTTGAGGTCACCGCCGATGTCAGCGAGCGGCTGGGCAGCGATACGTTCTGTCACGTTGTGACCGCGTCCGGCGAAGCCTTGACCATGCGGGTGCGCGGCGATCTGGCGAGCCGTTTCGGTGAACAACTGAGCCTGCACCTGGATGCTGAACACTGCCACTTATTCGATGCCGAAGGCGTGGCGGTCACCCGTGCGCTGCGCGTCGCCGCCTGATTGCCGAGACTTGTGATGAAACTCAACCGACAGAACCTGCACAACCTCAACCCTGAGGTCGCCCTGCCCGCTTATTCCTTGAGCGAGGTCAGCCAGGGCATTGCCCACATCGGCGTCGGCGGCTTCCACCGCGCGCACCAGGCTTATTACACCGACGCCCTGATGAACACCGGCGAAGGCCTCGACTGGGCCATCTGCGGCGTGGGCCTGCGGGCCGAAGACCGCCGTGCCCGGGATGACCTCGCCAGTCAGGACTACCTGTTTACCCTGTTTGAACTGGGGGACACCGATGACACCGAAGTTCGGGTGATCGGTGCCATCAATGACATGCTGTTGGCCGAAGACGGCGCCCAGGCGCTGATCGAGAAACTGGCCGATCCGAACATCCGCATTGTCTCGCTGACCATCACCGAGGGTGGCTACTGCATCGACGACAGTAACGGCGAGTTCATGGCCCACCTGCCGCAAATCCAACACGACCTGGCCCATCCTGACCAACCGAAGACGGTCTTCGGTTTCCTCTGCGCGGCCCTGGCCAGGCGCCGCGCGGCCGGCACTGCGGCATTCACCCTGATGTCCTGCGATAACCTGCCCCACAACGGCGCTGTCACCCGCAAGGCGCTGCTGGCATTCGCCGCGTTGCGCGACCCCGAGCTGGGCCAATGGATCGACCGCAACGTGAGCTTTCCCAACGCCATGGTTGACCGCATCACCCCCATGACCAGCAGTGCCCACCGGCTGCAATTGCATGACGAACATGGGATCGACGATGCCTGGCCGGTGGTCTGCGAGCCGTTCGTGCAATGGGTGCTGGAAGACAAATTCGTCAACGGTCGCCCGAACTGGGAAAAGGTCGGCGTGCAGTTCACCGATGACGTCTCGCCCTATGAAGAGATGAAAATCAAGTTGCTCAACGGCAGTCACCTGGCGCTGACCTACCTGGGTTTTCTCAAGGGTTATCGCTTCGTCCACGAAACCATGAACGATCCGCTGTTCGTGCGTTACATGCGTGCCTACATGGACCTGGACGTGACCCCGCAACTGGCACCCGTGCCAGGGATCGACCTGACCGACTACAAGAACACCCTGGTGGAGCGTTTTTCCAACCAGGCGATTGCTGACCAGTTGGAGCGGGTGTGTTCGGACGGCTCGTCGAAGTTTCCCAAATTCACCGTGCCGACCATCAACCGCTTGATTGCCGACGGCGGCGAAACCCGTCGCGCGGCGCTGGTGGTGGCGGCCTGGGCCGTGTATTTGAAAGGCGTGGACGAAAACGGCGTGAGCTACTCGATCCCTGACCCGCGGGCGGCGTTCTGCCAGGCGCTGGTGGCCGACGATGCGCTGGTGACCCAGCGGATGCTGGAGGTCGAAGAGATTTTCGGTACGTCCATCCCCCATTCGCCTGAGTTCGTGGCAGCCTTCGAGTGGTGCTGCAACAGCTTGCGCGAACATGGGGTCACGCGCACGCTTGAGCAGGTGTTGGCCAACACGGACTGAGTTGCTGACACGATCTGCTTTTTGTGGCGAGGGGATTTATCCCCGCTGGGTCGCGAAGCGGCCCCCAGACGTGCTGCCTGATATACCGAAGCTGCAGATACATTGGGGCTGCTTCGCAGCCCAGCGGGGCGGTGCGACGTTTCGCTAAATCCCCTCGCCACAGGTAATTCCCTGGCCACAAGTTCTGTGTTTTGTTCTTTGATCCGAGGATTCTTATGGCAAACCAACAATTGTTCCTGGGCATCGATTGCGGCACCCAAGGCACCAAGGCGTTGATCCTGGACGCCACCAGCGGTCAAGTCCTGGGACACGGTTCTGCTGCCCACACCCTGATCAGCGGCGCTGACGGGCGGCGCGAGCAAGATACCGCGCAATGGCTGGACGCTTTCACCCAGGCCACCCATCAAGCCCTGGCATCCGCCGGCGTCGATGGCCAGGCCATCCTCGGCCTCAGTGTCTCCGGCCAGCAACATGGTCTGGTACTGCTCGATGATCAAGGGCAGGTCCTGCGCCCGGCCAAGTTATGGTGCGACACCGAAAGCACTCCACAAAACGATCGTCTCTTGGCCCACCTGGGGGGCGAAAGCGGCTCTCTGGAACGCCTAGGCGTGGTCATCGCACCCGGCTACACGGTTTCCAAACTATTGTGGACCCGCGAGCATCACCCGCAGCTGTTCAACCGCATCGCCAGCATCCTGCTGCCTCACGATTTTCTCAATCACTGGCTCACCGGCCGCCATTGCAGCGAATACGGCGACGCCTCGGGCACCGGCTATTTCAACGTACGCAGCCGTCAATGGGACGTACAGCTGCTGCAACACATCGATCCCAGCGGCCGGCTGCAATCGGCATTGCCGCAGCTCATCGAGGCCCATCAGCCGGTCGGGCGGATCCTGCCGGCCGTTGCCGCCCATCTGGGCATCAACCCCGACGCGGTGGTGGCCAGCGGGGGTGGCGACAACATGATGGGCGCTATCGGCACCGGCAACATCCAGCCCGGCGTGATCACCATGAGCCTGGGCTCCTCCGGCACGGTCTACGCCTATGCCGCAGAACCTGCGGTCAGTGCGCAGCCGTCGGTGGCAACCTTCTGCTCATCCAGCGGCGGCTGGCTGCCGCTGATCTGCACCATGAACCTGACCAACGCCACCGGGGTCATGCGCGAGCTGCTGGAGCTGGACATCGAAGCGTTCAATGCCTTGGTGGCGGCAGCCCCGATTGGCGCCGAAGGCGTGTGCATGCTCCCGTTTCTCAATGGCGAGCGGGTGCCCGCCCTGCCCCATGCCACCGGCAGCCTTTTCGGTCTGACCACCACCAACCTGACCCGGGCCAATCTGTGCCGGGCAGTGGTCGAAGGCACGACCTTCGGTTTGCGCTATGGCCTGGACCTGCTGCGCACCAACGGGCTCGAGGCCCAGAGCATCCGCTTGATCGGCGGTGGCTCGAAAAGCCCGATTTGGCGGCAGATCGTCGCCGATATCATGGACACCACGGTCATCTGCACTGAACAGAGTGAAGCGGCCGCTCTGGGTGCAGCGATTCAGGCGGCGTGGTGCCATTCAGGCTCGCCAGACAGCCTGGCCGACTTGTGCGAACGCTGCGTCAAGCTCGATCCAGCCAGCGAAACCCGACCCATTGCCGAGCATGTCGCGGCATCGCAAAAAGCTTACGAATGTTATCAACAATACGTCGCAACCCTTTGAGAGTTAAGAACTATGTATTTGGTGTGTGGTGAAGCGCTGTTTGATTTTTTCAGCGAAAAGGAATCTGGCGGCCCGGCCTCACAGGTCAATTTCAAAGCGCTTGCCGGCGGTTCGCCGTTCAACGTGGCGGTAGGGCTGCGGCGCCTGGGAGTGGAGTCGGCGCTGTTTGGTGGGCTGTCCACGGACTACCTGGGCCGACGCTTGCACCAAGTCCTGCTTGCCGAAGGTGTCAGCACCGAGTACGTACTGGACTTCGACGCGCCTACAACCCTGGCGATGGTGGCGGTTGGCGCCGACGGTTCGCCCCACTATAGCTTTCGCGGTGAAGGGTGCGCGGACCGGCAACTGGGCCTGGACCGTCTACCAGTGCTCGGTCCCCACGTACGCGGGTTGCATGTCGGCTCCTTCTCTCTGGTGGTACAGCCGATCGCCGACACACTCCTGGCCTTGGTACGGCGCGAGAGCGGCAAACGCCTGATCAGCCTGGATCCGAACGTGCGACTCAACCCGCAACCAGACATCGAACTGTGGCGCTCGCGAATCGCAACGCTGGTCGAATATGCCGATTTGATCAAAGTCAGCGATGAAGACCTGAGTCTTCTTTACCCCGACCAACCGCCACAGACCATCATCGAGCGCTGGCTGGAACACCGTTGCCAATTGGTGTTCCTTACCCGTGGCAGTCAAGGCGCGACGGTCTTCAGCCGCCAGCACGGTTCCTGGTCAATGCCGGCATGCTCGGTGCAGATCGCCGATACCGTGGGCGCTGGGGACACCTTCCAGGCTGCTTTGATTACCTGGCTGACCGAGCAACATCTGGATTCGGTGGAAGGCCTGCATGCCCTGAACCGGGAGCAGGTAAGCGAGATGCTCGCTTTTGCCATGCGCGCGGCTGCGCTGACATGCGGTCGGACCGGACCGGACCTGCCTTATCGACAACAATTGGACTGAACCGATTGAGTAAAAGCACGGCACCGGGTTCGGACAATGACCGAACCCGGACGTGATTCTCAGGAAGACAAGGCCGTGATCAGCGCCCGGTCATGCGGTGTTGCTGGTGAAAGTGATTACCGGCGTGGTGATTGTGGTCGAGTTCAGAGCGCAACTCGGCAATCAGGTCGTTGATTGCCCGACAACCATTCAGTTTGTTGGCATCAATGTCGGTCTTGATCAAAGCCACACGATCGGTTTCATGATCGTCATAGATCTTGATTGTCATCGACAAGTCAGGTGACAAGGTGCACTGCGAGCGCTTGGGCAGCAAGCTGCTTTCAATGATGTTTCGCATTTCGAGGGCAGATAAAAACATGGCGACTCTCTCCTGTTGAGGCGGCCAATTTATGTTCACGACGGCGGTATTTCGCCCGTTCTTCCATGCGGACTGGGACTACGAATGCCGTGCCGTTCGTTCGTTCTTGGCGTTTCTAATCAATGAGCCCATTAAGCGGCTCCTTAACCATCCCGCAAAAAATATGCCTGCTTTAAAGAAAATCCCGATTGATCCAAATCAACTACTTAGCTTTCAAGACGGTTGAATCGTGCGTGCAAATTGCAAGGAAGCGGGCATTTCCTCATGCAAACTGCAATCGCCTGTGCCCGTCGCAAGCTAGATTAGACCCTATTGCGCCGGGGCGAGCGGGCACCCGTCGGCTGCTTCGAAAAAAGTGTGACGTGGCGTAAAAAACGTCAAATGGCTTCGGCACCAGCCCGCTCTGCCACATGGCGCAGGCTATCGAAGTTGATATTCGCGCCTGAATCGATTGCCACCAGTGTTTCACCCCGTGCGCCGGTGTGAGCAACGTATTGCTTGATGCCAGCCACCGCCAAGGCGCCCGAGGGCTCGGTTATCGACCGGGTATCGTCATAGATGTCTCGGATCGCCGCGCACAATTGGTCGTCGGTGACGGTGATCACTTCATCAACGCAGAAACGGCAGATGTCGAAGCCGTAGGCACCTATTTGCGCGACAGCCACGCCATCGGCAAAGGTTCCCACGCTAGCCAAACTTACCCGTTCACCGACTGCCAGCGCCGCCTGGAGACAGGCGGAATGTTGAGACTCCACCCCGACGATGCGAACTTCAGGGCGCAGGTACTTGACGTAGGCCGCGATCCCGGCAATCAGCCCCCCGCCACCGACCGGGACAAAAATCGCGTCCAGCCTGCCTGGATGCTGACGCAGGATTTCCATGGCGACGGTGCCCTGCCCGGCGATCACGTCAGGATCATCGAAGGGCGAAACGAACTCTCGTCCGGTCTGTCGGGCCAGCTCCAGTGCGTATGCCAGGGCAAAGGGAAAGCTCTCCCCGTGCAGCACGGCTTCGGCGCCCCGGTTGCGCACGCCCAGCACCTTGAGCTGCGGTGTGGTCAGCGGCATGACGATGCTGGCCGATATGCCCAGCTCCCGTGCGGCCAGCGCCACGCCCTGGGCATGATTGCCCGCCGAAGCGGTGATGACCCCGCGAGCCCGTTGCTCGGCGGTCAGTTGCACCAGTTTGTTGTAGGCGCCACGGATCTTGAAAGAAAAAGTCGGCTGCAGGTCTTCACGCTTGAGCAGGATCCGGTTGCCCAAGGTTTCGGACAGCCCGGTGGCCGCTTGCAACGGCGTACGCACGGCCAGTTCGTACACCGGCGCGGCCAGGATCTTCTTGACGTAATGTTCTAGCAGGGCTTGCTCGGAACGGGTGGTAGGCATAGCGGTCTCCTGGTTTGGACAAAACTCCGGAGACAGAAAGAAAAAACCCGCCTCGGAGGCGGGTTGGGTGCAGTCGTCAGCTAGCCCGCCAAATAAGGAATGGCGGTAATAATGCTTGGCTGGCTACGCAATACGGTGCGGGTCATGACTGAAAATTAGCCTGCCGGTGACTGGCAAGTCAATGGGCACTGTTGCGAATCACTTGAGTCCGACTTTATATAGCGCCCCATCGTCATCATCTGTCAGCACGTACAGGAAACCATCCGGCCCCTGGCGAACGTCGCGGATGCGCTCGCCAAGCTCACCCAGCAGGCGTTCTTCGTGCACGACCTTGTCACCCTCCAGTTCCAGGCGGATCAGATTCCGGGACACCAACGCACCGATGAACACGTTGCGTTGCCAGGCCTTGAAGCGATCACCCTCATAGAACGCCATGCCGCTCAACCCGGGTGACACTTCCCATACGTGAAAAGGGCCAAGCGTGCCTTCGGCAGTCTTGCCGCCGGCTTCCGGGATCGGCGCCCCGGAATAGTTGATGCCGTGAGTCGCCAGCGGCCAGCCGTAATTCTTGCTGCGTTCGATGATATTCAGCTCATCGCCGCCCCTGGGGCCGTGCTCGTTCTCCCACAGCGTACCGTTCCAGGGATTGAGGGCCGCCCCTTGGGGATTGCGAACGCCGTAGGACCAGATCTCGGGGCGTACGTTTGCCTGACCGACAAAAGGGTTATCGTCCGGCACCTTGCCGTCGGGGTAGATGCGCACGATTTTGCCCTGCAGCTTGTCCAGATCCTGGGCCGTGGGACGCTCGTTGTTTTCCCCCAGGGTGATGAACAGATAACCGTCTCGATCGAAAACAAGGCGCGAGCCAAAATGGTTCCCCGTGGAAAGCTTGGGCTGCTGGCGGAAAATCACATCGAAGTTTTTCAGACTCTGCAGGTCTTCGGACAATTGCCCACGACCCACGGCGGTGCCTGCCTTGCCGTCATCGCCGGCCTCGGCGTACGACAGGTAAACCGTGCGGTCCTGCTTGAAGTCCGGCGACAGCACGACATCCAGCAAACCGCCCTGGCCCCTGGCCCATACCTCAGGTACGCCGTTCAACGGTGCCGAGAGCTGGCCGTCAGGGCTGACCCGGCGCAGGTTGCCCGCTCGTTCTGTCACCAACATGCCCTGTTGGTCAGGCAGGAAAGCCACGGACCAGGGGTGTTCGAGCCCCTTGACCACGGTGGTCACCTCCACCGTGCCCTCCTCGCTCTTGAGTTGCCGGGTTTGCGCGGCAGACGCCGGCGTGGCGAGAGTGAGTACAGCGCTGGCGCAAAACGCGGCCAGGAGTGTTTTACGCAACATGCACACTTCCTTCTGTGGTGTGAATAGAGACTGCCAAGGTTCAGGACTCAGCGAATGTCGTTTGAGGTGCCCCTCGGCGGTGGAGTGGACTTGATGGTAGGCCGTGGCGAGCCGGCAGGCTGACCGGAACGAGGATACCCGTTGCCGATACCGCCATTTTCCAGCGTGGGTGGCCGGGGAACGGGAACCGTCGGGTTGTTACGGATCATCGGCACGTTGGGCCGGGTGCCCTGCATGCTGTTGGGGTTGGCCCGGCGGATCGGGCTGTTATAGGGATTGTTGTTACCGGGCAGGTTCTGGGCCAGGACCATGGCCCCACAGTCGGGCGTTGCCGAGTGGGCGGCGGTGGTCAGCAACAGCGTCATGAGAGCGAGCAGCAGCCTGTTCATCGGAGCACCTCTTGGATTCAGGCATATCGAAAGCACGCTACGCCGCCGGTTCGCTGTTGTTAAGGGAAATGTCCGTCCGAAGATGTAACCAAGCGTCTCGAAGGCAATGCGGGGCGGGTCAACCGGAGCTCCATGGAAACTTTTGCGAAGGCCGCAAGGTCACCTGAATGACTCATTCACCGGCAAGGAAACCCCTCCATGGCACGGGCAATCTGGAAAGGCGCAATCAGCTTCGGACTGGTCCACATTCCTGTGGCGCTGGTGTCAGCCACGTCCTCCCAAGGGGTGGATTTCGACTGGCTGGACAAGCGCAGCATGGACCCGGTGGGCTATAAGCGCGTGAACAAGGTCACCGGCAAGGAAGTGACCAAGGAAAATATCGTCAAGGGTGTGCAATACCAGAAGGGCCAATACGTCCTGCTGAGCGAAGAGGAAATTCGCTCCGCCCACCCCAAGTCCACCCAGACCATCGATATTTTTTCTTTCGTCGACAGCGAAAAAATCCCCCTGCAAAACATCGACACGCCCTACTTCCTGGCGCCAGACAAACGCGGCGGCAAGGTCTACGCCCTGCTGCGCGAAACCCTGATCAAGACCAACAAGGTGGCCCTGGCCCATGTTGTGCTGCATACCCGCCAGCATCTGGCAGCGCTGATGCCGCTGGAGTCTGCGCTGGTACTGGTGATGCTGCGCTGGCCCGCCGAAGTGCGCGAACTCGACATCCTGGAACTGGGCGATGAAGTCATCAAGCCCACCCTGGCCAAGGGGGAGCTGGAAATGGCCAAGCGGCTGGTGCAGGACATGAGCGCCGATTGGGAACCGCAAGAGTACCGGGACAGCTTCGAAGACAAGATCATGGAACTGGTGGAGAAAAAGGCCAAGGAAGGCCGGCTTGAGGCAGTGGAAACCGACCCGGGCGAAGAGCAACGCAAAAGCGCCGATGTCATCGACCTTACCGAACTGCTCAAGCGCAGCCTGGCCGGCAAGGGCAAGGCGCCAGACAAGCCTGCCGGGAAAGCCGCTGCAAAGCCGGCAAAGACCAGCAAATCCGCTCCCGCAAAAAAAGCCACCAAGGCCTCCCGGGGCTAACCCCCGGGCGCCCGCAATACAAGGGAATCCGTCATGGCCAAGGCCGAGAGTGAATACGCCCGTTTATCCGGTGCCGAGCCGGAACAGAAACACAGCCGCAAGCGCACCCGACAGAACCAGACCGGTGTCGCCCACGGCTTTCCCGAGCGCTTGCTGCCGCAGCGCGCCACACCCGTGGAAGAGCCCCCCGCCGGTGAATGGCGTTATGAAGTGCAGTACGATGGCTATCGCCTGATGGCCCGCATCGAAGCAGGCCAAGTGCGTTTGTTCAGCCGCAATCAACAGGACTGGACCGATCGCCTGCAGTTGCACGCCGATGCGTTGTCCGAGCTGAATCTGGGTGACAGCTGGCTCGACGGCGGCCTGGTTTCGCTTGATGACAACGGCCACTCTGACTTTGCGGCCCTGCGACAGTCGTTCGAGATTGGCCGCACGGTAGACTTGGTGTACGTCCTGTTTGATGCGCCTTTTTTAAATGGCGTCGATCTGCGCCAGGCGCCGGTTGAAAAACGCCGGACAGCCCTCAAAAAGGCGCTGAAGAACAATGCCAACAAGCGCCTGCGCTTCTCTGAGTCGTTTTCCGCCAACCAGCACGACATTTTTGAAAGTGCCAACGCCCTCGCACTCGATGGCGTGGTCGGCAAACGCCTGGGCAGCCCCTATGTGTCGCGCCGCAGCGCCGACTGGATCAAACTCAAGTGCCGTCTGCGCCAGCCGTTCGTGATCGTCGGCTTCACCCGCCCCAAAGGCCGGCGCAGTGGTTTCGGTGCACTGTTGCTGGCGGTCAACGGGCCCAAGGGATTGATGTATGCCGGCCGCGTCGGCACAGGGTTCGCACACGCCCAGCTCGAACAACTGCATGAGCAACTCTGTAGCCTGGAGCAGGACGATTCGCCACTGGCCGCACCGGTCAGCAGCGCGCAAAGCCGCAGCGTGCATTGGGTAGCGCCAACCGAGGTCTGTGAAGTCGAGTTCGCCGAATGGACCCGCGACGGCCTGGTGCGGCAGGCGGTGTTCCTGGATCTGCTGCACGACACGCCGGCCGAAAAGGTTGTGCGCGAGCAACCCGTTCCGATAAAAACCATGCCTGCCAAAACCGCGCTGCGTGGCAAAGCCCGTACCGTACAGGTCGCAGGGGTGGAGATTTCCCACCCCGAGCGCGTCATCGACAGTGTCAGCGGCGTTCAGAAAGTCGAACTGGCGCAGTACTACGAGGACATCGCTCCCTGGATTCTGCCGCACCTGAAGCAGCGCCCTGTTGCCCTGCTGAGGGCACCAGAGGGAATCGGCGAAGAGCAGTTCTTTCAAAAACACGCCGATCGCCTGGACATTCCCCACATCAAACAGCTGGATCCGCGACTGGATCCCGGCCATGCCGCACTGATGGAAATCGACAGTGTCCAGTCGCTGGTCAGCGCCGCCCAAATGGGCACGGTGGAGTTGCACACATGGGCCGCCACGCATGAGCGGATCGAGACGCCGGACCTGTTCGTGCTTGATCTGGACCCCGACCCGTCGCTGCCCTGGAGTGCGATGATCGAGGCGACTCGCCTGACCCTCTCGGTGCTCGACGAGCTGGGTTTGCAGGCCTTCCTCAAGACCAGCGGAGGCAAAGGCATGCATGTCATCGTGCCGCTGGCGCGCAGTGAAGGCTGGGACATTACCAAGGCTTTCGCCAAGGCCATTTCCCAGTTCATGACCGGGCAGATGCCGCAGCGGATCACCGCGACCATGGGGCCGAAGAACCGTGTCGGGAAGATATTTGTCGACTACCTGCGTAACGCCCGGGGCGCCAGCACCGTCAGCGCCTATTCCGTGCGCGCTCGGCCAGGTCTGCCGGTATCCGTGCCGATTGCCCGGGCCGAACTCAATGGCCTGCGTAACGCCCAGCAGTGGGATATATATACAGCGCTTGAGCGGGCCAGAAACCTGGGCGCCGATCCTTGGGAGGGTTACAACCATCGCCAGCGAATCACGGCCAGGATGTGGGAGCAACTGGATGCGCAAAAACCTGGGGAATGACGCAGGTACGCAGAGTCACCCACTCAGATCCAGATGAAGACCGCCAGCAGACCGCCGAAGAGCGCCCACTTCTGCAAATAATACAGCTTGCGGTTGCGCTTCTTCAGCGCCTTGCCTTGCAGGCGAATCCTGTAAAGCCTGGAAAACGCCCGGTTCAGGCCGCCGGTTTTGTCACCGGTGTCATTGGGCGCTCCGGCGGCAGCCATCACGGTCCGGCTGAACCAGCGGTTGAATGCAGCGGCCCAGCGAAATCTCATGGGGCGTTCCACGTCGCAAAAGAGAATGATGCGATTGTGGGGCGTGGTGTTCTGGGCGTAATGAATGAACGTCTCGTCGAATATCACCGCCTCGCCATCACGCCAATGGTAATGCTCACCGTCGACATTGATGTAGCAGCCGGCATCGTTGGGCGTTTCCAGGCCCAGGTGATACCGGTAGGACCCGGCATACGGGTCGCGATGACGAACCAGCTTGGAGCCCGGCGGCAGTTCGGCGAACATCGCCGCCTTGATTGAACCGATGCTCTGCACCAGTTCAGTGGTGCGCGGGCACAGCTTCATGGCCGAGGGATGGCTGTCGGCGTACCACTTCAGGTAGAAACGCTTCCAACCGGTCTTGAAGAACGAATTGAAGCCCACATCGTCGTACTGGTTGGAACGCTTGATCTCCCCCGCTCGCAGCAAATTCTGGCCTTCGGCGCGGATCTCCTGCCAGTGGGTCTGCAACGGGCTCAGGTCAGGAAACTGCGCCGGGTTCAGGAAAGGCTTGTTGGGCAGTTTCGAGCACAGGTAAAGCAGGCAGTTGATCGGCGCGAGGAAGGACGAGTGGTCGCTCAACTGGCGCCCGAGCTTGTGCCGAACACGCCCGCGCAGATGCACATAACCGATAGAAAGAAGATAGATCGCGGCAATGATGAGTTTCACAGTATCCGCACACATCAAAAGTGGACAGGCTGCCACTTCCCATACAGCCGAACAGTGTGGGGAATGGCGTAAGTGAGACGGCAATTTAGCCACAACTCGTAACCAAAGGTTATCCCCGCGTTGTGAAAAACTGTCTTGCCTGGGTTACACCCTATCGTTAACGCGGCCAGATCAGTACAATTGCCGCCAAACATTACGCGCCCCCTTTTTGGCCGATACCGGATTCCGGCTTCGGCGTACGTCTATTTGGGTCAGGCGCTCCGTATGCTGCTGTCCTCTTATGCCGGATGGACCCTTGCGCTTGCGACCGCGATGCTTTTGCGCGGTCGGGACCTGCGCAAACAGGTACTGAACAGGTACTGCCGCACCCTTAGCTACTCTGAATGTTCCGCAGGATAAACCTTTGATCTCTACAGCTAACATCACGATGCAGTTCGGCGCCAAGCCGCTGTTCGAAAACGTCTCTGTCAAGTTCGGCGCGGGTAACCGCTACGGTCTGATCGGCGCCAACGGTTGCGGCAAGTCGACCTTCATGAAGATCCTCGGCGGCGACCTCGAGCCGTCCGGCGGCCAAGTCATGCTCGAGCCGAACGTGCGTCTGGGTAAACTGCGCCAGGACCAGTTCGCCTACGAAGAATTCACCGTGATCGACACCGTGATCATGGGCCACGAAGAACTGTGGAAGGTCAAGGCCGAGCGCGACCGCATCTATTCGCTGCCGGAAATGACCGAAGAAGACGGCATGGCCGTGGCTGAGCTGGAAACCGAATTCGCCGAGATGGACGGCTACACCGCCGAGTCCCGTGCCGGTGAACTGCTGCTGGGCCTGGGGATTGGCATCGAGCAGCATTTCGGCCCGATGAGCGAAGTGTCGCCCGGCTGGAAACTGCGGGTACTGCTGGCCCAGGCGTTGTTCTCCGACCCGGAAGTGCTGCTGCTGGACGAGCCGACCAACCACCTGGATATCAACACCATCCGCTGGCTGGAAAACGTGCTGACCCAGCGCTCGAGCCTGATGATCATCATCTCCCACGACCGCCACTTCCTGAACAGTGTCTGCACCCACATGGCGGACCTGGACTACGGCGAGCTGCGTCTGTTCCCCGGCAACTACGATGAGTACATGACCGTGGCGACCCAGTCCCGCGAGCAATTGCTGTCGGACAACGCCAAGAAGAAAGCGCAGATTTCCGAACTGCAATCGTTCGTCAGCCGCTTCTCGGCCAACGCCTCGAAAGCCAAGCAAGCCACCTCCCGCGCCAAGCAGATCGACAAGATCCAATTGGCCGAGGTCAAGCCATCGAGCCGTGTAAGTCCGTTCATTCGCTTCGAACAGACCAAGAAGCTGCACCGTCAGGCGGTCATTGTCGAAGGCATGGCCAAAGGGTTTGATGGCAAGCCGCTGTTCAAGGACTTCAGCTTCACCGTCGAAGCCGGCGAGCGCGTGGCGATCATTGGCCCGAACGGCATCGGCAAGACCACGTTGCTGCGCACCCTGGTCAATGAACTGGAGCCGGACGCCGGTACTGTGAAATGGACCGACGCCGCGGAACTGGGTTACTACGCTCAGGACCACGCCCACGACTTTGAAGACGACGTCAACCTGTTCGACTGGATGGGCCAGTGGACCCAGGGCGGCGAACAACTGGTTCGTGGCACCTTGGGCCGCATGCTGTTTTCCAACGACGAGATCCTCAAGTCGGTCAAGGTCATTTCCGGTGGTGAACAGGGTCGCATGCTGTTCGGCAAGCTGATCCTGCAAAAACCGAACGTGCTGGTGATGGACGAACCGACCAACCACTTGGACATGGAATCCATCGAGGCGCTGAACCTGGCGCTGGAAAATTACCCGGGCACGCTGATCTTCGTCAGCCACGACCGTGAGTTCGTATCGTCCCTGGCCACCCGCATCATCGAGTTGAGCGCCGACGGCGTGATCGACTTCAGCGGCACCTATGACGATTACCTGCGCAGCCAAGGGGTGTTGTTCTAAGAACAGCCCTGAGCCGCAAGCGTCAAGCTGCAAGTGAAAAGCCCTGTCCGTTGTGACAGGGCTTTTTGTTTTCAAGGTAGAACAGCCTGTGGGAGCAAGCCTGCACCAGCCCCTGGTGGGAGCGGGCTTGCTTGCGAAAGCGGTGGATCAGTCACTTCTATGCTGGATGTGCCGGCGTCTTCGCGAGCAGGCTCGCTCCCACAGGGTCCATTGGTGTAAGCAAATGCTGCATACACCCGAGATCCAGTGTGGGAGCGGGCTTGCTCGCGAAAGCGGTGGGTCAGTCACTTCTACGCTGGATGTGCCGGCGTCTTCGCGGGCAAGCCCGCTCCCACAGGGGGGCTGCGGACCGAATATCGCCGGTCGCCGCCGATCAAAATGTGGGAGCGAGCCTGCTCGCGATAGCGGCGGCCCCTCACCGGCCGGGCAAACCGTTAGCCTGCTTTCTTTTATTCCCGCCGCGCGCCATGATGAGGCCCTCTTACCGCTGCCCGCGAACGAGCCTCATGCCAACACACCCACCCGCCTCCAGCTCCCTGTCGATCACCTGGCAGATCATCTCCATCGTTTTTTATACCTTCATCGCCTTTCTCTGCATCGGCCTGCCGATTGCCGTGTTGCCGGGCTATGTCCACGAACAGTTGGGCTTCAGTGCCGTGGTGGCCGGGCTGACCATCGGCTCCCAGTATCTGGCGACGCTGCTCAGTCGGCCCATGGCCGGGCGGCTGTCGGACAGTATCGGCACCAAGCGGGCAATCGTTTATGGGCTTTACGGGATCGTCCTCAGTGGTTTGCTGACGTTGCTCTCGACGCTGCTGCAAAGCTTTCCACTGCTGAGCCTGCTGATACTGATTGCCGGGCGTTTGCTGCTCGGCGTGGCTCAGGGAATGATCGGCGTGGGCACCATCAGTTGGTGCATGGGCCAGGTGGGTGTCGAACACACGGCCCGCTCGATTTCATGGAACGGCATCGCATCCTATGGAGCCATTGCCATCGGCGCGCCGCTGGGGGTGGTGATGGTGGGTGAGCTGGGCTTTGTCAGCCTGGGGATCGCATTGTCGCTGCTGGCCGGCGCGGCGCTGCTGTTGATACGCAACAAGCCGTCGGTGCCGGTGATTCGAGGCGAGCGGCTGCCCTTTTGGGCGGTGTTCGGGCGTATTGCACCGTTCGGAACGAGCCTGTGCCTGGCCTCGATCGGCTACGGTACGCTCACCACGTTCATCACGTTGTTTTATGTCAGTCGCGGCTGGACGGGTGCGGCCTGGTGCCTGACGGTGTTTGGCATCTGTTTCATCCTGGCGCGCCTGTTGTTCATTTCCAGCATCGCCCGCTTCGGAGGCTTCAGGACGGCCATTGCCTGCATGTGCATTGAAACCCTGGGGCTGGTGTTGCTCTGGCTGGCACCTTCCACCGCGTTCGCGCTGATCGGCGCGGGGCTGGCCGGTTTCGGGCTGTCGCTGGTGTATCCGGCGTTGGGTGTGGAGGCCATCAAGCAAGTACCCAATACCAGCCGTGGCGCAGGACTGAGCGCCTACGCGGTGTTTTTCGACCTGGCGCTGGCGATTGCCGGGCCATTGATGGGCGCGGTGGCGTTGAATCTGGGATATTCCTCGATCTTTTTCAGTGCGGCACTGCTGTCGATCATCGGACTGGGGCTGACTTTACTGCTGCGTCGGCGTACCGAAAAAGCCGCGTATTGATCGACCTTCTGCAAACCCACCAGGCCGGTTCGCCCAGGCCTGGTGTTTTTTTGCGCGGTCATTAAGCTGCGGCGAATTGCTCGCTGATCTGCAGCTTGGCTTCGCTCATGGCTTTAGTGCGCATCTCGTCACCGTAAGCCAGGCCCTCGGCGCGAACGAACTCGATGTCGGTGATACCGAGGAAACCGAACAGTAGCTTCAGATACTCCTCATGCGCCACGCCGCTTGGCTGGCCGGCATGCAGGCCGCCTGAGGTGGAAACGATCACCAGTTTCTTGCCACCACACAGGCCTTCGGGGCCGGCTTCGGTGTAGCGGAAGGTTTGGCCGGCCACGGCGATACGGTCGATCCAGGCCTTGAGTTGAGTCGGGATGGTGAAGTTATACATCGGCGCTGCGATGACCACCGCGTCCGCCGCCAGGAACTCGGCCATGGTCGAGGCGCTGAGGTCAGTCTCGTGCTTCTGGGCCGCGTCACGCAGTTCAGCGCTGGTACCGGCGGCGATCAGGGTCTGGGCGGAAAAGTGGCTGATGGCATCAGCCGCCAGGTCGCGGTAGGTCACGATGACGTCCGCTTCGGCAGCTTTCCAGGCTTCAACCACGTCACGGCTCAGTTGGCGGGACGCGGAATTGTCGCCCAGGATGCTCGAGTCGATGTGCAACAGTTTCATATGAGTGCTCTCCAAGTGAGGATCGCGACCAGGCGATCAATTGAGAACAATCCTATCGATGAAGCCAATAGCCGATAAGTCAGTATTAATGCGATAGTTCGTTCCACTGACAGGACAATAGAGTTCGATATGCAAGACCTCAATGATCTGTACTACTTCGCCAAAGTGGTCGAAGCCGGTGGTTTCGCCGCGGCCGGACGCCTGTTGGGTATTCCCAAGTCGCGGCTGTCACGGCGTATCGCTGAACTGGAAGAGCGCCTTGGCGCCCGATTGCTGCAACGTACCACCCGCCAGTTGAAGCTCACGGCCGTGGGAGAGCGTTATCTGCGCCATTGCCAAGCCATGCTGCTGGAAGCCGAGATGGCCGATGAAGCCGTAGCGAGCATGTCCACTGAGCCGCGCGGACGCCTGCGGGTTTCCAGTCCGGTGGGCTTGGCTCACCAGATGCTGGGCGGGGTGATTGCCAGCTTCCTGGAAAAATTCCCTCAAGTGCAGCTGGAAATGATGCTGGTCAATCGGCGGGTAGACCTGGTGAGCGAAGGCATCGACGTGGCATTGCGCGTGCGCGATCTGGGGGACGAAGACCCGCTGCTGATGACGCGACGGCTGCGTCAGGCGCGGCTGATCATGGTCGCCAGCCCGGCGTTCGTCGAAGGACGGCAGATCAATACCCCGGAGGATCTCAAGAAACTGCCGATACTCGGGGCGCTGGACGCCGATCGCCTGGTCCACCTGCGTCTGCTCAAGGCCAACGCAGAGCCCGTCGAACTGGCCCTGGAAGCCCGACTAGGCATCGACGACTTCATTGTGCGCCGCGCCTGCGCCCTCGCCGGCCTGGGTTTCACCTTGTTGCCGAGCATGTATTGCGAGGAGGAACTGCAGGACGGCACACTGGTGGAATTGTTGCCCGAGTGGTCGCTGCCGGACGGCTGGCTGCAGGCAGTTTACCCGCATCGACGCGGCATGCTGCCAGCGGTGCGCGCGTGGATCGACCATCTGGTAGACGCATTCGAAAGCTGTGGGGATAGGAAAATATGAGCTTGAGCGAAGCGGATGTCGCGCGGTTTTGCCTGGGTTTGCCTGGCGCCCGGGAAGACTATAAATGGGGCGGTGTGCGGGTATTTTCCATTGCCGGCAACAAGATGTTCGCCTTGCAGAACCTGCGGGGTGAATCACTGGCATTCAAGGTCGACAAGGATCTGTTCCTGGGGCATTGCGACCGCCCCGGGATTGGCCCGGCGCCGTACCTGGCGCGGGCCCAGTGGATCATCATGCAAACGCCCTACCCGCTGGGCGCCGACGAGCTGCGTGGCCTGCTGCAGCGCTCCCACCAACTGGTGGTGAGCAAGCTGCCCAAGCGCACCCAGGTGGGTTTGCTGCTGTCGTAAGCTCAGAACAGCATCAGCAGATGACTGCCCAGGAATAACTGGTCGATCCAGAACACCTGGTGCAGCAATACGATGAACCAGAACACCACCTGAAACGACACCTTGCGGGTCTTGTGGCGAAACACTTGTTGAGCCAGCAACGCCCCGGGCCAGCCACCGGCCAGCTCCACGGCGTGCAATACGTTTTCCGGGGTGCGCCAGGCGTCAGCGCGGGCCTTGCGCTTGTCGCTCCAGTACAACAGAAACGCCACCATGCTGACGAGGCCGTAGGCCGTCAGGGGCACCCAGGACACCGCGCGCACCCCGAGCAAAAGTGACCCGAGCAGCGGCAACGCGCACACCAGCGCAAATACCACGAGCTTGAGCCGCAAACTCTGCACTGCTGGGCCCGGCTCGCGGCCTGGGCGGCTCATGGCTGGGCCGCCGTCCAGTCCACCCAACCGAATTGCCAGGTGGCCAGAATCAACAGGCCGAAAGCGATCCGGTACCAGGCAAATACTGCGTAACTGTGGCTGGCGATGAACAGCAACAAGCCCCTGACCGCGATCATGGCGAAAATGAACGCGGTGACGAAGCCGATGGCGAACACCGGAAAATCCGCCGGCACAAACAGCTCGCGATATTTATAGCCTGAGTAGACTGCTGCGCCGACCATGGTTGGCATCGCCAGGAAGAACGAAAACTCGGTTGCGGTCTTGCGCGACAGCCCGAACAGCAAGCCGCCGATGATGGTCGAGCCTGAACGGGAGGTGCCGGGAATCATCGCAAGGCACTGGGCAAAGCCGACTTTCAGTGCATCCTTCCAGGTGATGTCGTCTACCGTTTCGGCGTGCACTGTATGCTGGCGCTTCTCGGCCCAGAGCATCACGAAACCGCCCAGCACCAACGCCGTGGCCACCGTGATCGGATTGAACAGGTATTCGTGGATCAAGTCTGCAAACAACACGCCCAATACTACAGCGGGCATGAAGGCAATCAGCAGGTTGGCCGTAAACCGCCGAGCGCTGGGCTGGGTGCGCAAGCCCAGTACCACGTCGAAGATCTTGCGCCGAAACTCCCACACCACCGCCAGGATCGCCCCGAGCTGGATAATGATGTTGAACGCCATCGCGCGCTCCCCGCCGAACTCGAGCAAGTCCGCGACAATGATCTGGTGCCCCGTGCTGGAGATCGGCAGGAACTCCGTCAAACCTTCTACCACGCCAAGAATCAGTGCCTGAAAGGCGGTCCACAAATCCATTCATCCCCCAAAAGACTATGCTTGCGCACGTCTCATCAAAATTTAAGCGTTATGCAGGTGTAAACAGCAGGCGCACGGTGACTGCGATTTCTCAAAAAAACCAATGAAAAAACCGGAACAGGCTCAGGTTTTGCGCCGCGGGGCCGAAATCCTATCAGACAAGCCCTGATAACGCTGCCGCGTTATGGCTCCTGGGCACCAGGTCCTACCTGCCCGCGCCGGATTCAGGCGGTCAGATGACAAGAATAAGAAACCGGAGTGACAGCGTATGAATAGCTTGCGCAGTGTGTCGATCAGCCGACGCTTGTGGCTCATCTTGGTCGTGTCCATCGTGATGTTGTTCACGCTGGGCGCGTTCATGCTTAAGCAGATCCACACCGACCTGTATCAGGCCAAGGTGCAGAAAACCCAGCATGTGGTCCAGACTGCCAGTGGTGTGCTGAGCTACTACCATGGCCTGGAAACGGCTGGCACCCTGACTCGCGAGGTCGCGCAGAAGCAGGCGCTTAGTGCGGTGCGCGGCTTGCGTTATGACCAGAGTGACTACTTCTGGATCAATGACCTGACCCCTGTGATGGTCATGCACCCGACCAACCCGAAACTCGAAGGCCAGAACCTCTCGGCGATTCGCGACCCGAATGGTTTTGCGCTGTTCAACGAGATGGTCGCCATCGCCAAGGCCAAGGGCGCCGGCATGGTGGATTACCTCTGGCCGAAACCGGGCGCTGAGGCGCCGGTGGCGAAAACCTCTTACGTCAAACTGTTCGAGCCTTGGGGCTGGATCATCGGTTCAGGTGTGTACGTGGATGACGTGCAGGCCGAATTCCAGTCTCAAGTGATCAAGGCTTCGCTGATCGGCATGGCGATCACCCTGCTCATGGGCTTGCTCCTGACCCTGATCGTGCGCAGCATCGTTCGGCCACTGCAGGAAACGGTCAATGCCATGGCCAACATCGCCAGCGGTGAAAGCGACCTGACTCGCACCCTCGACACCCACGGCCAGGACGAAGTGACGCAACTGGCCCGGCATTTCAATGCGTTTACCGCCAAATTGCGCGAAGTCGTCAGCCAGTTGCAGGACTCAGCCCAGGCCCTGGGGCAATCGTCCAACGAACTGGGTAACGACGCCGCCCAGGCCCAGGAACGCAGCCAGCAGCAATCGCAACAGATGGAACTGGTGGCCACTGCAATCAACGAAGTGACCTACGGCGTGCAAGATGTCGCCAAGAACGCCGAACACGCCGCCAGCGAAATGCGCGACGCCGAATCCCAGGCCCAGCAAGGCCAGGTCAACATCGACGGCAGCCTGCAGCAGATTGACCGACTGTCCCAGACCATTGATCAGGCGGTGGAAGTGATCCGCACCCTGGCCAGCGAAAGCACCCAGATCGGCAGCGTGCTGGAGGTGATCCGCTCCATTGCCGAGCAGACCAACCTGCTGGCCCTCAACGCCGCGATCGAAGCGGCCCGCGCCGGTGAACAAGGTCGAGGATTTGCCGTGGTGGCCGATGAAGTGCGACTGTTGGCCCAGCGTACGCAGAAGTCCACCGCCGAGATCCAGGCGATGATCGAACGCTTGCAGAACCATTCCGAAGCGGCGGTGAAAGTCATCAGCGACAGCAGCCGTGCTTCGCAATTGACCATTGAGCAAGCCGGGCTGGCAGGTGCCAGTCTCAACGCCATCGGTCAGGCCCTGCGCAACCTCAACAGCCTGAACGCCTCCATCGCCAGTGCCACGCTGCAACAGGCCCATGTGGTGGAAGACATCAACCAAAACGTCACCCAGGCCGCGGGGCTGTCCCACAGCACCGCCATGGCGGCCGAACAGTCGAGCCTGGCGAGCACCCGCCTCAAGTCGCTGAGCGAGCAGTTGAACGGGTTGCTGAAGCAGTTCAGGGTCTAGTGGCCTGTGTGGCTAGCGCCTGCGCGATATTCGCTGGGTGTCTGGTGCATCTCGATGCGGAAGTGCCGATTGAAGTTGGACAGGTTGTTGTAACCCACCTCAAAACAGATATCGGTCACTGGCATTTCACTGTGCAACAGCAACCGGCAGGCTCGTTGGATTCGGAGCTTGCGCATCAGGTCAATGAAACCGTGTCCGGTGATGCGTTTGAAGAAACGCGAAAAACCGGGCTCGCTCATGTCCAGTTGCCGAGCAATCACCGACAGGCGCAGGTCACCCGTGAGTTCAGTCTGCAGGTACTCGAAGGCCTTGTGGATGCGTTCGGAATTGCGGGCATCCAGGCTGGGTGCATAACACGGGCTGGCCAGGCACTGGGCCTGGTCCTGCGGGGCGAGATGGAGTGTGTTGAGCAGTTGGAGAAACACTGCCAGCCGCCCGAGCCCCTGCGCCGGGCCGATGCTCTCCAACAGCCTTGCGGCGTTCACGGCGGTGTCGCCGCTGAAGACCAGACCTCGTCGTGCCCTTTCGAACAACGGCTGTAAATCCCCAAGTTCAGGTAGCGTCCGGCGCAGACTCAACAGCGTTGCGCCATCGAATTGCAGCACCACATCCCTTCCAGCCAAGTGCTCACCCGGGGCCAGGTCGCCCATCCAGTCGTGGGGCAAACCCGGGCCGATCATCGCCACATGGCCGGGCCCGAATGGGCCCATATAATCGCCCGCCAGCAATTTACCGCTGCCCCGACGAATGAGATGGATCTCGAATTCGGGATGGTGGTTCCAGCGCGCCATCGGATACGGATAGTCGTGCTCGTACCAGCGAAAACTGTGCTCGGGCTCGGGCAGGATGACTTCCAGTTCGGCCGGTGGCTGCTCGAACAGGGGCGTTGGGTGATCAGGCATGTCGCGCGTCTCTGTCGCTGTAGGCAGCACCTTACGCCCGGCGCGCACCGGTTCACCAGCCCTGATCTGATCGTCCACCGATACTTATTTAACCCGGCCAAGGGACACATCACGGCGTTAAAAAAGTACCAGCCGATGATCCCGCCCGCGTTTGTCCGGCGCCATTGGCGCTGCTGTAATCGGCGCCACAAGGGCGCGCTCCCCTGTTATTTATTTTTGTCATTCAAGACAGGACAACCCATGAAACGACTGGAAGGAAAAAGTGCGCTGGTCACCGGTGCTGCCCGCGGTATTGGCAGGACGTTCGCCCAGGCCTATATCAACGAAGGGGCTACGGTGGCGATTGCCGATATCGATCTTGGACGGGCCCAGGCCACCGCTGCCGAACTGGGCGACAGCGCCTACGCGGTAAAAATGGACGTCACTGAACAAGCTTCGATTGACCAGGCCATTGAGGCGGTCGTGGCCCGGGCGGGCAAGCTCGATATCCTCGTCAATAACGCAGCGCTGTTCGACCTGGCGCCTATCGTGGAGATTACGCGCCAGAGCTACGAACGGCTGTTTTGCATCAATGTCGCCGGCACCCTCTTCACGCTGCAGGCCGCCGCCCGGCAGATGATCCGCCAGGGTCATGGCGGCAAAATCATCAACATGGCCAGCCAGGCCGGCCGGCGTGGAGAAGCCCTGGTGGCGGTGTATTGCGCCACCAAGGCGGCGGTGATCAGCCTGACCCAGTCCGCCGGGCTTGATTTGATCAAGCATCGAATCAACGTCAACGCCATTGCCCCTGGGGTGGTGGAGGGAGAGCACTGGGACGGCGTGGATGCGCTGTTCGCCCATCATGAAAACCTGCCCCCGGGAGAAAAAAAGCGTCAGGTCGGTGCGCAAGTGCCCTATGGCCGGATGGGCACCGCACAGGATCTGGTGGGGATGGCGATTTTCCTCGCCTCGGCGGAGAGCGAGTATGTGGTGGCGCAGACCTATAACGTCGATGGCGGGAACTGGATGAGCTGATAATTCGGCGGTTTTTGGCCTTAAATCGACGCAAATGGACTTATTCGCCTGAAAATTGATCCCACTACTTGAGGATTGTCCCAAACGGTGCCCAGCGGTGCCGTTGCAAGGGATTTCAAGAGAGCGTGAATACCGTTGCCCCAGCCGGGCAAAAATTGCGCATCATAGGCGCCGTCCGCTCAAGGGAGATTTACATGCGTGCCATTTCATCCGTCATGCGTCTTATCGGGCTGTCGCTGGGCCTGGCCTTCGCCACCAGTGTCCTGGCCACCGAAGAGACGCAACTGGTCGAGTCCATCAACCTTTACCGCAGCCAGTCGCAAAGCTGCGCGGATCAAGCCTCTCTGGAGCTGCCGCCGCTAGCCATGGACTCGCGGCTGATCCTGTCGGCCAACGGCATTGGCGACCTGCAGCAGGCACTGGCCCGCACGGCCTATCCGATGGTCAACGTACAGGCCATCAGCCTGTCCGGGCCGCGGGACGCGCAAGCTGCGATGAAGGCGGTGCGGGAGAGCTTCTGCCAGGTGGTGCTGGACCCGCAGTTCGTCGACATCGGCGTGAGTCGCCTGGACCGCGAATGGCGCATCGTGTTGGCGCGCCCGTTGTTATCGGCGCGCCTGGGAGACTGGCAAGCCGAAGGCCAGAAGCTGCTGAAACTGATCAACAGTGCTCGTGCCCAACCGCGCCGCTGCGGCACCGAAGCCTTCACGGCCACCACGCCCCTGGCCTGGAACGCTACGCTGGCCCTGGCCGCCGTGAGCCACAGCCGGGCCATGGCCAACAACAACTTTTTTGACCACAAGGATCGCGACAGCCGTATGCCGGGCGACCGCGCCGAACTGGCCGGTTACCTCGGCCAATTGATCGGCGAGAATATCGCCGCCGGACAGGATACGGCCCTCAAAGTGGTGGACGGCTGGCTGGCAAGCCCCGGTCATTGCGCCAATCTGATGAATCCGCAGTTCAAAGAACTGGGCGCCGGCTATGCGGTGGACCCGAAAAGTGATGCGGGGATTTATTGGACAGCGATGTTTGGCACTCAATAGCGTTTGATCAGATCGCCTGGCACTGACGGGAATCCCGCTATCGCGAGCAGGCTCGCTCCCACAAGGGTTTTATGACGAACACGAAATGGAACACACTGTGGGAGCGAGCCTGCTCGCGATGACAATGGCACTGACATTACTGGCGAAGTGTTTGCCGCAAATGTTGCATGAACTGGCTCAACGACGGCGACTGAGCCACTGGCTTGCGTTGCAACAGGCCGATCGAACGTTTGCCGGGCTGGTCGATGGCGATCACCGCGCACTGCTCACCAATATTGAACACTGCCGTGCAACTGGCCGGCAGCAGGGAAAATCCCAACCCTTCGCGTACCAGCGCAGTGGCGGTGCTCATGTGCGCCACCTCCCAGGCCGGCTCAGGCTCGACGTTCAGGTAGCGTAACGCCGCGTCGGCCAAGGGCCGGATACTGGTGTCGGGAGTCAGGGCGATGTAGGGCCTGCGTTTCCAGTCGTCCAGGCTGTCGCGCTGATGATCCTTGTGGGTCAGCAACACCAGATTGTCATCCAGCAGGCGCACAAAGCTCAGCCCGGACAGGTCATCGGGTAACGAGGTAATGCCCGCGTCTGCCTCGCCGCGCTGCACCCAGCCCATGATCTCCCCGGCCCGACCATCCAGTACGCTCACCCTTACACCCGGGTGTTTGCGTTGGAACGAAGCGATGACCACAGGCAGGAACGAAGCGGCGGCCGTGGGCAGTGCCGCCAGGCGCAGGGAGCCACGACTCAGGCTGAGAGTGTCGCGAGCGTCGCGTACGGCATCGTCCATGTCCCTGAGCATGCGCCTGGCCTGGGGCAGGAAGTGTTCGCCGGCCAGCGTCAGCTCGACACTGCGGGTGTTGCGCGCCAGCAACTGCAAACCCATGGTCTCTTCCAGTTTGCGGATGCTGTAGCTCAGGGCCGGCTGGGACAGGTGAAGCTGTTCAGCGGTGCGCGTGAAGCTTGAGGTTTCAGCAATCAGGATAAAGGCACGAAGCTGTCGGAAAGAAACGTTCATGGCCGCACTTATAAAGATAATGGATCAATTGATTCTACCTTTAAAATTCACAGAACAATCCATGCCCGCCACTATGGGCCATCCCATCAGTGGAAACGGACATGACCAAAACAATTCTCGTCGGATGCGGCGCCGGTTTCGCCAATGATCGCCCGGACGCGGCCTTGCGCCTGGCCCAGGACCTGGCGCAACGAAACGGCCAGCGCTACATCATGCTGGAGCTGCTGGCCGAACGGACGCTGGCCGAAGCACAACTGCGCAGGGGCCTCGATCCTCAAGCCGGATATGCCTCGCGCCTGTTCGATTTCCTCGAACCGATGCTGGATGTGTGTATCGAAGCCGGCATCCCCATCATTACCAATGGTGGCGCAGCCAATCCCAGAGCCGCCGCGCAGCGCCTGCGAGCAACACTGGCAGGACGCTATCCGACATTGAAAATTGCCTGCGTACTGGGCGATGACCTGCTGGAAGAAACCCCGCCGCGCTTCGAGCAATGGCTGCCCCAGAATCTCGCAGACGTGGTATCGGTCAATGTCTACACCGGGGCCGACGGCATTCATACGGCGCTGCAAGAAGGTGCTGGCATCGTACTGTGCGGGCGCGTGGCCGATCCCTCGCTGGCGGTGGGCGCGATTCGCCACGGGCTGGGCTGGGCCGCCGACAACTGGCAGAAAATGGCCATCGCCACCGCGACCGGGCATTTGCTGGAATGCTGCACCCAGGTCACCGGCGGGTACTTTGCCCACCCTGGGATCAAAGAGATCCCGGACCCGGCGAACCTCGGTTGCCCAATTGCCGAAATCCATGAAGATGGGCGCTTGATCATTGGCAAAACCCAGGACAGCGGGGGGCGCGTCAGTGAGCAAACGGTCAAGGAACAATTGCTTTACGAGGTGCATGATCCGCGCCGTTACCTGACCCCGGATGTGGTACTGGACCTGGGGCAGGCCCGCGTCCACGACCTGGGTGATGACCGTGTTGAGGTCAGCGGCCTGCTGGGCCATCCGCGCCCCGATACGCTCAAAGGCTTGGCCGGTGTGCGCGGGCTATGGTTCGGCGAGGCGGAAATTTCCTATGCCGGCCCCGGTGCCGTAGCCCGCGCCGCCCTGGCCCGGGAGATTCTGCTGCAACGTTTTGACCGATTGGCGCCAGGCGTACAGCCCTGGATCGATTTGTCGGGTGTCGCCAGTCTGTTCAATGACCACAGTGGCCGCTATCTGCAACAAAGACTGGCCCTGGCGCCGGCCCTCGACGATGTGCGTGTGCGCGTCGGCCTGTCCCATACCGATCAGGCAATGGTCCAGACCCTGTTGGCCGAGGTGGAGTCGCTTTACACCAACGGTCCGGCCGGCGGTGGCGGCGTTCGCCGGCACCTCGCTGAAGCCGTCACCACCCGCAGTTTCCTGCTGCCGCGCAGCGAAATCCACACGACCCTGGAGTGGTACTGATGAATCTGGTCACCCTCGCCGACTTCGCCCACGCTCGTGCCGGAGACAAAGGCAACATCCTCAGCATTGCGGTATTGCCCCTCGATCCGGCGCACTACCCATGGCTGCTGCGTGAACTGACCTGCGAACGAGTCGCCGAACAATTTGCCACGCGTCAGCCGTCCAAAGTGCATCGCTATGAACTGCCGAATCTGCACGCGCTGAATTTCGTCCTCGAAGATGCCCTGGAAGGCGGGGTGAACCTCAGTTGCGGCCTGGACCGCCATGGCAAGAGTTTGAGTTATCTGCTGCTGTCACTGCGCCTGCCCCGACCACAGGGCTGAAGGACTCGCGCGCCCGTACCGTCGACAACAATAAAAAGAGAGGCTGCACCATGATTACAACGTTGGGTTTTTTGATGATGCTGGTCATCATCGGGCTGATCTTGCTGCGCAGGATCAGCCCCGTCGTCGCCTTCACCACCCTCCCCGTCGCCGCCTGCCTGCTGGCCGGTTTCAACCCCGGACAAATTGGCGAGTTCATCAAGGCCGGATTGATCACCGTGGCGCCCACCGCCGCGCTGTTTCTGTTTGCCATTCTGTTTTTCGGGATCATGCGTGATCGCGGCCTGTTCGACCCGCTGGTCAACCTGCTGATCCGAAGCACCGGTGGCAAGCCGCTGGCCGTGGCAGTGGTCACGGTGCTGGTGACGTCGGTGGTGCATCTGGACGGGGTGGGTGCCGCGACATTTTTGCTGACCATTCCGGCACTGTTGCCGTTGTACAAGCGCCTGAACATGAACCCGGCCATGCTGTTGTGCCTGGTGGGCACCACCGCCGGGGTGATCAACATGGTGCCTTGGGGCGGCACCACTGCCCGGGCCGCCGCGGTTTCCGGGCTGGACGCCACCGAGCTTTGGCTGGGCTTGCTGCCAGTGCAACTGGTGGGTCTGGTTTGCATGTTGCTGGTAGCGACGGTCCTGGGCTCGCGCGCCCAGCGTCGTCGGCCGATGTCCTTGGGAGCGGCCGCCAGCGTCGATCTGGACAGCCTGGCCAGCGAAGGTCGCGAGTTCGGCCTCTCGCCCCGCGATCTGCGGTACTGGCTGAACGTGGCGCTGACCGGCGCGATCCTGGCGTGTCTGTTCACCGGTATTTTTCCACTCTATGCCTGTTTCATGGTGGGATTGGGCATTGCCCTGCCGCTGAACTTCCCCTCCCTGGACGCCCAGGCCGAACGCCTCAAGGCCCATGCCTCCGACGCCCTGCAAATGGTCCTGGTGATGATGGCCGCCGCGGTGTTGTTGGGTGTGCTCTCCGGGGCAAAAATGTCCGATGGCATGGCCTTGGCACTGATCGACTTTCTGCCGGCCGGCTCCGCTCAATACCTGCACGTGATCGTCGGATTCTTTGGCGTTCCCCTGGGGATGATCTTTTCGCCGGACGCCTACTACTTCGCCCTGTTGCCAGTGATCAGGGACGTGGCCGCCGCCGCGGGCGTGCCCCTGGAAGCGGTAGCCCGGGCCATGCTGATCGGTGAAAACACCGGTTTCTCCATCAGCCCGGTGGTGCCCAGCGTGTACCTGGCCCTGGCGTTGTCCGGCGTGGAACTGCGCAAACACATGGCCTACACCTTTTTCTGGGCCTGGGGCGTCAGCCTGGTGATGCTCGCCTTCGCCGTGGCAACCGGGGCGGTTCAGGTTTAGATTTCAGACAGGGAGCGGGTTTTTCAGTGTGCGCCGAAAATCAACGATCGGTGCACGCCCGATCCCGCCCGCACACCATCGCCCACGGACAGCGCCACCGAGCCGAACGGCATGGCCGCGTCTCCACAGGCAAACACCCCCGGCACGCTGGTTTCACCGGTCATGTCGGTCTGGATGAAGGCGCCGAGCGGGCCGTCCTCGAACTCACACCCCAGCGAGGTGACCAACGAGCTGCCCACGCGGGTACGCGGCAAGACGAACAGCCCCTCAATGGCGACCACGCGCCCCCCTTCCAGCACCACATTCGCCCGCTCGCCTTCAATGCGTTCGACCGGTTCGGCCACCAGCGTCACCCCGCGTCGTTCCAGGCTGGCCCGTTGCTCCGGGTCCGGTTCGAATACGCCATTGGTGAAGAACGTCGTCGGCCCCCAGTCGGGAAGCATCAAGGCGTGGTGCAGGGACATGGGCGACGTTGCCAGCACGCCGATCGGCCCCTGGTCCAACTCATAACCGTGGCAGTAAGGGCAGTGGAACACGCTTCTGCCCCAGCGCTCGGCCAGCCCTTGCACCGCCGGCAACTCATCAACCACTCCGGTGGCCAACAGCAGGCGTTGGGCATTGAGCCGTTGCCCACCAGCGGTTTCCAGAGTGAAGCCGCCCTCCTCCCTGCGAGCCTGGACCACGGTGTCCGACAGCCACTCCACCGTCGGATAAGCCATGAGTTGGGCACGGGCATCCTCGGCGATGTCAGCGGGCGCGCGGCCATCCTGTCCAAGAAAGCCATGGGAAGTCGCGGCAAACCGGTTACGGCGTAGCCCTCCATCGATCACCAGCACCTTTCGCCGGGCCCGTGCCAGTTGCAAACCTGCCGACATACCCGCGTAACTGCCGCCTGTAATGATGACGTCGTAGCCCATGAGCTTTCTCCAAGGGTGGTGTTCGAAGGACCGCCAAAGTCTCGACACATCGTAAGTTCCTTGAAAAGCCGCTGTCAACGATCTCGTAACTTTTGCAATTACAGGCGATACTCAGCCCGTCTCAACCACCGAACAACGCCGTTATCATGAGAAACGACACGCGCCTGTCCCGCATGCTTCATGTGCTCATCCACATGGACCGTCACCAGCAATCCGCCACTTCCGACACCCTCGCGCAGATGCTCGGCACTAACCCCGTGGTGGTGCGCCGGACCATGGCGCTGCTCAAGGAACAGGGCTACGTCACCTCGGAAAAAGGCCATCGCGGCGGCTGGACGTTGAGCAAGTCCCTGGCAGAAATGACCCTGCTCGACATCCATCAAGCCTTGGGCAGCACGTCGATTTTTGCCATCGGCCTGTCCACCGATCACCCACAGTGCCTGGTGGAACAAGCAGTGAATGCGGCGCTGACGGATGCATTCGATGAGGCCCAGGCGTTGCTGCTCAAGCGTTTGGGCAGCATCACCCTGGCGCAGCTGGCGGAGGATTTTGATCAGCGATTTCGGGACGGGCACGGCTGAGTGGTGGGAAGCGGGCCTGATCAGGCATCGAGATCGGCCCCCCCATCGAGGCTGGTTGTACCGTCTTCGAACCGGCCCGCTTGGCTTTATTGAAACATCGCCGCGTTCAATGACGACAGGCGTTCACCGCCGGCACCCGACCACGCCACGGCTGGGCGCGTTCCAGTTGCGCGGCCAGGGCCAGCAAGGTGCTTTCTTCGCCAAAGCGACCGGCAAAGTGCGCGCCCATCGGCAGGCCGTTGCTGCTCCAGGACAACGGCACAGACATCGCCGGCTGGCCGCTGGCATTGAACAACGCGGTGAATGGCGAGTAGCTGTGGTAGCGCTCGATCAATTGATCAAGACTCAGGCACACGTCCTGGATGTCCAACTCACCGATCCGTGCCGGCTCACGGGTCAAGACGGGGGTAAGGATCAGGTCGTAATCCTGCATGAACGACGCCAGTTGCCGACCCAGGGTGTGTATCCATTCCACGGCGGCCGCGTATTGGGCGCCGCTCACATTCCCCTTGTCCCGCAGGATGATCCGGGTGCGCACTTCCAGCTCTTCGGCCTGGACCGCGAGGCCGCGCATCTGACCCAGCAAATCGACATAGTGGCGCGTGCTTGCACCAATGATGGTGAACACCTGGTCGAGAAATTCCGGCAACACCACCGGCAGGTTCACCGGCTCGACACGATGCCCCAGGGATTCGCACAATCGCGCTGCCTCGCCCACCGCCCGCAAGCTTTCAGGCGACGTCGGCCAGGGGCCGAGTTGCTCGACCAGGGCGATGCGCAGCGGTTTCGGATCGCGCTGCACCGCTGTCACGTAAGGCAGCGCCTGCATCGGGGCGGCATAGGGCGCGCCGAGGTCCATCCCGGCGGTCGCATCCAGCAACGCCGCGCTGTCACGCACAGACAGGGTGATCCCATGGGGCGTCCCCATCCCCGCCCAGCCCTCCCCCACAATCGGCCCCGACGGCAACAGGCCACGGCTGGGCTTGAGGCCGAACACGCCGCAGCAGGACGCCGGCACCCGCAACGAACCGCCGCCATCGTTGCCATGGGCGAACGGCACCACCCGGGCCGCCACCAACGCCGCGGCACCGCCGCTGGAGCCCCCGGCACTGTAATCGGTGTTCCAAGGGTTGCGAGTCGCGCCAAACCGTGCGGACTCGGTGGAGTACGACGTGCCGAACTCCGGCGATGTACTGGTGCCGACCAACTGGCACCCTGCCCTCCGCAAACGCGTCACGACTTCCGCCTCGAAATCCGCCCGCGCGCTTCCCAGGGAGCGGGAGCCGTTGGTCATCGCCGCACCGTTGACCGGCGAAAACAGGTCCTTGATCAACGTTGGCACGCCGGCCAACGGGCCCTGCCCCATTTGGGGCATTTGCGCCGCGTCCCGTGCCGAATCGTACAATCGCTCGGCCACGGCATTGAGTTGCGGCTCGACCCGCTCGAGACGTTCGATGGCCACCTCGAGCAATTCGCCAGGCCGGACCTCGCCGCGCCTGACCCACTCGGCCAGCCCCATGGCGTCTTCGCGATCCATCAACTGGTGGATGTCTTGCATACTCATGTTTGGGATTCCTTATTCATGACGATGGACGTGAGCCGACAGGGCTGGTCTGGTCGTGACCACGCCTGCGCAGACCGGTTATTAGCCAAAGGAGTGCTACGACAAGGCTGGCGAACGCTAACCATTGGATGGACTGGCGCAGATCGCCGGCGAATCCTCCCACGCACGCCACCACCAGAGGACTGGCGAATTGACCGAGATAGAGAAATGCCGTGAACCCGCCCAACCCCCGACCACGGGTGCTGGCGGTCAGGGCGTTCATCACCGGTGCCATCACGTTGGGCACCAACAACCCGAACCCCAGGCCCTGGATGAATACTGAAACCAGCACCTCGTTGTAGCTTTGCGCGCGCGTCAGCAGCCATAGTCCAAGGCTCGCCAGCCCCAGCAGCAGCGCATTGCAACCGGCGATGCCGAAGCGACGGCGCAACATTGGCCACATCAGCGAACCGACCAGGGTCGCCAACAAGCTCAGCCCCGCTGCCATGCCGATCATGGTGCTGGAGGTAATGCCCAGGCTGACCAACAGCATCGGCGCCTGGACCGGTAAAACGAAGGCCAGGACCATGCCGCCAAAAATCATCAGGTTGCCCACCACCAGCGGCAGCACCGCCACTTTGGCCAACCCTGCCCCGCCGTTTGGCTGCTCGGTCACGGTGCGCCGCGCCAGCGGCGGCTCCCACAGCACCTTCATCATTACCGGCACCAGCAATAACGGCAGGAGATAGAGCAGAAACGGCAAGCGCCACGAATGCTCCCCGAGCGCGCCGCCCACCACAAAGAACAGCGCCCCCACCAGTCCGATGGTCACCACCTGCCGATTGACGTAGCGCAAGCGCTCCTCGTCGTGCCAGTAGTCGGCAATCAACGTGGCGCAACAGGTCATGACCGCCGCTTCGGTACAACCGAACAACAGCCTCGTCGCCACGATGGCGGGCAGGCTATCGAGCATGGCCGGCAAGGCGCCGAGCACGGCGTAAAGTAACGTGGCAAGCACCAGCAAGGCCTTGCGCCCGACGCGATCGGCCAACCATCCGGCCAGGGGTGCGCACAGGGCGATTGCCAGGGCCGGCCCGGTGACCGCCAGCGGCAACAGCAAATCGGCCCGGGGTTCCACGGGGCCGAATTCGGCACCCAAGCGGGGCAGGACGGGAGAAACCATCACCGACCCCATAATGGTCAAACTGCTGCCCAGCATCAGTACCAAGCCCTGACGCAGGCCTGCCTGACGCAACGGGGCCGTTGAAACGCTACTTGGTTGGTTCATGGCGAGTCCCTTCAGAAACTTTGAGAAATGCGCAGCGCCGTGGTGTAGCCCTCGGCCCGGTTACGCGCGTCGAACTCCTTGTAGACGTGCAACCACACCGGCGGCATACCGGGCTTGAAGTAGCTCACCGCCGGCCCGACAGCCATCACCCGGGCGCGATTGCCCGCTTGCAGTCCTGGCGCATCGTCGTCGCTGAACTGGCGGTAGTAATAACCGCCCACGCCCACGGTCCAGGGTCCGACGTGTTGGCCCACCGCAAATTCATGGCGGTACTCAATGCCGTTCTTGTAGTCAGTGGCAGGGTTACGCGTGTTGATGTCGACTTCGAAACTGGAAGACACTTCAAAACCGCTGTCGGAGAGGTAAGTGGCGTTGAGGATCGGCGAAAAGGTCCAGTGGTTGAGCCCCGGCGAAATCAGGCGATTCTTGTCGTAGTCGCCGGTCGGTGCCTGGATCTGGAACTGGGTGTTGACGAACAGGTTGGGCGAGAGGGTCCACTGCAGGATCACCGGCAACAACTGGATGTCGGCCATGCGAAACGGATCGGCCGCAAGATCCAGCGGACCGATCGGCGTCTGCACCTGTACCGAAGCGTCCATCTGGAAGAACGGCACGACGGCGCCGAAGCCATATTTGGCGCCCAGCACGGTGTAATCGGTCATGCGCATATAGGCGACGCCGATGGACAGCACATCCAGGGAGAAATTGTTGTTCACGGACTTGCCGTGACGGTCCTTCTGCACGTTGGCCGAATAGAACGCGGTGCGCAGGCCGACGGTGCCAAAGGGCGTGGCCGGCGGCATCATGCCCGCGCCAAAATCATAGACCCCGACCGCCGTGGTCGGCGCACCGTTTTCGGTGCCATGGGCAGCGCCCCCCATACCGATCAGCCCCAAGCTCAACCAAGTACAGCGCCAGGCGTTTGCTTTTTTATTTTGATTCATCGAATGCCCCTCCAACCCTGTGGTGTTGGGGGTCATCCTAGGGAGCCGGCCGGTCAGCCGTTATCCGTTTTCAGCACAGATGCGTGCGACGCAGGGTTTGGGAAGGTGTCTCACCGAACAGCACCCGATAATCGCTGGAAAAGCGGCTCAAGTGCCAGAAGCCCCAACGTGCCGCCACCTCCTGGACGCCCAGGGCCTGATCGCCGTTACGCAGTTCACGGCGCACGGCATTGAGGCGCAACGCCCGCAAATAGGCCACGGGATTGATACCCAGGGTTTCCTGGAAGCAATACTGCAGTTTGCGTCGGCTGGCACCGATGTGGTTGCACAGGTCAAGGATCGACAGCGGCTCATCGACATGGGCCAAGGCGTACTCCCGGGCGCGGTCGACCATGCGCTTGCGCGCCGTGGGGTTGAGCGGCGGCGCCTGGTCCGGTGCCACCAATTCCAGTATGTGCAGCATCACCGTGTCACGCAGGCCACGACGAATCGACTCGTAACCCAGCAATGAGTCACGCCCCTGCTCGCCCCCCTCAAGCTCATCGAATAACGCCGCAAGCTCGGCGGGCAGCGTCGAGTTGCCCAGACGGTAACACTTGGGAAGATCGGTAATTCGAAAGCAGCTGCGTTGACGTTCCAGCACATGCTCCAACGCCTGCTCGTCGATGGCGACACCGAGCAGATCCAGATGCTGGGGGGTGCGCAGCTCGGGCAGGTTATGCCCACGGGCCACCAACAGGCTGGGCTCGACAATCGGGTGCCCGGAACAAAAGACCGGCCCGTCCGCACTCAGCGGCACGCTGAAGGTGATGGCGCCCTCCCAGGCCGTGCCTTGCTTGGTCAGGGCCTGATTAGAGCGGTCGCGCACCAGTTGCATCCACTCGGAGCGGAACTCGATCAACTCGCCGTCGAAGCGCCCGGGGGTCAACTGGTCGTAGCTAACCTGCCAGCCGCCCATGTTCCGGGCGTGCTCGTCGATGTCTGTGGTGCGGAACCGATTGATCGGTTGCATCGGCAGTCCCTCCGACGAGACCGCTGGCTGCGCCATGTTGTCATTGTTCATTGACCCGACCTTTGATGATTCCAGGGCTTATGGATCAAAGCTCAGGCAAGTTCCATTCCGCTGGGTAGGCCATTCGTTCAATTGTGCCGAAAACGGATAGACTCTTTCACCGGCCCTGACAAACACCAGCGCGAAACGATCATGAACGAGATGACCCTGGATGTCGGCCTCGCCGCCGAGTCCATTTCCCAACCGCGCACCCTGGTATTCCTGGCCTATCCGCAGATGGGCTTGCTGGACCTGACCGGCGCCCAAACGGTGTTCTGGGCCGCCACCAAGGCCATGACCGAACGCGGCCTGCCCGGCTACGCCATGCACACCGCCAGCCTGGCAGGCGGATTGATGCAAAGCGCCGAAGGCTTGGTCGTGGATACCCGTGCCCTGCGGGAGCTCGACGGGACGCTCATCGATACGCTGATCGTCCCCGGCGCACCGGACATTCGGCAGGCGATGATCGACTGTGTCGATCTGGTGCAGTGGTTGCAAAAGGCCGCAGTCAAGGCCAGGCGCACCGCGTCGGTATGCAGCGGAACGTTTCTGCTGGCTCAGGCCGGGTTGTTGGACGGACGACGGGCCGCCACGCACTGGGCCATGTGCGAGATGCTCAAGACGGGCTTTCCGTTGATCGAAGTGGACTTGGACGCGATTTTCGTCCAGCAGGACAGCGTATGGACCTCGGCGGGCGTCAGTGCCGGTATTGATATGGCCCTGGCCTTGGTCGAAGCCGATTGCGGTCGCGACGTGGCCTTGCAGGTGGCCCGGGAACTGGTGGTATTTCTCAAGCGGCCCGGTGGGCAGGCGCAGTTCAGCCAGTTGTTGCAATCACAGATGCAGGACAGCGCCGGGTTCGAGGCATTGCACCTATGGATTGCCGACCATCTGGCCGACGATGACCTGACCATCGAGCGGCTGGCCCGGCAGGCGCGGATGAGCCCGCGCAATTTTGCCCGGGTCTACAAACGCCAGACTGGACGAACCCCGGCCAAAGCGGTCGAGATGTTCCGCCTGGAAGCCGCACGACGGCTGCTGGAAGACTCCCAGCGCAACATCGACCAGATTGCGCGCTCATGCGGTTTCGGTGACGAGGAGCGGATGCGCCATACCTTCCATCGCCATCTCTCGATTTCCCCGCGGGAGTACCGCAACCGGTTTTCCCGCTGACGGCGCCCCCCCCCGCTGCTGTCAGGCGACTTTTCTGGATGGCGCCTGCGGATCGGCCTGCTCAGCCAAGAGCGCGCTGCAGCGGGAGCGTAACCAACGTTCAGCCGGATCATTGTGGGAGGCGGCGCGCCAGACCATGGACAGTTCATGCTCTGGCAAGCGAATCGGGGCCGGTTCGGTCCGTAAACCTGGCGCCAACGTCATCGCTCGGGCGACATAATCCGGCACGATGGCGATCATGTCACTTTGCGCCAGTAACACCGGCAAGGCGCTGAACTGCGGCACCGTCAGTACCACCCGACGCTGTCGGCCCATCTGGCATAACGCTCGGTCCGAATCGTCAATGACATTGCCCATGGACGACACCACGGCATGGGGCCGACAGCAGAATTGGTCCAGGGTTAGCTTGTCGGGGTGAGAATCGGCCCGCAACAGCATCGGCCGGACCGCACGTAGCATCTTGCGCCGGGCGTTGGCCGGCAGCTCCAGGGTCGGGCTGATCCCCAAGGAAATCTCTCCGCTGGCCAAGAGCTGCGACATCTGCCATTGATCGGTCCGGCGCACCACCAGCGTCATGCCCGGCGCCTCGCCTCGCAGCCGTCGCAGCAGGTCCGGCAATAACGCATATTCGACGTCGTCGCAGAGCCCGATATGGAAAGTGGCCTCGCTGGTACCCGGTTCGAATGTCTGGCAGCGGCTCAAAGCTGCGGCGATACAGTCCAGGGCCGGGGAAAGATTAGAAAAAATCTCCCGCGCTCTGAAGGTCGGTTCCATCAGTCGCCCGGACCGGATGAACAAGGGGTCATCGAACATCACCCGCAAGCGCGCCAGAGCGTTGCTTATGGTTGGCTGTCCGAGAAACAGCTTTTCGCTGACGCGCGTGACATTTTGCTCATGCATCATGGTTTCGAAGACAACCAGCAGATTGATGTCAGCACGACGCAGGTCATTTCTGTTCATCATAGTCGTCGCCTCAGGCGCCAGGCCATTGAGTCAGGGTAGAGAAGTTCTTCACCTGCGCCATCATCAAGACACCGCGGCGAAGGGGTGTTACGAGACTATTCCCCTACCGGCCCCGTGTCTGTCGTACGTGGGGACACTCAGCCCACCCTTTGGGCAACATCATCGATACTTCGGTATATCCCCCCCTGGCGAACACCGCCTTTGTGGCGAGGGGATTTATCCCCGCTGGGCTGCGCAGCAGCCCCTAAAGCAGTGAACTCAATCTTCCTGGCACACCGAGTTGCCTGGTTTAGGGGCCGCTTCGCAGCCCAGCGGGGATAAATCCCCTCGCCACAAGGGAGGTGTGGGCACGGCCTGGCGGAATTTCAGGGTTTTATGTCCTACCTCGGCCCAAGCGGCGCTTCTAAGATACGAACCGATGCTCTGTCCCCCGACATCCCAGAGCGAGACCACGTAAAAACAAAAGGTCTGCCAGCGTGCCCCTACCCTCCGCGATGCTCAAGAACGTCTATGACAGCCTGCGATACACCCCATGCCAGAGGGGGCCGCGACTGTCGATGGGAATCAGTACCCATCCGCTGGTCAACGCCCTCGGCTGGCTGGTAGGCCTGGTGGTGGCCTGCGGGATTGTCATCATCAATTCAGAAACCCACTCCGACCTGGCCCCCACCCTGCTGTACATCACCTTGCTGTTGATGGCGGCCAATCTGTTCTCGATCAACCTGGTGATCACCGTCGCATTAATGTGCATGCTCTTGCTCACGGCGATGTTCCTGTACAACGGCGGCTACCATCGCTGGGATTCGACCACCGGTTTTTTCCGCTGCCTGACAGCGCTGTCGGCCATTGCCTTCCTGGCGCTGCGCAGCAAGCAGGCTTCAGACAGCTTGCGGCATAACGAGGCCTACCTGATCGGTGCCCAGCGCTTGAGTCAGACTGGCAGCGTGGGCTTTCGCGGTGATCGGCAAAACATATCCTGGTCGGAGGAATCTGCACGGATCTTCGAATACCCACCCAGCAAAGCGCCGACGGTTTCGATGATGCTCGAACGCACGCACCCCGAAGACCTTGAGCTGGCACGCGGAGTTTTCGAACAGGCCGCCCGCCGCGAACCGCAGATTGAGGTCAAGCTGCGCCTGCTGATGCCTGACGGGCGTATCAAGCATATCCACATGATCGCCAGTCCCTCGCTGTTGCAACACGGCCGTTTCCAGTACCTCGGCGCGCTCATGGACATCACCGCCAGCAAGCAGGCCGAAGAAGCGTTGTTCCGCGCTCAGACCCAACTGGCCCACGTCACCCGTCTGACTTCGCTAGGGGAAATGGCCGCCTCCATTGCCCACGAAGTCAACCAGCCATTGACGGCCATTACCAGCAGCGGCGAAGCCTGCCGCCGGTGGCTTCAACGCCCCGAACCCGACCTTAAGGAAGCCCTCGATTCCCTCGACCGGATCATCGCCAACGGGTGTCGCGCCAGTGAGGTCATCAGCCGCATCCGGGCGCTGTCACGCAAGTGTGATCCGTTGCGTCGACCCGAGCCGCTGGACGATATCGTCAGCGAGACGCTCTACCTGGTCCAGCAGCAACTGGCTCATCACAAAGTCAGGGTGCAAGTGGATCTGGCGACAAGCGGCGTGCAGGTCAGCGCGGACCGCGTGCAGCTGCAGCAAGTGATCATCAACCTGATCATCAATGCCTGCCACGCCATGGATGGGATCAAAGTGCGCGAGCCCATTCTGCAGATCCGCACCTGGCTGCAAGACAACGAGGCTGTGCTGGAGGTGACCGATCAAGGAACCGGCATCGCCGCCGACATTCTGCCCTCCCTGTTCAATGCATTTTTCACCACCAAGGAAAATGGCCTGGGCATGGGCCTGTCCATCTGCCGGTCCATCATCGACTTTCACGAGGGCAGGATCTGGGCAACCAGCGAGGTTGGCCAAGGCACATCATTCAGGTTCGCACTGCCGTTGTTAACGTGCGCATCGTTGTCCGGGGAGCCCCAATGAGCCCTTATTCCCATAAGAATCCAGCCACCTGCACCGCCCCCCTCGTGTACATCGTCGACGACGATGCCCCTCTGCGCGAATCCCTCGGCAGCCTGCTGCGCTCCATTGGCCTGCAGGTTCAACTGTTCAGCTCGGTCGCAGGGTTCATGCAGCATCCCAGGCCCGATCTGCCCAGTTGCCTGGTATTGGATGTACGACTGCAGGGCACCAGCGGCCTGGATTGCCAGCGCGAGCTGGTTGCCGCCAACGTTCAACTACCGATCGTGTTCATGACCGGCCATGGCGATATCGCCATGACCGTTCGAGCGATGAAGGCTGGCGCGGTGGATTTCCTCGCCAAGCCGTTTCGCGAGCAGGACCTGATCGATGCTGTGGCCGCCGCCCATCAACAGGATCGGCTGCGTCGCGAGGCCGAGCGCAACCACCAACACCTGCTTGAGCGCTACATCACCCTGACGCCGAGGGAGCAGCAAGTCATGGCGCTGGCGGCGTCGGGCCTGATGAACAAGCAGATTGCCGCCGAGATAGGCTTGAGCGAAATCACGGTCAAGATTCACCGTGGCCAGGCCATGCGCAAAATGTCCGCGCGCTCCTTTGCCGACCTGGTACGCATGGCCCAGGCCTTGGAGCTTGCCCGCGACCAGTAACGTTTTCATACCCACGTATACTTGGCGGGACGCCTGGACCGCGTATCTTGCAATGATCGCGGGTGGCTCTATGGCCACCTGATATCACTGCCAGGTATCAACATGTCCAACAGCGCAATAATTTCAGTCGTTGATGATGACGAATCGGTCCGAATTGCGCTGGATGGCTTGTTACGCTCCCACGGCTATCGGGTCAACACATTCGCCAACGCCCTGCAATTTCTGTCTTCCAGTGAGCGTGGCAAAACCGCCTGCCTGATATCGGATATACAAATGCCTGGCATGACGGGCATTCAGATGTATGAACAGCTGTCTTCCCTGGGCATTCGTATCCCGGTCATCTTCATTACCGGCCATCCCGGCGCTCCACCCCGTCTCAGCGCGGCGGCTCCCAAACCGCTGGCATTTTTCCCAAAGCCGTTCGACTGCGCTGCACTGATCGCTTGCATCGAGTCGGTACTTGAACGTCCTTTTTGACTTGCGCCGCCCATACCTTCGTATAGCTCACCCCCTACCCACGCATAGGCCTGATGACCCTATGTAGAAGTGTTGGATGTGATCGCGGCGAATACCATCTGCTGCAGCGAGCCGAAGCTGGATGCGCTGGATGTTCAAGCATCCAAGCCACGCAATTTTGGGTATTTCGCAGCACTGGCACGCGGGGCAAACCCACCCTTTCAACGTATCGATTTTGTCTTCGGGAGCAAATCATGAAACAGCATATTCTGGTGATTGGCGCAGGTTTCGGCGGGGTATGGAGCGCCCTCGGTGCAGCCCGCCTGCTGGACCAGCACAATCGCAATGACGTACAGATTACGGTCCTGGCGCCACAAGCGGAGTTACGAATCCGGCCCCGGTTCTATGAGCCGAATGTCCACACCATGATGGCTCCGCTGGGCGGGCTGTTCGATGCGGTGGGGATAACATTCGTGCAGGGCTCGGCGAGTACTATCGACGTCGATAACAAACGGGTTGGCTACGTGGACGTCTTCGGGACACAGGGCACGCTGGGCTACGACCGCCTGGTGCTGGCGGCGGGCAGCAAACTGATCCGTCCCGACCTCAAGGGCATGATGGAACATGCGTTCGATGTCGATGAGATCGAACAGGCAACACGCCTGGAAGCCCACATCAAATCCCTCAAGAATCTGCCGGACAGCCCTGGCCGTAACACCGTAGTGGTGGCCGGTGGTGGTTTCACCGGCATCGAAACCGCGACTGAGATGCCTGCGCGTTTACGCGCCATCCTGGGCGAGGACGCCAACATCCGCGTCATCGTGGTGGAGCGCGGGCCGCAAATCGGCGCGTCGATGGGCGACGGTATTCGCCCGTCCATCATCGAAGCTTCCGACCACCTGGGCATCGAGTGGAGGGTCAATGTGTCGGTCGACTCGGTGGATGCTGACGGCGTCACCCTTTCGGATGGCCAGCGTATCGAGTCCAGGACGGTGATCTGGACCGTGGGCTTCCGTGCCAGCCCTTTAACCCAACAAGTGCCGGGCACTCGCGACCCTCAAGGTCGCCTGCACGTCGATGGACATCTGAAGGTAGTGGGACAGAACGACATATTCGCCAGCGGTGACGTGGCCTATGCCGCCACCGACACGCTTGGCAACTACGCGGCGATGTCCTGCCAGCACGCCATCGCCCTGGGGCGCTATGCTGGCCACAACGTCGCGGCGGACCTGCTGGGTGTCGCGCCGATGACCTACAGCCAGCCCAAGTACGTGACTTGCCTGGACCTGGGTGCCTGGGGCGCGGTATTCACCGAAGGTTGGGACCGCCAGCTCAAACTGGTCGGGCAGGAAGCCAAGGAACTCAAAACCCAGATCAACACGGTGTGGATCTACCCTCCGGCCGCCGACCGTGCCACAGCCCTGGCTGCGGCTGATCCGTTGATTCCTGTGGCTTGACTCACCTGCCATAGCCCGGCCAGTCCCCTCCTTTCTGTGCCGGTTTTCCCGAACACCTGCCGTTGCTTTTTGGGCAGGTGTTTTTTCAGTCCAGGTGCCACGTTTCGAACCCATCGGTCCTTCGACATGGGTGATGGTGCCATTCTCTCTTCGGTCTATGGAGCTCAACCTGGGCGCCGTACGTTCCAAAACCGTGCTTATCCTCACCCAGTTCAAATATCGCCATTGCCCAGCAAAATGCGTTGCAATGCCCGCCCCTCGCACAAGCGGCACAAGGTAAGGTAGACAAAAATCATCCCGATCGAGGTGTACCGTGGCCTCCTATTCCCTGCGTCAGCTGAAATACTTCGTCACCACTGTCGAGTGTGGCAGCGTCGCTGAAGCCTCCCGCAAGCTGTACATTGCCCAGCCCTCGATTGCGACCGCCGTCAAAGGGCTGGAAGACAGTTTCGGCGTGCAGTTGCTCATCCGTCACCACGCCCAGGGTGTGTCACTAACCCCCAGCGGTGCGCGCTTCTATCGCAAGGCCCAGGAACTGCTGCGCATGGCGCGAGAGTTCGAGCAGAACGCGCTGGCCGATAACGACGTGGTCAGCGGTCAGATCGACATCGGCTGCTTCGAGACTGTCGCACCCCTGTATTTGCCCCGATTGATCGCCGGTTTCCGCCAGCGTTACCCAGGCGTGGAGATCCGTCTGCAGGACGGTGAGCAACAGGAGCTGGTGCAAGGTTTGACGGGGGGGCGTTTCGACCTGGCGATTTTCTATGAGCACGACCTGGACGGCACCATCGAGACCGAGGCGCTGATGGCGCCGCAACAACCCTACGCGCTGCTGCCAGCGGGGCACCGCTTTGCCAGCCAGGCTCAGGTGTCCCTGCGCGACTTGGCACTGGAGCCGATGATTCTGTTGGACGTGCAACCCAGCCGGACCTATTTCGTGAGCATTTTCGAGGAGTTGGGCCTGACACCGAACATCGTTTTCAGCTCACCCTCGATCGAAATGGTGCGTGGTATGGTCGGGCAATCGTTCGGCTTTGCGCTGCTGGTAACCCGGCCACATTCCACCTGCACCTACGATGGGCAGCAAGTGGTGTGCGTCAACATCGCCGAGGACGTCACCGGTTCGGCCCTGGCGGCGGGATGGCTCAAGCGCGCGCACCTGACCAAACCTGCGCAGTTATTCGTGGATTACTGCAAAGAGCAGTTCAAGCAATGGCTGGCCTGATGCCCAGTCAAACACCGAACCCTGTGGCGAGGGAGCTTGCTCCCGCTGGGGGGCGAAGCGCCCCCAAACCCAACCGACTGGATCAACCTGGCACACCGCGAGAACCAGTGTCGGGGCTGCTGCGCAGCCCAGCGGGAGCAAGCTCCCTCGCCACAAAAGGCTCTGCTCGCCGCAAGAATGGTTCGATGGCTAGCGAGCTGCCCAGGCGTTGAAGCGCTGCTCCAGTTCTTCGCCATGGTCAACCCAGAACTCGGCATCCACGGCCCGGGCTTCGGCCAGGTTGGCCTCGGCGGTAGGCAACTGCTCCTGGACTGCTCCAGGCAGCAACGCCAGCGTTTTGCGATGCACCGGTCCATAAGGGATGTTTTCCGAGAACACTTTCTGCGCCTGCGGCTGGCTGGCAAAGGCAATGAATTGCTCGGCCAAGGCCTTGTTCGGCGTTCCCTTGACCACCGCCCAGTATTCCGGGTCATACAGGCTTTGCGGCCAGACGATACTCAGCTTCATGCCCTCCTTCTGCGCTGAAGCGATGCGACCGTTGTAGGCAGCGCTCATCGCCACATCCCCCGCCACTAACCACTGCGCCGGTTGCGCACCTGCCTCCCACCACTGGATGTTCGACTTGATCTGGTCCAGCTTGGCGAATGCCCGCGACACGCCTTCGGGGGTGTTGAGCACCTTGTACAACTCCTGCGCCTGGACCCCGTCGGCCAGCAAGGCAATTTCCAGGGTGTACTTGGCCCCCTTGCGCAACCCGCGCTTGCCCGGGTATTCGGTGACGTTCCAGAAATCCGCCCAGGACTTGGGTGCCTTGGCCAACTTGCTCTGGTCATAGGCCAGGACCATCGACCAGACATAAGTGGCCACACCACATTCGGTGAGAGTCCCCGGCACAAAATTCGCCGGATCACCCAAGGCGCTCAGATCGAGCCTTTCGAACAGGCCCTCCTCACAACCGCGCAACAGCTCGGGGCTTTCGACTTCGACCACGTCCCAACTGGTGTGGCCGGCCGCGACCATGGCCTTGATCTTCGATAACTCGCCATTGTATTCGCCGGCGACGATGCTTCCTGCACCGCTGGCGTTGAAGGGTTGGAAGTAGGCCTTGTCCTGGGCCTGCTTGGTGGCGCCACCAAAAGAGATCACGGTGAGGCTCTGTGGCGCGGCCATGACACTGCCACTCAACAGCACCAGGGCACACGCAATATTGCAACGCAAGGATCTGGACATGAAGCGGTTCCTCGAAAGGCCGGCTCGCCCGCACGAGCCGGCGACGGGACTCAGAGGCGACCGTAAGCGCGGGCGGTGCGATCTACAGCAATACGGGTCTTGTCGACCAGTTCGTTGATGTCGGCATGGCTGGCCACCAGCGCCGGGGCCATGATCATCCTGCCCAGGGTGCCTGCCTCATGAGGCAGGCCGTCAATCAGGGCGTTATCCTTCAGGCGCAGTTGCGCGGCCCGGGTTTTCCAATCATTGAAATCGTTCACCGAAAATTCCTTGTCTCAAGAAGTCGTTGGGTTCGCTGAGATGGCTCGCCAGGCGATCCATCAATCGGTCGCAGGCGGCCATCTGTTCAACACTCACGTATTCATCGGCTTTGTGCCCCTGATCCATGCTGCCGGGGCCGCAGACCACCGTCGGGATTCCAGCCTGATCAAACAGGCCGCCTTCGGTGCCGAATGCCACGGTGCTGAAGGCATCACTGCCGCACAACTCGGCAACCAGACGCGCGGCGGCGCTGTCCGGCGCGGTTGCCAGGCCCGGGTAGGCGGACAGGGGTTCAAACCGGATCGCGGTGTCGCCTTGCACGGCCCGCATCGCTGGCAGCAGCGCCTGCTCGGCGTAATCGCGCAATTGCTCGACGACGACCTGTGGGGCGAAATCCGGCAAGGCGCGCACTTCGAAATCGAAGCGGCAATCGGCCGGAACGATGTTCAACGCGGTACCGCCCTGGATCACGCCCACCTGCACCGTTGAGTACGCCGGATCGAAGCGCGCATCGTGTAGAGACGGTTCGGCCAGGTTCGCGCCGATCTCCCCCAACCGACCGATCAGGCGCGCTGCCTGTTCGATGGCATTCACCCCGTAGGGCGCATAGGCCGAATGACAGGCCGCCCCTTTGACATGGCAACGCATCGCCAACTTGCCCTTGTGGCCCAACACCGGTTGGAGTTGGGTGGGCTCGCCAATCAGGCACAACGCAGGCTGGGGAATGCGTTGCGGCAGCACTTGCAGCAGGCTGCGCACGCCCAGGCAACCGACCTCTTCGTCATAGGAGAACGCCAGATGCACGGGCCGGCGAAGCGGGCTGGCGAGGAACATCGGCACCGCCGCCAGCACTGCAGCCAAATAACCTTTCATGTCGGCGGTGCCCCGGCCGTACAGCTTGCCGCCGGCCTCGCTCAGGCAAAACGGATCGACCGTCCAGTGCTGTCCGTCCACCGGCACTACATCGGTATGACCGGACAGCACAACCCCACCGGGCACCGCTGGGCCGATGCTCGCCAACAGGTTGGCCTTGGTCCGCTCGGGGTTATAGATCAGCTCGCAACTCACGCCCAGATCGTGGAGGTAACCACGCACGAACTCGATCAGCGCCAGGTTCGACTCACGACTGACCGTGGCAAAGCCCACCAGGCGGGCGAGCAGTGCGCGGCTGCGCAGCTCACTCATCGCCCGGCACTCCGTAGCTGGGGGCCTGGGTCGGATCGAGGGCGCGGGTCAGGTAGTCCTGTAGTTGCGGCTGATAGGCCAGCCACAGCTTTTGCAGCTCAGCAATGGGATCTTCCTGGGCCCAGTCGACACGCAAATCGACGATCGGCCAGGTGAGTTCATCCACCACCGACAGCGCCGCAGAGTGCACCGCTCCGGCTTCACCACCGGCGCTCTGCCCAGCCTGCAAAGCACTCATCAGGCGCGCAGCAAGACAACCTTCGCTGTGTTCGAATGCTGCAACCATGGCGTCGATCACGCCCACACTGGCCAACAGATTGCCGGCCGCCACGCATTGCTCACCGGCCAGCGCGTGATGGCTGCCCAAGGCGTGGCTGCCGCTGAAAATCGCCGTGCCTCCGTGGGCATCCACCACCGCCACCTGGCGGTACTGGCTGTAGCCATTGCGCGCCAGGGCGCGGTCGACAGCCTCTTGGGCGGCCATGCCGCCGGCCAGTTCGTCGAGGATCTGCGGACCAAGAGCCGGCAGCGTGATGTTCTGGCTTGACACCGCGCCAACACCGGCCCGTAACCAGGGGCAACGGGCGCCGACGGCAATGCTCGAGGAACTGATGGCGATACCCAACTGGCCCGTCTCGGCGCAGCGCCCGACAATGGAAAAAGTCATGCTCCACTCTCCTTATTCGGGGATCACCGCGATCACGTCGATTTCCATCAGCCATTGCGGTTGGCCAAGGGCGCTGACCACCAGTCCTGTGGAAATCGGGAACACCCCTTTGAGCCATTTGCCCACCTCCTGATACACCGGCTCGCGATAGCGCGGATCGATCAGGTAAGTGGTGGTCTTGACGATATGGCTCAGGTCGCTGCCGGCCTCTTCCAGCAATTGCTTGACGTTGCGCATAGCCTGTTCGGCCTGAGCGCGGGGATCGCCCAGGCCCACCAACTGGCCGTTGAAGTCAGTGCCGACCTGGCCGCGCACGTAGACGGTGTTGCCGGCCCGCACGGCCTGGCATAAGTCGTTGTCCAGCGTCTGGTTGGGATAGGTGTCTTTGGTGTTGAACATGCGAATGCGAGTGTGGGTAGGCATCAACGGACTCCCATGAGGCTGGTTTTCGAACTGTTCGAATCGCTATCGAGCGCCGGGGGTTGAGCGTCCTCGCTCTGGCGCTGCGAAGCGTCTCGGTAGTTGAGATAGGTATGCTGTTTCACGATGTGGTCAGCGATATGCCGGGCGTCGTGCCACACGCCCCAGATGAACGCCGAACCGCGCCGTGACAGCCATGGCAGGCCCACGAAATACACACCCGGTTCGCTGGAAACACCCCGCTGGTGCCGCGGCTTGCCGTTGGCGTCAAGCGCGTCGACCTTCAGCCAGCTGTAATCCACCGAGTAGCCGGTGGCCCAGATCACGGTGCTCACCCCAGCGTCCACCAGATCCAGTTCCAGGATCGGATGGGTCAGGCAGTGCGGGTCAGGCAACAGATGGCGGGCGTCAGGATCCGGCGGCAGGTCCAGGCCGTTGCGGGCAATGTAGGCATCGGCGGCATCCAGCAGCGCCAGGTAGTTGTCATCGCCACGAGTAATATTTTCGGCCAGGTTGGGCTCAAACGTCACGACGCTACCGTTGAACGACTTCGTCAGGCCCACCAGGGTGATGCCCTCATGGGCCAGCCTGCGAAAGTCCACCGTATGGCCCCCACGGGCACCGCTCACGGCGATGGTCACGTGTTCCTTGCCCGGCTGGACGGCCTCCGCATCCCACTCGCCGAGCACCCCCAGCCACCAGCAAAAATCCCGGTTGCGATAGGCCCGTGGCGGGCGATCATGGGCGCCCACCGAAAGGTAGACCTGCTTGCCGGCGCGCCGCAATTCATCGGCAATCTGCACCCCGGACGAACCCGCCCCCACCACCAACACCGCGCCGTCAGCGAGCTGCCGGGGATTGCGGTATTGGGCGGAGTGCATCTGGGTGACGTGCGCCATATTCGCGGCGATAGGCGGAATCACTGGCCGTTGGAAGGGCCCGGTGGCGACCACCACGTGGATGGCCTCAATCGGGCCCTCGCTGGTTTCAATGCTGAAGCCTGGACGGCCGATATTACGCTGGACCTTCCTGACCTCCACACCGGTACGGATCGGCGCGTTGAATGTACTGGCATAGACTTCGAAGTAATCGGCCACTTGATCCTTGGTGGCGAAGGCATCAGGGTCGAGGCCCTGAAATTGCAGCCCTGGAAAGCGGTCATGCCAGGCCGGGCCGTTGGCCACCAGCGAATCCCAACGCGCAGTGCGCCAGGCCTCGGCAATGCGGTTGCGCTCCACCACAAGATGAGGCACCCCTTGGCGGCTCAAATGTTCACTCATGGCCACGCCGGCCTGACCGGCGCCTATAACAAGCGTGTCTATGTGTATTGTCTCAACGGGCATGTCTGTGCACTTCCGGCAGTGGGATGGTTCAGGCCGGCATGGCGCCGCCTCGGGTTTGGATTTTTTTCTTGTTCTGCGTTTGCGACGATCGACAGAAGGTGTCGAAGCGATTGTGTTGCCAGGTGGGGATTTGCGAAACGAGGGTTTTTGTCGTTGCTGGAAAGGAAAAAACTGCTGTATCGCCTACGCCCTGGACGATGCTTCTTTGCGCCAAGCCTGCGAGGCGATTCGTGGCTTCTGCAACGCACTGGGCTGACATTCAGTCGTTTCACTGAAACAACTGAGCCCGGTCGTCACCGGGCTCTCTTCAGCGGAAAATCTATACAAACTTACAAATACCTATACAAAATACTTTTAAACGTACAACTCGTGCAGTAGGCTGCGAAAACTTGTACAGGAATTACTACCTGTACAATAATTCGGAGCCTGACATGTCTGCCTACCTCCAGCGTTTTGCCCGCGCCTTCGCCGAGCTGGACGCCAGTCACCTGGACGAGCTCGATGCGCTCTACAGCGCCGACATACAGTTCCAGGACCCCTTGCATCGGATCGAAGGCCTGCCTGCCCTGCGCGACTACTTCGCGCAGATGTATGCCAACGTCGATCAGGTGCGCTACGACTTTCATGGCTTTGATGAGGTCGGCCCCGGCGCGGGCTATCTACGCTGGACGTTGCATTACAGCCACCCACGTCTGGCCGGCGGTGCACTCATCTCCCTGCAAGGCTGCAGCTATTTACGCTGGAACGAACGGGTCTACCTGCATCAGGATTTCTTCGACGCTGGCGCCCTGCTCTACGAGCACCTGCCCCTGTTCGGATCTGTGATCGGCTGGCTCAAGCGGAGGCTGGCATGAGTCGCATCTGGTTGACCGGCGCCAGCAGCGGTATCGGTGCGGCCTTGGCCTCGGAGCTTCTAGAGCAAGGCCACCGTCTGGCGCTGAGTGCGCGCCAGGTTGCGCCTCTTGAGGCGTTAGCGACTCGCTATGGGGATCAGGTCCTGGTGCTGCCGGGTGACCTGACCGATCCGGCGCAAGTGGCCGATATCTGCCAGGCCATCGACGCTCAATGGGGGGCGTTGGACCTGGTGATACTCAATGCCGGGACCTGCGAATACCTGGAGCCGGGGCGCTTCGACACGCGTCTGGTCGAACGGGTATTGACCACCAACCTGCTGGGCACCAGCCACTGCCTGGAAGCGGCCCTGCCCTTGCTGCGTCGAGGCCAACGTCCGCATCTGGTGGGGGTGTGCAGCGCGGTGACCTGGTTGGCCTTGCCGCGTGCCGGCGCTTATGGCGCGTCCAAAGCGGCGCTGCGCTATCTGTTCGAATCGCTGCGCATCGACCTGGCGGCCGAGGGTATCGATGTCACCTTGATAAGCCCCGGCTTTGTCGACACACCGCTGACCCGCCGCAACGACTTCCCGATGCCCATGCGCTGGTCGGCACAACGCGCGGCGCGGCATATCGCCCAACGCCTGCCGGCGCGACCGCTGGACATCGCGTTCCCCTGGTCCTTCACCTTCGTCCTGCGCCTGCTCGGACACTTGCCCGCCCGGTGGCGCCTGGCCCTTGGCCGGCGCCTGGCACGTTCTTCCCAGAAGTCTTGAAACATGCGCATCGCAATCATCGGCAGCGGCATATCGGGACTGACATGCGCGTACCTGTTGGCTCGCCAGCACCAGATCACCTTGTTCGAAGCCGACGACCGGATCGGCGGCCACACCCACACCGTGGACGTGCAATGGCAAGGCCAGCGTTACGGGATAGACACCGGTTTCATCGTCTACAACGACTGGACCTACCCGAACTTCATCCGTTTGCTCGACCAGTTGGGTGTGCCTTCCCGCCCCACTGAAATGAGCTTTTCGGTACATGATCCAGCCACTGGCCAAGAGTACAAGGGGCATACCCTGCGCAGCCTTTTCGCCCGACGGCGCAACCTGCTGTCGCCGAGCTTCTGGGGCATGCTGCAGGACATCCTCAGGTTCAACCGGCAGGCCACGGCCGACTTGAAGGCGCAACGCATCGACAGCACCACCCGGCTCGGCGATTACCTGCATGTCCACAATTATGGCCAACGTTTCATCGACCATTACATCGTGCCCATGGGGTCGGCGATCTGGTCGATGTCGCCCGCCCGAATGCTCGAGTTTCCGCTGCAGTTCTTCGTGCGCTTCTGCCATAACCACGGCCTGCTATCGGTCAACCGACGGCCACAATGGCGGGTGATCGAGGGCGGCTCCCGGGGTTACATCGACCCATTGTGCGCGCACTTTCGCCAGCACATCCGGCTCGACTGCCCGGTGCAGCGGGTGAGCCGCGACGCTACAGGGGTGGACATCCTCAGCACTGCGGGCCTTGAGCGTTTCGACAAAGTGGTGTTTGCCTGCCACAGCGACCAGGCCCTGGCACTGCTTGAAACGCCAAGCAAAGCGGAACGTGAGGTGCTCGGTGCTCTGGACTACGCCAGCAATGAAGTGCTGCTGCATACCGACACTCGTCTCTTGCCGCAGCGACGCCAGGCCTGGGCGAGTTGGAACTACCGACTGGGCGGTTCAATGCGAGCGCCTGCCGCACTGACCTACAACATGAACATCCTCCAGGGCCTGGACGCCCCAGTGACCTTCTGCGTGAGCCTCAATCAGAGTGACGTGGTGGATCCGGCCAAGGTGCTTGCCCGCTTCGATTATGCGCATCCGCAATACAGCCTCGCCGGCGTCGCCGCCCAGGCTCGCCAGGGTGATCTGCAAGGGCGTCAGCACAGTTATTTCTGCGGCGCCTATTGGGCCAATGGTTTCCACGAAGACGGTGTGGTCAGTGCGCTGGATGTGGCCGGGCATTTTGGAGAATACCTTTGAACAGCAGCCTGTGCCGCGGCTGGATCGACCATCGCCGCTACTCACCCCGCGCCCATGGGTTCCGATACCCCATCGGCATGCTTTATCTGGACCTCGCCGAACAAAGCCAGGTGCTGGGCCTGTCACGCCTGCTGCGGGCTTGGCCCTTGGCACCGCTGTGCTGGCGCGAGCGCGATTACCTGCCCGCTCGCACACGTCTGGGTGTTCCCTTGGTCGAGGCGGTGCGCGAACTACTGGCCCAAGCCCTGGGCACCGCGCCCCAGGGCGCCATTCAGCTGTTGACCCAGCCGCGCAGCTGGGGCCTGTCCTTCAATCCGGTGAGTTTCTATTTCTGCCACGAAACCGATGGGCAGCTGGCGGCCATTCTCTGTGAAGTGCGCAATACCCCATGGCGCGAACGCTACCACTATGTGTTGCCGGTAAGCCCCGGCGCGCCTCATGCGTTCCGGGTGGCCAAGGCGTTCCATGTGTCGCCGTTCCTGCCCCGGGACATGGACTACCGCATGCGTTTCCTGGTGGCGGATTCACATATCCGCGTGCACATGGAGAACTGGCGCGATGGCAGCAAGGTGTTCGAGGCCGACCTCGCGCTCAAGCGCCAGCCTCTCGATGCCGCAGCCATACGTCGTCACTTTCTGGCCTTCCCGTGGATGAGCCTGCGCACCTTGAGCGCCATTTACTGGCAGGCCCTGCGCCTGCTCTTCAAACGTACCCCCCTGCACGACCATCAGGCCTGCCAAAACGGCCTGAGCGTCGGCGAAACCGCCCACAAGGACCCCGACCATGCCCGAACCCACCCTGAGCGTTACTAAGGCCGGCAGCTTTCGCCTGTTCAACGGCGGCGTCTTCAAGCAAGTCGTCCTCGGCCAATTACGACACCTGCGTCAAGGCCACTTGCGCCTGCTGCTTGAGGGGGAATCGTTGAGCTTCGGCGATCCGGCCAGTGTTCTGCAGGCCGAAGTCGAAATTCTGGATGACGCCGTCTGGGGCATGCTCGCCAGTAACGGCTCGATCGGCGCCGGTGAGGCTTATATCCAGGGGTACTGGCGCAGCAACGACCTGACGGCGGTGACCCGCGTGTTCGTCGCCAACCTGGACGTGCTCGATGCAATGGACAGCGGCCTGGCTCGCCTCGGTCGCCCGCTGCTGCGTTGGCTGCACTGGCTCAACCGTAACAGCCGGCGCGGCTCACGGCGCAACATCATTGCCCATTACGACTTGGGCAATGACTTGTTCGAGCGCTTGCTCGACCCCACTATGATGTACTCGGCCGCCCTGTTCGAAAGCCCCGAACAAAGCCTGGAAGACGCCCAGCTCAACAAGCTCGAACGCATCTGTCGCAAGCTCGACCTGCGGCCCGGCGACCACCTGCTGGAGATCGGCACCGGCTGGGGCAGCCTGGCGATTTACTCGGCCAGCCAATACGGCTGCAAGGTGACCACCACAACGTTATCGCGCGAACAGTATGCCCACACCTGCCAGCGCGTCGAGGCGCTGGGCCTGCAGCAGCGCATTGAAGTGCTGTGCAAGGACTATCGCGACCTGGAGGGGCACTACGACAAGTTGGTCTCGATCGAAATGATCGAAGCGGTCGGTCATCGCTATTTGCCCGAGTACTTCCGGCGCTGCGCCGCACTGCTCAAGGATGACGGCCTGATGTTGCTGCAAGCCATCACCATTCGCGACCAGCGGTATGAGCAGGCACGACGCTCGGTGGACTTTATCCAGCGGCATATCTTTCCCGGCGGCGCGTTGCCATCGTTGTCCGTCCTGCTCAACACCGCCAGCCGTCAAACACCGCTCAACCTGCTGCATCTGGAAGACTTCGGCGCGCACTACGCCCGCACGCTTAAGCACTGGCACGAGAACTTGCGCCAATCACGCCAAGCGCTGCTGGAACTGGGTTACGACGAAACCTTCCAACGCCTGTGGGAGTTCTACCTGTGTTACTGCGAAGGTGGATTCCAGGAGCGTGCCATCGGCGTCGCGCAACTGCTCTTTGCCGCTCCCGGGGCGCGTCAGGCCTCCTTGCTGGAGCGGCGGGAGGCTTGATGAGTCGCGCAAGCCTGATCGTCAACGCACTTTGGGTCCAATTGGGCTGGTGGGGATGTGTGCTGGGTGCGCAGAATGCCTGGTGGCTCCTGGCTGTGGCGGCGGGGTTGCTGGCTCACCTGAGTTTCTGCCCACAGCCCCGGGCCGAGCTGCGGGCGGTGATGCGCGTGGGGCTGTGCGGCATGTTGCTGGACTGGAGCCTCGGTGTGCTGGGCCTGTTCGGATTCGGCCAGAGCGCCCTGCCTCTCTGGCTGGCGCTGCTCTGGCTGGTGTTTGCCACCAGCTTGCGGCACAGCCTGGCCTGGGCCGTGCGGCCAGTATGGCGCGGTGCATTGCTGGGCATGATCGGCGGTCCATTGGCCTATTGCGCAGGAGCACCCTTGGCCGGCGTTGCGCTGCCGCTTGGCATCGTGGGGACCGCTCTGATTCTGGCGCCCTTGTGGGCACTCTGGCTGCCGTTGGCGTTGCGCCTGGCTGATCCCCACTGAGGTCAGAACCCGCACCAGGCGAACATCATTACCAAGGCTCATCCAGAAAAAGTGGCACGCGCAAAGGCTCTATCGGCCCCTCGCGCTGGCCACACATTTCGTCGTGAACGACATGCTGTACCAACATGCAGGGTAACCGCGGCGCGTCACGCAGCAACTCACGCAAATGGGTGGTGGATCGCAAGTGCAATGTTCGTCCCGAGTCGTCGAGCAACGTACGAAACCCACGGTCCAGTCGCGCACGCAACACGTAGATACCGCCCTCCAGCGACCACAACTCCAGCTCGTGTACCCGGCCTTCGATGGCCAGCTCGATCAGGGTTTGCAGGTTCATGGCGTGCCCCCGCCCTGACGACGGAAAAACAGCGTGACCTGCCCCAACTCGACGCCGAATTTACTCATGCTCGAACGGTTGATCAGCGTGGCTTCGTCCATCAAATACATCCAGTCGTCAAAAGACACTTCGTAAGTCGATCCGTCTACTGGCAGGTTCAATCGATAGCGCCAGCGCAGCGCATTGCCAGCCACCTCACCCCGCGCCTCGCCGATCACATCGTCGGCGCGACCGCGCCAGAGCCCCGGGCCATCGGGGGTCAGCGTCCATACGCGCCGTTGTCGGCTGCCATCACTGTAGAGAAAGCGCTCATCGAGTATCAGCCGTTCACCTTCGCGGTGACTGAGTATCTCGACCTCGAAGCGCTTGATGACTTCGCCCGAACGTTTTTGATAGATGCCCCAGGCCTTGATTGGCTGACTGAAGAAGCGCACCAGATCCAGCTGCGGTTGCTGGTCGGCATAACGATCGACATTGACGTTGCCGCAGCTGGTCAAACTCATCATTAAAAGCCACACAACCATCAAACGAGTCATGGTGTTTTTCCTCCTGCGCGCGTGTTGTTGAGCCCCATCAGCTGTTGCCGCAACTCCGGATGCCGAGTGCGGGGATCGAGCCAGATGGCGAAGAAGTTTCGAGCGAACGCTGGGTCGGCGACTTCATGGGTCAAGCGCCCGTCGACATAGAAGCGGCAACCCTTGCCGGGCAGGTAAAGCCCGGTGATTTGACTGCCTGGCCTGACGTCGACGAAGGACCGCCGCATGTCATCGGTCCAACTGTCGAGCCGTCCGGGGTCCAGGGATTTACCCGCGATTCGGAGCATCTCCTCGATGCTCGCTTGTACCAGTGTTTGCTTGCTGATCGTGCGGCGGTAATTGAGCTCGAGTGCCAGCGGCGTTTCCAGGCTGGGTTGCGAAGCAGCACTCCATAACCTGGCCTGGTAGAGATCGAACCCGTACCAAGAATAATCGGCTTGCCCCACCAGACGGGCGTCAGGCAATACCGTGCGCCAGTCGCAGAGAGCCTGGCTGGCGTAAAGCACCAAAACGCAGGCCATGAACCGGTTCAGGCTTTTCTTGAGCGCAAACGACCTGGCCATTGAAAAACATCACTGGATTACCGAAGGTCGCTCAATAGTTGTACATGAAATATGATTTGTACAGCTTTTTTGAGAGGATCTGCGGGTTATGGCCCTTGGTATCCACCCTGCCTTCGCGATTTGTGCCTGCCTCGAATCCTTCAGCTAACGTGCTGTTATCGGATAAGGTAGCCTGCGTCCTAATAATTCGCAGTCGCGTTGCTGTAGAAGGAAATGTTAATGCTCGGACGTGAACGGCCGCAGCTAAAGAAAGAAAGTGCTGACGAATCCTTTCCCCCTCAGGTAGCGCGGGCCGGAGCTGCCTTGCGGCTCACCATCACTTTCATGCTGGTGGTGGTGATCGTGTTCCTGGCCGTTGAAGGCTGGAGAACATGGCGTGACTATCGCTCTGCTTTTGCCTCAGCCCGCGATTCGGTGACGAACCTGGCGCGGGCGACCGCCCAGCACGCCGAAGACACCATCCGGCAAGTGGACGTGGTGACCGCCGCACTCAGCGAGCGAGTGGAAGGCGATGGCCTGCAGAACATCGACATCCCGCGCATCCATAAACTGCTGGTGCAACAGTCGGCCATCATGCCGCAGTTGCACGGTTTGTTTATCTACGGCCCCGACGGGCAGTGGATAGTGACGGACAAGCAAACAACGCCAGACTCGGCAAACAATGCCGACCGCGACTACTTCCAGTATCACCGCACCCACGAGGACCGAAGCGTGCGGATCGGCGAAGTGATCAGGAGCCGATCCACCAATGACCTGATCATCCCCATCTCCCGCCGCTTGAACAATCCTGACGGCTCGTTCGCCGGGGTGTTGCTGGCAACGGTCAAGGTCAGCTATTTCGTGGACTACTACGGCGACTTCAAGATCGACGACAAGGGAGCCCTGGTCCTGGCCCTGCGAAATGGCACGATTCTGGTCCGGCGGCCCTTCGTCGCCTCGGTGGTCGGCAAGAGCCTGGTCAATAGCGTGATCTTCCGTGACCACTTGCCCAACTCCAATCAGGGCGTCGCCGAGGCCAGGGCCGTCGTCGACGGCACTGAACGCATTTATGGCTACCGAGCCTTGACCACTTATCCGCTAGTGGTCGAGGCCGGATTGTCTCGCGAATCGATCATCGCCCCCTGGCGTCACGATCTGCTCAAGACCGGCTTCGTACTGATATTCCTGATCGTGATACTCGTCGGCTTCGGGCTGATCGTGTTGAGCCAGTTGCGCTACAGGATGACCATGGAGAAACAGATTCGCAGCGCCCACCAAACCATGCGGGACATGGCACTGACCGACAGCCTGACCGGTTTGGGCAACCGCAGGCGGCTGGACATTGCATTGGCCGATGAGATTCGCCGGGCCAGGCGTCAGAACGCCTCTTTGGCCTTGATCATGCTTGATGTCGATTACTTCAAACGCTACAACGACAAATACGGGCATGCTGCCGGGGACGACTGTCTGCGCGCGATCGCCGGAGCGATCCAACAAACGATCAAACGACCCGGTGACCTGGCGGTGCGCTACGGCGGTGAAGAATTCACCATATTGCTGCCCGACACCCACAGCGCGGGAGCCGCCAAGATCGCACAAGAGATCCTGGAGTCCATCAGGGCGCTGCACATCGAACACCTCGACCATCCGTTGGGCCTGGTCACCGCCAGCGCGGGCATCACCACCTGCCGGCCGAGCACCGAGGAGGTGACCCCGGCCATGCTGATCAAGGCCGCTGATGCCTTCTTGTATCTGGCAAAAAACACCGGGAGAAACCGCTGGTGCAGCCCTGATGCTTCGCCGGGGTGATCCCACGAGGCGAAAGCCGCATATCGGTCATATCGCGCAAATCCAAGTCCACAGGTGCCTGCCGGGCGCCTGGCGGCTACAATGCGCGCTTCGACCGTGACCAGCCTGATAAAAAAACATGTCCTTGCCCAAACATCATCTGGAATTGCTCAGCCCTGCCCGCGACGTGACCATCGCTCGCGAGGCGATCCTGCATGGCGCTGACGCCGTGTACATCGGCGGCCCGAGTTTCGGCGCGCGTCACAACGCCTGTAACGAGGTCAGTGATATCGCCCGGCTGGTGGAGTTTGCCCATCGCTACCATGCCCGGGTATTCACCACGATCAACACCATCCTGCATGACAACGAACTGGAGCCGGCCCGCCAGTTGATCCACCAGTTGTACGATGCGGGTGTCGATGCGTTGATCGTCCAGGATTTAGGGGTGATGGAGCTGGACATCCCGCCGATCGAGCTGCACGCCAGCACCCAGACCGACATCCGCACCCTGGCACGGGCAAAGTTTCTTGATCAGGCCGGCTTCTCCCAACTGGTCCTGGCACGGGAGTTGAACCTGCAGGAAATCCGCGCCATCGCCGACGAAACCGACGCGGCCATCGAGTTCTTTATCCACGGCGCGCTGTGCGTGGCGTTTTCCGGCCAGTGCAACATCTCCCACGCCCAGAACGGCCGCAGCGCCAACCGTGGCGATTGCTCCCAGGCCTGTCGCCTGCCCTACACCCTCAAGGACGACCAGGGTCGGGTGGTTGCCTACGAGAAACACCTGCTGTCGATGAAGGACAACAACCAGAGCGCCAACATCCGCGCCCTGGTGGAAGCCGGCGTGCGTTCGTTCAAGATCGAAGGACGCTACAAGGACATGGGCTATGTGAAAAACATCACCGCCTACTACCGCCAACGCCTGGACGATGTCCTCGAAGACCGTCCGGACCTGGCCCGCGCTTCCAGCGGCCGCACCGCGCATTTCTTCGTGCCCGACCCGGACAAGACCTTCCACCGCGGCAGCACCGACTACTTCGTCAGCGAGCGCAAGATCGACATCGGCGCCTTCGATTCCCCGACCTTTACCGGCGTGCCGGTGGGAGTGGTAGAGAAAGTCGGCAAGCGCGACCTGCAAGTCGTGACTTTTGATCCGCTGTCCAACGGCGATGGCCTCAACGTGCTGGTCAAGCGTGAAGTGGTGGGTTTTCGGGCCAATATTGCCGAGCCCAAGGGCGAATTCGAAGAGGACGGCCAGAAGCGTTACCGCTACCGGGTCGAGCCCAACGAGATGCCCGGCGGCCTGCACCAGTTGCGCCCCAACCACCCACTGAGCCGCAACCTGGATCACAACTGGCAGCAAGCCCTGCTCAAGACCTCCTCAGAGCGTCGCGTGGGCCTGGCCTGGAATGCACGCCTGCGCGAAGAGCGCCTGGAGCTGACTGCCACCAGCGAGGAAGGCGTCAGCGCCAGCGTTAGCCTGGACGGGCCATTCGGCCTGGCGAACAAGCCGGAACAGGCGCTGGAGCAACTGCACGACCTGCTCGGCCAACTGGGCACCACCGAGTACCACGCCACCGCCATCGAGCTGGATGCGCCCCAGGCGTATTTCATTCCCAACTCGCAGCTCAAGGCGTTGCGTCGTGAAGTCATCGAAGCGTTGACTGCCGCCCGTATCGCCGCTCACCCCCGCGGTGGCCGCAAGGCCGAGACCACTCCACCGCCGGTGTACCCGGAGTCGCACCTGTCGTTCCTGGCCAACGTCTACAACCAGAAGGCCCGGGATTTTTATCATCGCCACGGGGTGAAACTGATCGATGCGGCGTTCGAAGCCCACGAAGAAACCGGTGAAGTACCGGTGATGATCACCAAGCACTGTCTGCGTTTCTCGTTCAACCTCTGTCCCAAGCAGGCCAAGGGCGTCACCGGCGTGCGCACCAAGGTTGCGCCGATGCAGTTGATCCATGGTGACGAGGTGCTGACGCTGAAGTTCGACTGCAAACCCTGCGAGATGCATGTGGTCGGCAAGATCAAGGGGCACATCCTCGACCTGCCGCTGCCGGGCAGCACCGCACAGCCGGTCGTCGGGCATATCAGCCCGGAAGACCTGCTCAAGACGATCCCTCGCGCGCCGCATTAAGCAATCGCGCGCAGGTCCCATCACGACAGATCGAACTGTTGCGCCAGCACCGTCAGGCCGCTGGCGCGGTTTAGTCCTGGTGCGTCGGGCCGCCATCGGCTCGGGCTCTATTCGATACGGTAGTGAAAGGTATTGCGCACCGCCGGCACCGTCACGGCCTGGCCGTCGACGATCCGCGGCTGATAACGGAAGGTCTGGGCCGCAGTCAGCGAGGGTCGGATGAACAACGGGTGGCAGCCGTCCAGCACCTTGGGGTTGTCGATTCGCCCGTCCGGTTTAACGCTGTACTCCACCGTGCAATCGCCTTCCAACCCTTTGTCCAAAGCCCGTTGCGGATAATCCGGAGCCTCTTTGCTCAGGGGTTGATAGTGGCGACTGTCGGCGGCGGCCAAGCGCGCCTGTTCGGCTTGGCGTTGCCGGGCGAACGCCTGGGCCTGTTGAGCCGCTTGGCGCTGTCGTTCGGCGGCCTGTTGCTCGGCTTCCTGCTGGCGTCGCTGGTTCTCCTGACGCTCGCGCTGTCGTTCGGCCTGTTGCAGGGCCTGCTGCTCGCGCTTTTGCTCCTCGACACGTTTGCGCGCCAGGGTTGCCTGCTCCAGTTTCTGTGCTTGAAGCCTTGGATCGACCACAGGTTTGCTCGGTGGCGGGCGTGGCGCTTGCACCGGAGCCGGCGCGGCTTCGACCGGTTCTGGGGCGACCTCCGCCACGGCGGTCGGCGCCGGCGCTTCAGGCACCGGCAGCGGTGGCAACATCACCAGTTGCGTGCGCAGCACCTGCGGCGCTTCGACGGCGGGTTTCTCTACGGTCCAGCCCAGCACCAGCAATGCCGCGACCACCGCGTGCAAGGCCACGGCGAGTCCTGCCGCCAGGCTGTTCCTCCAAAAACCACTGCCGGACACCGTGGGTAAACCCAAGGATGGACTGTGCATGATCATCGCCGTCATCGGGGTGCCTCGGTCACCAGCCCAAGGTTGCTCACCCCGCCCTGCTGCAAAGCGGCCATGGCGGCCACGACACGACCGTAGTCGGCGTGGTCGTCGGCACGGATATACACCTGAGTGTCGCTGCGCTCGGCGACAACCTGGGCCACCTTGGCGCGCATCTGATCCAGGTCCACGGCGCTGTCGGTCTGGCTTTGAGTGTCCAGTTCGGCACCCAGGTTCCAGTAATAACCGCCCTCGGCCTTCACAGACAGGGTCAGGATCTGTTGGCGGCTATCGTTGGCCAATGCCTGGCTGGCGACCTTGGGCAGCTCGATTTTCACGCCTTGGGTCAACATGGGTGCCGTGACCATGAAGATCACCAGCAGCACCAGCATCACATCGATGTAAGGCACCACGTTCATTTCGGCCTTGGGCCCGTGCTTGCGTTGTGGTTTGACTAGCATCTGCCCTCTCCTCTCAAGCGGCCGCGGCCAGGTTCACCGGGGCGCCGTGCAGCTTGCGGTGCAGGCGGGCCTGCAACTCATTGCCGAACGCGTAGTAACGCGTCAACAAGGTCTGGCCGCGAGCGGAAAAGCGGTTGTAGGCGATCACAGCGGGAATCGCCGCGAACAGGCCGATGGCGGTGGCAATCAAGGCCTCGGCGATGCCCGGCGCCACAGTGGAGAGGCTGGCCTGCTGCACTTGGGACAAACCCAGGAAGGCGTTCATGATCCCCCAGACCGTGCCGAACAAACCGATGTAAGGGCTGACCGAACCGACCGTGGCGAGAAACTGCAAGCCTTTCTCCAACTGGACCTCCTGCTCGCTGATTGCCACTTGCAGCGAACGCTCCACCCCTTCAAGCACCACCTGTGGGCTGCCGGAGGGTACGTTGAGCTGGGTGAAAGCCTGGAAGCCGGCGTGAAAGATCGGCTCCACGCCGCCCTCTTCCTCGCGCACCTGGGTGGTCTCGCGCAACAGCGCTGGCAAATCGCTGGTGCTGCGAAAACGCTGCATGAAACCGTTGAACTGGCGCTCGTTGCGGCGCAACACGGTGCTGCGCTGGATGATCAGGTACCAGCTCAACAGCGAGGCCAGCAGCAGTGTGAGCATGACGGCCTTGACCAGAAGACTCGCATCGCTGATCAGGCCCCAGATTGTCATATGTTCCAGAGTGGCTTGCATGGGTAGAACTCCTGTCTGGCTGCTATTCGATGAAATGTTCATGACCGGTTGATGACAGCGCCGTTCAAGGCAGGCGCAAGGCTTTGGCGACTTCGCTCCAGGGCACGAACTTGAAGTTCTGGGTCTGCTCGGGCATCCGTTTGCGGCCGTCCTGGACCACCAGCATGCCGTCGCTCCAGGGCCCGCCCAGGTTGGCCGAAGTCACTTCCAGGCCATCGGTTTCCGAGGCGCCGTCGATACCCGCAGCGCCGTTCAGGCCGACGCGCAACGCACCGCGCACGGCATAAGGCGGTTCGGCATCAAGTAGTACATAGCTGTCGTTGCCCTGGCTTGAGATCACCAGGTAATCGTGGCCGGCGCCTTGGTACAGGGCGATGCCCTCAACGTCGGCATGCAACTGAGGTCCGACCTTGATCACGTTGTTCAATGTCGCCGGCCGGTCGGCCCGGGCATCCACCGCCCAGACACCGACGTCTTCTTCGCCGAGAAACAGACGCTGGCGTCGGTCATCGGCGACGCAACCTTCAGGCTGGCTGTCGACGCTGAACTGGCGCACCAACTCCCCTTTCACCACACCGTCCGGGGCGCTGAGGCGGTACTGCAAATAACGCCCGTCCTTGCCATTGGCAAAGGCATACAGTTCGCCTTCACCCGGCTGGAACAGGCAGATGCCGTAGATTTCCTTGAGCGGCGTGGCAATCTCACCGGCCTCGCTCAACTCACCGCTGGCGCGGTCAATGCGGAACAGGCTGAGGCTGTTGCGGTCGCGGTTGCTGGCGACGGCCAGATCGACGGTTTGCGTGCCCAGCCTGAAGTTGCCGCGCACATCGACGTTGTTGAGGCGGCCCACCGCCAGCTCCTGCAGCAGCTTGCCTTGCAGGTCATACGCCAGTAGGCCTTGCTTCTTGTTGGTGCCCAGCACCCGGCTCAAGGCAGGTGTCGTGGGGTGAACCCAGATCGCTGGATCATCCGCCGCGTCGCCCTGGCGTGCTACCGGTTCGCTCTGGGCAATGGCCGCCACCGTGGGCAGCACGGGCGGCAGGGAAACAGGCGTGGGTTGCCAATTGATTTGGCCCTGGTACAAGCGTCCGGTGTCATCGTCGCGCAACAGCATCTCCAGGCCGGTATTCGTCGAACGTACCGCGAGGCTTTCCGGCTCGTTCAGGCCCGGCAGCGTCAAACTGGCCTTAGAGGTCCAACCCTGGCTTTCTTGCTGGTACAGATGCAGTTTTGCCGCCCCGGGGTCCAGGCCCAGCAACCCGCCTGGTAACGCCGCCAGGTCCCCAGCGGCCTGCTGGATGTCACCGAACGGTGTGCGCATCGCCACGGGTACACGCACCGCGTCGGCCTCGGAGGATGCCGGGTAGGCCCACCAGCCCACCTGTTCCTCGTTGACAAACAGCTGATTGGCGCTGTCCTGCACCTGGCAGGCCTGGGCATCGGGCGGCAGTGGCAGGCCGCGTACGCGCTGTGCGCTGGCGCTCAGCTGCTCGCCGTTACCCACCAGCCATTGTTCGCCCTTGCCTTCTTCACCCACCAGAAACACAAACAGGTTGCTCGCTTCATCGCGGTACAGGCACAGCCCGTTCACCGGAAAATCTCGTGCCGGCAGGTACAGCGGCGTCCCCCACTGGCGTTTATCCGGGTCGAGGCTGACCAACAGTGCTTGCTGACGAGTGCTGTCGAGGCTGGCGACCAGCACGTTCGCCCCGAGGGCCCGGCTGTCGAGACCTTCGAAGGAGCCCTCCAGGCGCGACAGTTCGCGGCCTTGGGCGTCCAGCAACAGCAAGCCTTCACGGGCGCTAGCCAGTCGTTCGGTCGTCGAATGGCCAGGCACAAACCCCAAGGCATTGATCGAGCGCTCCTGGGTCTGCGGCCAGGGTTGCAGCTTCAAGGTTGGGGAAGCCGCCAGGGCTGGAACGGTTGCCAGACTGATGAGCATTGCCAGCAGGTACTGTTTGGGAAAAAACAAAGCTGTGTTCAACGGAAAAATCCTTGTCATTGAAAGGGGGGGCGCATCGCGCCCCGGCGGGGATAAATCCCCTCGCAACAAGTGATCGGCGTCGCGATCTAGAAATGGGTGAACGTCAGTCCCAGCTTGTAGGTCGGGCCGTATTCCTCGTATTGGCCGTTGTAAGAGCGGTGGCCGGTGTAGACGAAATACGACTCGTCGGTGAGATTCTGGGCTTCCAGGCTCACTTGCAGGTTCTTGGTCAGGGAGTAGCGGGCGCTGAAGTCGACAAAGGTCTGGGCGTCAACGTGCAGGTCATGGTCGCGGTCGCTGATGGACGCCAGTTCATACAGGTAGGCCGATTTGTAATTGGCCGACAGGCGCAGGCTCAGCTTGTCGTTTTCCCAGCCGAGCATCAGGTTACCCACGGTGTCCGACTGGTTCGGCAGGTCGATGCTGCGCTTGCGCTGTGTACCGCTGGCCTGATCGAACCCTTCGATCTCGGCGTCCGAACGACTGAAGGTGGTGTTGGCCCCTAGCAGCAATCCATTCCAGGGGGCTGGTAGCCAGTCGAATTTTTGTGAGTAGGCCAGTTCCAGGCCATAGAGCTTGGCGCTGTCGCCGTTTTCGAAGCTGTGGGCCTCGGAGAAGTCGGCCCAGGCGCCCGTGCCGGCCAGATCGGTGTTGTAGACGAAGTTCTTGATGTCCTTGTAGAACACAAAAGCCGAAACAGTGCCGGCCCGGCCCATGAAATGTTCAATGCCCAGGTCCAGGTTGCTCGACTCCAGGGGCTTGAGGTCCGGGTTGCCGAAGGTCGCCTCGTCATCGTCAATGACAAACCCCGGGGCCAGTTGCCCGAAGGTCGGACGCACCACGGATTTGGTCCAGGCCGCGCGCACCTGGGTGTTCTTGTCCAACTGATAACGCGCGTGCAGGCCCGGCAGCCAGTGGTGATATTTACGTCGGGTCTGGGTGTCAGTGAACACGCCATCGGTAACGCCGCTGCCTTTGGCTTCGAACTCCGTGCCCTCGTAACGCATGCCGGCGATCAAGCGCCAATCGTCGATGTCCACGGTGTTCATCAGGTAAGCGGCGTTGATGTCTTCGCTCATCTGGAAGTCATTGACCCGCGATTCCTCCTCATCAAAGAAGGCGTCGCGGTCCAGACCACCCAACAATTGTTCGATGGCCCCGGCGCTGATGCCTGGACCGTACTGGCCGAGGCGGTAATCCACGTTGCCCTTCTGGAACTGGCCGAGGTTCAACTGCTCGTCGGTGAACCCCAGGTCGTCGAAATCCTCATAGACCCAGGCGTCGAGGTCGTTGTCCTTGTCGCGGCGGCTGACTTTGCCGCCGAATTTGACCTGGGAAGCGTAGCCACTGACGTCATAGTCTCTGGCCAGGTCCAGGCGCAGGTTTTTCTCGGTGTCGGTGGTGTTCTGTTGTTCCCAGTCCACCTTGTCCAGGCTGAAGTTGGTCGGATCGTAGAACCCCGAACCGATGATCGGCCGCGGCTTGTCGTTGCCGTAGAAGCCCCCCTCGAAACCGTCGATGCCTTCGAATGTGGCACCGGCGATATGACCGGGGCTGTCCTCGCTGGACTTGCTGTAGCCGCCCTGGCCGCTGAGGGTCCAGAGACCGAACATGCGTTCCCCACCCAGTACATAGGATTGGATCTCCTGGGTTTCTTCGCGCTGTTTGACCTTGCGCTCGCCTTCTGCGGCGCCCAGCTCACCGGCCGCTTGCGGGTCCTCGAAAGCCAGGCTGGCGGCATTGCGGGTTTCGCTGTCCTTGTAACGACTGTAAAGCGTGCGCAGGTAGTAGCTGCTCACATCATCCGGCTTGTAGTCGAAGTTCAGCCCGCCACCGGCGCGCTCCCGACGGATGTCATAGTCGCGTTGTTCAAATTCTTCGAGCCGTGAGCCTTGCTCGAAATCCCAGGCGCCGCCGGTTTCAACGTTGTCCGAGCCAAAGTCGCGCTTCTGCCAGCTCAGCGCCGCGGCAACGCCGAAGTTATCGATGCCGTCGCCCAGGCTGAAACGGTCGCTGATCGCGCCAGAGAATTTCGGACTGGTCTGCCCGGTATTCTTGTCGTAGCTGGCTTCGCTGCTGCCGGTGTAGAACAAGCCCTTGTGGTCGAACGCCGAGAGGCTTTTCACGTCAACCGTGCCGCCCAGGGAGTTGGCGTCCATGTCCGGCGTCAGGGTCTTGATCACCGACAGCGACTGCACCAACTCCGAAGGCAGCACGTCCAGGGCAACGGCCCGGCGCTCGCTTTCCGGCGCCGGCACCAGCGTGCCGTTGATGGTCACGCTGTTGAGGTCTGGCCCCAGGCCCCGCACGCTGACAAAGCGCCCTTCGCCCTGATCACGTTCGACGCTGATGCCCGGCAAGCGCTGCACGGCTTCGGCGACGTTTTCATCCGGCAACTGCGCCACGCCGTCGGCATGCACCACGCTCTTGATGCTGTCGGCGCTGCGCTGCTCCTTCAGGGCCTGATCGATGCTGGCCGCCTGGCCGACCACTTCGACATGTTCGGTGGCCGTCTGCTCGGCAGCGCTCAACCGCTCACTGGCAATGGCCATCGCCAATGCGGTGAACGTAAAACCGACGAGCCCGGCAGTGCTGGTGCGGTGATGCATGGTGGTCTCCCCCAGGAATCCAAAAATCCGCCAGGCAACGGCCCGGCAACTGGGAGGGCACGCTAGGGGTGGGGGGTGACGGTTCTGTGACAGCGTTTGGTCGCAGGGGCTCAAACGCACGTATGTGAGGGGGTTGGCGGACCAGAATGAGCTGAAATGACCTTTCTCAGGGCCCCTGACAATTTAAAGACCGTCACCCTTGTGGCGAGGGGATTTATCCCCGTTGGGGCGCGTAGCGTCCCCCTTCAAATTCCCTGCCGCACCGCGATATCCGGTTTTAGGGTAGCTTCGCAACCCAGCGGGGATAAATCCCCTCGCCACAATGGGTATGCGGTGAGGTCGCGCTGATGCGAAAAAATCCCGACAACAGGTGAGCTGATTCGACCTTTCCCAGCCCTTCACCCGCTGTCACCGCACTGTCACATCCATCTGCTGTGCTGAGCCGCATTCCGCTTCTGGCAAAGGATTCCGGCCATGTTCTCCATGCTGCGCCCGCACCGCCTCAAACTCGCCCTGCTTCTGCTGGCGGCCAACCTCGGGCTGATGCTCCACCTGGCCAACGGTGAGCTCAAACCGCTGAGTGAGTGGGTCTGGCTGGATATTCTCGGCGAAGGCGGCTCGGCCTTGCTGGCGCTGGTCTGGCTCGGCCTGGTGCTCAAGAGTCGCCCGGCCGGTCGGGTGACCAACTATCTGGTATGGGGCCTGGGTTGCATCTTTTTTTCCTGGTGGATCGACAGCCTCGACGAGTTCATCCGTCTGCCCGACACCATCACCTGGGACCACTGGCTGGAGTCCGGGCCGATGCCGGTGGGCATGATTCTGCTGACCCTCGGCATCTATCACTGGCACCGGGAACAACTGGCAATCAACGGGCAGATGGAAAAGCGTGAACGGTTGTTCCGCGAGCACCGCCTGTTCGACAAACTCACGCCGCTGGGAGGCGCGGACTTTTTCAAACATGAACTGACGAGCAGCCTGGAGGACAGCCGGCGCCGTCAGCAGCCTTTGTCCTTGCTGGCTCTGGACCTGGACAACTTCACCGCCATCAATCAGCGCTTCGGTCACGGCGAGGGCGATGCGGTGCTGCAAGCGGTCAGTCAATTGCTGGTGCTGAACCTGCGCCGTCAGGATCTGCTTTGCCGCCTGGCCGGTGATCGCTTTGTGGTCCTGTTGCCCGACACCGGCGAGCGCCAGGCCCGGCATCTGGCCGCCGAGCTTGCCCACGCCGTTTGCAGCCTGGCCCACAAGACCCGGCAACACGGCGAGCGCTTGCAACTGACGGCCAGTACCGCCGTGGTGATGGCATTCGACGAGTCGCCGGAAGCCTTGCTCAAACGCCTCAACCTGACGCTGGCCCGATCCCGTTCCACGTTGAAAAGCGCCTGAGGCCGGTCCATGACGCTCAAGACCTGCTGGTATGAAACCGATAGCCGCTTCATTCCGGGGCACTATCAGCCTGCCGCGCTGATCGATCTGGCACTGTCGCGTGACATCGACAGCCACCGCCTGCTGCGTGGCACCGGGCTGTTTCACGACGATATCCTCGCCGGCCAGAGCCGCATCAGCCCGCAACAGTTTCTTGGCCTGATCGACAACAGCCGACGCCTGCTCGATGCCAGTGACAGCAGTTTTCTGTTCGGCCAGCGGCTGCTGCCAGGGCATTACGGACCGGCCAGTCATGCCTTGCGCCACGCGCAGAATCTGCATCAGGCCCTGGAAACCCTGATCGACCAACAAGCCCTGCTCAGCCCCCTGGCCGCACCGCGCCTGTTATTGGACGAGCACTACGCCTACGTCCATTGGCTGGACAGTTGCGGTGCCACTGAACAATGGCGCTTCATACTGGAAGCAAGCATGACGTCGATGGTTGCCATGAGTGCATGGCTGAGCGGCGAACGTCTGCCCTGGCAATGCAGCTTTCGCCATGAAGAGCCGCGTTACGTCGAACAGTACTGGGTGCACCTGGGTGAGCAGACGCAATTCAATCGTCCGCTGGACCTGATGCGCCTGCCTCGCCACTGTCTGGCTCAGCCCTGGCCTAACGTCTCGGCCACCGCCGGCCAGGTGGCACGGATCGAGTCCCGAGACCAGCTCGAGCAATTGGGTTTCGCCGCCAGCTTTCTGGACTGCGTCTATGACTACCTGCACAGCCATGTGCAGCAGACGCCCAGCCTGGAACAGACCGCCCAGGCTTTCGCCATGAGCCCGGCGACCCTCAAGCGCAAGCTGCACAAGCACCGTACCGGGTTCCAGCAACAGGTCGACCGGGTGCACACCCATGTGGCGTTGTACTTGTACCAGGTCAAGGGGTTCAGCAACGAGGAAGTGGCGCAGTACCTGAACTTCAACGACACGGCGAATTTTCGCCGCTCGTTCAAGCGCTGGACCGGCACTACGCCGAATCTGATCCGGCAATTGCTGATGTTGGGGTGAGGGAATTTAGCGGAACTTCGCACCACCACAAATAAATTCCCTGTGGGCTCAGTGCCCGCGAATGTAGTGTTCCAACTGCCGGATCAAATCCGCCTGCTCGACAATTGCCTCTTTCACCAGATCGCCAATGGACAACAACCCCATCAACTGGCCGTTATCCAGCACCGGCAAGTGCCGCAGGTGGCTATCGGTCATGACTTCCATGCAGCGGTCGATGCTCTGCTGGCTATCGGCGGTGACCACGGGGGCACTCATGACCGTGCGTACCGAAGTGCCCACCGAGGAGCGTCCCTGCAACACCATCTTGCGCGCATAGTCGCGCTCGCTGAACACGCCAACCACCTGACCGTCTTCGATCACCGGCAACGCGCCGACATTTTTCTCGGCCATGATCTGCAGCGCTTCGAGCACGGTCTGCTCCGGCGCGATGCTGTGAACCTGCTGGTGCTGCACACTCTTGAGTCTTACCAGTTGAGCGGCTGTTTTCATTGTTGATCCTCAACTTCAGTTAAAGGCAAGCCAACCAAACAAGATGATCTGCGCTAGGCGCACCCCCTGTGGCGAGGGGATTTATCCCCGTTCGGCTGCTAAGCAGCCCCAAGAACAGCGCATCCGATCTATCAGTGATACCGAGTTGGCAGGTTTTAGGGCTGCTGCGCAGCCCAACGGGGATAAATCCCCTCGCCACAACAGCAGTGTTGCTGCGGCCAGGTGCGAATCAGTCTTCGCCAATCTCCACCACATCACCATTCAGGCGCACCGGCCATACCCGCAGACGCTGCTCCGGGTACTCCAGGCAGTGGCCGTCTTCCAGGCGGAAATGCTGTTTGTACAGGGGCGATGCGATCACCAGTTCACCCTTGATGCTGCCCAACAGCCCCCGACCGATCACGTTCGCCCCGGACTTGGGGTCGCGGTTGTCGATGGCGTACAACGGCTTGTCCTGTTGTTCGGGCAGGTACAACAGCGCCACCTGGCTGCCGTCGTGCCAGGCGACCACGCCGGAGTTGGGCACCAGATCCTCACGGCTGCACAGGGCACGCCATTGCACAGGACTTGGGGTCGCGTCGCGGGTGGGGATACGAACAACGTTTGACTGGCTCATCAGAGCACCTCCTCGGTAACGGGAATCAGGTGAAGCTCGTGGGCGTGCACCGGCCGGCGCTGGCCGCGTTCCCTGACGAAATGAACATCCGGATCGCCGCGACCGTCGTTGACGAAGGTGCGGAAGCGCTTGAGTTTGTCCGGGTCTTTGAGGGCGTTGGCCCACTCACATTCATAACGATCGACCACCAGTTGCATCTGGGCTTCGAGTTCGGCCCCCAGGCCCAGGCTGTCGTCGATGATCACGTCCTTGAGGTAGTCCAGGCCGCCTTCCAGGCTTTCGCGCCAGACCGACGTGCGTTGCAACTTGTCGGCGGTGCGGATGTAGAACATCAGGAAGCGGTCGATGTAGCGAATCAGGGTCGCGTCATCCAGGTCGGTGGCGAACAGCTCGGCGTGACGTGGGCGCATTCCGCCGTTACCGGCCACGTAGAGGTTCCAGCCCTTCTCGGTGGCGATCACGCCGACGTCCTTGCTCTGGGCCTCGGCGCACTCGCGGGTGCAGCCGGACACCGCGAACTTGAGCTTGTGGGGCGAACGCAAACCCTTGTAGCGATCTTCAATGGTCAGGGCCATTTGCACGCTGTCCTGCACGCCGTAACGGCACCAGGTGCTGCCCACGCAGGACTTCACCGTACGAGTCGACTTGCCGTAGGCGTGCCCGGTTTCGAAACCCGCTTCGATCAGTTCGGCCCAGATATCCGGCAACTGGTGCAACTGGGCGCCGAACAGGTCGATGCGCTGGCCGCCGGTGATCTTGGTGTAAAGGTCGTATTTTTTGGCGACCACGCCGATGGCGATCAGCTTATCGGCGGTGATTTCGCCCCCGGCGATGCGTGGCACCACCGAATAGGTGCCGTTTTTCTGCATGTTCGCCATGAAGGTATCGTTGGTGTCCTGCAACGGCACCAGGGACGGGTCCATGATCGGCTGGTTCCAGCACGACGCCAGGATCGAGCCCACCGCCGGTTTGCACAAGTCGCAACCGGTGTGGCCGCGGCCGTGCTTGGCCAACAGCTCGTCGAAGCTGATGATGCCTTCAACCCGCACCAAGGCATAAAGCTCCTGACGGGTATAGGCGAAGTGTTCGCACAGGCTCTTGTCGACGCTGACGCCGCGAGCGATCAGTTCGTGCTCGAACACCTGCTTGACCAAGGCGGCGCAACCACCGCAACCGGTGCCGGCCTTGGTATCGCATTTCAGTTGCCCAAGGTCGGTGCAGCCGCTGTCGATGGCCGCACAGATCGAGCCTTTGGTGACGTTGTGGCACGAGCAAATGGTCGCTGCCGCCGGCAGCGCTGCCGGGCCCAACGTGGGTGCGCCTTCGGAACTCGGCAGGATCAGGCCGGCCGCGTCCTTGGGCAAGGCGATGCCGTTCTGCATGTATTGCAGCAGGGTGTCGTAGTAGCTGTTATCGCCCACCAGGACCGCGCCGATCACCCGTTTGCCGTCGGCATCCACCACCAGTCGCCGGTAGCTGGCGCTGGTTTGATCGATGAACTGGAAGCTGCGCGAACCCGGTGTATTGCCGTGGGCGTCGCCGATGGAACCCACGTCCACCCCCAGCAACTTGAGCTTGGTGGACATGTCCGCGCCAGTGAACGGTTCGGCGCTTTCACCGCACAGGCAAGCCGCGACGTTGCGAGCCATCTGGTAACCCGGTGCGACCAGGCCGAAGATGCTGCCGTTCCAGGCTGCGCATTCGCCGATGGCGTAGATGTCCGGGTCACTGCTCAGGCAATGGTCATCGATCACCACGCCACCGCGCGGGCCGATCTGCAGATCGCACTGGCGAGCGAGGGCATCCTGGGCGCGGATGCCGGCGGAGAACACGATCAGGTCGGTTTCCAGGAAGTCGTCATCGCCGAAATTCATCCGATAACGGTACTGTTCACCAGCGCTGATGGATTGCGTGCCCTTGGACAGATGCACGCCCACGCCCAGCTTCTCGATGCGCGCCTTGAGGGCCAAACCGCCCTGCTCATCCAGTTGTACCGGCATCAATCGCGGGGCGAATTCCACCACATGGGCTTCCAGGCCCAGAGTCTTGAGGGCATTGGCCGCTTCCAGGCCCAGCAGACCACCCCCGACCACCACACCACGACGAGCGTTGCTTGCGGCGGCACGAATGGCGTCCAGGTCTTGCAGGGTGCGATAGACCATGCAGGAATCGCCTTCGGCGCCCTGGATCGGTGGCACGAACGGGTAAGAGCCGGTAGCGAGGACCAGTTTGTCGTAGCTGATTCGAGCCTGGGCGGTGATCACCTGGCGCGCCTGGCGATCAATTTCCAGCACTGGCACGCCCAAGTGCAGCGTGACGCCGGGGGTCTGGTACAACGAGGCTTGCCCAAGCGCCAGGGACTCGGCGTCACGGCCAGAGAAATACTCCGACAGATGCACGCGATCATAGGCGCGCATCGGTTCTTCGCTGAATACATGCAGGTGGTAATGATTGAGGGCACCGCGCTCGATCAGTTGCTCGACGCAGTGATGGCCGACCATGCCATTGCCGATCACGATCAGTGTTTGCAGCTTGTTCAGGGAAGCGACGTTGGAATTCATAAAAGCACCCGACAAAAGCCCATCACGATTTTGGAAGCAAAAAAAAAGACGCCTGAAACCTTGCGGTTCCAGGCGTCTTTGCCTGTTCTGTGCGGTATCGATCCGGCGACTGCGCCCCGATCTACCGTTATCCCCGGCCTGCTGGCTCTCGATCTTCGTTGACCGACGGGGTTGCCCACTTGAGTGTATTTACAGTGGGCCTGAACAGCCTCTTGCAGCGAGCGTGCCAAGCCTTTGTCTGTCCCTTTGAATTCATAGATCCAACGCTGCTTGCAACCCTTGAAAATCCCTGTGGGAGCGGGCTTGCCCGCGAAAGAGCCCGCCCAATCACCTCATGCTTACAGGCGCTCGCCTGAAGCTTCCATGCGCGGACGATTGCCTTGCCATGGTGCGATCTATCGCCTGCGGCTTCATAAAAGTGCAGTGACTGGGCGGACGCCGTCGCGAGCAGGCTCGCTCCCACAGAGGGGCTGGGGCCATCGTGGGAGTGAGCCTGCTCGCGATAGGGGAGGTTCAGGTCGCGCAGATGCGGGCGGTTCTATCCACCATCGCCACGATGGTCACAAAGAGTTCTTGTTTGGCCTCGTCGGCGCTGACTTCCCCGGTGGCAGCGGCATTGGACAGGGCTTCTGCCGCACCCAGCATCGCCCGCAGACTCGCCTGGGTGAGGGCCCGTGTACCGGCGAACGGTTCCAGGACGGCTCGGCACTTGGCCAGGAAAATCGCCTCATATTCGCGTTTGATGCGCTCCAGTTCTGGCGAACTTGTCAGCGCTGCAATGACCCCCGGGATCTCCCGGCCTTGCAGCAGGACGCATTCGACAAACGAAGAAGCAATCACCTCGGCGCGGCTTTGCAGTGTCGACTCGCTCGCTTCCAGGGCGGCGTCCATGAGCGCTGTCTGTCGGGCATCGAAATCCTGATAGAGCGCCGCCAACAGCCCGGACCGAGTGGTGAAGTGGTCATACACGATGGGTTTGGTGACCCCCGCCTGTTCGGCGAGCCGGGCCAGGGTCAGCGCTTCGCTGCCCTCCTCTCGCACCAGCCGCCAGGCGACATCCAACAGCTGCCGTTGCCGATCCTCGCGAGACAAGCGTCGACGGGGAGCAGCAGAAGATCGCGAATTTTCATCAAGGCTTGACATGCTAACTTTACCAACCGTAACTTACTAAAGGTAACTTAACCAAGCATACCTGCTTGATACCGGTCATTGCCATGAGGAGTTTTGCCATGCACGCACTCATCGTTGTCGCTCACCACGATTCCCACTCCCTTACCCACGGCCTCGCCAAAAAAATCGCCCAAGGCCTGACCCAAGCCAATCCCGCCGATACGTTCGAGATCGCCGACCTGGCCGCCGAAGGCTTCGATCCGCGGTTCAGTTTCGCCGATCATGCGGTACACCACCGCGAAGCCTCACCGCCCATGGACGTTTTGGCCGAACAAGCCAGAATCGACCGCGCAGATGCGCTGGTGCTGGTGTATCCCATTTACTGGTGGTCGATGCCAGCCTTGCTCAAGGGGTGGATCGACCGGGTGTTTTCCAACGGCTGGGCGTTCGATTTCAGCCTCGATAAGCCCTTTATCAAAAAATTGCAGCGTTTGCAGGTGCATCTGGTGGCCGTGGGCGGGGCTGATGAGGGTACGTTCCTGCGCCACGGTTATGGCCAGGCGATGACCGCGCAAATCGACCACGGTATCTTTGATTACTGCGGCGCCCGGGTGGTCAGTTCCAAGCGTTTGCTCGAATCGGAAACCCTCGAACCGGCACGTCACCTGGACGCTGCCTATGCCATTGGCCGGCAGTTGTTCCAGGTTCGCGACGAGACTGCACCGGTTCAAACAAGCACCGAGTGCGCCTGACCGCCATCAGAGCACGCTGCCCTTGGCGGCAGAGAGGACCTGATCACGCTTGTAGATATCCGGGATGTACACTGCCTGTCCCTGGCTGTCGGCTTGCACTGTCCAGTAGCCCAACAGAATCGGCACCGGCCTGGCCAGCCTGAACTCATGAGTCAGCCCGCTGGCCAGCAGCGTGTCGGTGCGCAGACGCTCAGCCGGGCTTACCAGCCAGTCGCGCAACTGCATGGCCTGTTCGACTCGCACGCACCCCGAACTGAACGCCCGGGGTTCCTTGCTGAACAGTGACTGGCTTGGCGTGTCATGCAGGTACACGGAAAACGGGTTGGGAAAGCGGATCGCCATTTTACCCAGTGGGTTTTGTGGACCGGGGTCCTGGCGCAGCATAAGGCCGCCGGGATGCTCCCAATCGATGTCCTGGGCCAGTAACGGCAAGCCATCGCGATCGATCACCCGCAGGTTATGTCGACTCAAGAACTCGGGGTCGCGACGAATCTCAGGCAGTTTGTCTTCGCGCATGATAGTCGGGGGGATGGTCCAGGTCGGGTTGAGTGTCAATCGTGTCACTCGGGACTTGAGCAGCGGTGTTTCCCGGTCCGCGCGGCCCACTTGGGTGCGGGTTTGCCAGACCGGTGCGCCGTCCTGGTAGACCGTCAACCGGGCCGCCGCCACATTGACCAGTACGCTGTCCGCCTCCAGGTCCCGAGCCAGCCAGCGCATGCGCTCCAGATTGACGCGCAACTGCTCGCGCCGCATGAACGGGCTGATGTTCAGCTCCGTCACCGTCCAGGGCCCCACCACTCCATCGGCTTGTAGCGAATGATGAAGCTGAAAGCTTTTCATCGCCGCCACTAGGTCGGGGTTGTAGTGATCGTCGATGATCACGGGGGGTGCGCTGAAATAGCCTTCGCTGAACAATCGCTGGGCCAGGGCCGGTACGCGGGCGTCGCGCTTGTCCGGGTGCAACAACGGGCCGCCGGGCACCAGTTGCCATTCGGGCAAGGGTAGTTGCCGTTGCCGGGCGTAAAGTTCACGCAAGTTGCGATACAGCGCCAGGCGCGGTCGGGCCTGTTCAAAAGCGTCATTCAGGTCCTGCAGCCCCAGCCCGGCGATGGCCAGCACTGCGGCCTGGCGATCCTGCGGCAGCGGGTCGGCCTTCCACACCGGCTCCAGACGGTCCTGGGGCAGGTAGCCGAAACGCAGCTCATACAGTGCTTGCAAGTAGCGCTGACTGATGGCGATGTCTACACAATGGGCGTTTTGGGCGGTTTCTTCTGCGGGCAAGCTGTAGCGTGCCGGGTCCAGTCCGTCGTCGGCCAGTTGCTGCAACTGTGCCTGCAACGCCATCCGCCGCTCATCGTCCGACCAGACGTCCTGGCCTGCGTTTTGCTCGTAGAACGCCTGCAAACTCATCATCGTCGGAAAGTCGACGCCTGCGGCCAGCTCGGGACAGTTGACCGACAGCTGGGCCAAGGTGGTTTGCACCAGGGCCGGATCGCTTTGCTCGGCTGTAGCGACCAATGGCGCAGTGAGCAACAAAAGGCTCAGGTAACATGCGGACTTTTTGAACAACTGCTTTACTCCAATCCATGGCCGTCCCGTTGACGGTCAACTTTGCGACAGGTACGACCCGCCATCATGCAAACAAACCAAATCGGACGGGATGCCGCAAACGAACACCACCGTGGGAATTTTCCATCTTCAGCCAGCCTCTTGCGCCGACTCTGCCTGGTCATCACCGGCCTTGGCGTGATGTGCAGCCCGGCGCTGGCCGACAAAGGAAATTCTCAGCCGCTTTACAACAGCCTCACCCACGCAGCGCCGGAACTCAATCCCCAAGCGCTTAAAAGTGCCTTGAGCGCCATGCAATGCGCTGTCGCCAACGGCGCTCGCCCCGCCCGTCACCTGGCGGTCATCGACTACTCGCAACCCTCCACGGCCCGGCGCCTGTGGATCTTCGACCTGCGCCAGAAGAAACTGGTATTGCGCGACCTGGTGGCCCACGGGCAAAAATCCGGGGAAAACTTCGCCACACAGTTCTCCAATCGTCTGGGCAGTTTCCAGTCGAGCCTGGGGCTGTTTCGCACTCAGGAAAGTTATCAGGGCGCCCATGGATACTCCTTGCGCATGGATGGTCTGGAGCCGGGCTTCAATGACCTGGCCCGCGATCGCGCGATCGTGATCCACGCCGCCGATTATGTGAACCCGCTGTGGAGCGTGCGTCAGGGGCGCATCGGCCGCAGCCTGGGCTGCCCAGCCGTCCGCCCGCAGGTGGCGCGCAAGGTGATCGACAAACTTAAAGACGGGCAATTCATGTTTTCCTGGTACCCGGACCCAAGCTGGCTCAAGCGTTCGGCCTACCTCAACTGTCAACCGCAACAGGTTGCCAGTATTCTTGCGACCAGTGATGGCTAGGCCGCGCGCTTGTGGCGAGGGCGTTTGCTCCCTCGCCACAAGGTCACTGGGTGGTTAAAATGCCGGCCCTTCGAATTGCTGGCCTTTGCGATGAACCCTGAAGCCCTTCAAACCCTGCAGACCCATTTACTGACGGCCCTGACCTCGGTGCCGGAAGAAACCCGGCGCCTGTTCCATGGCCGCGGTCGCTGCTGGCCGGGGCTGGAGCAGATCACCGTCGATTGGCTGCAAGGGGTGGTGCTGGTTTCGTTGTTCAAGGCGCCTGAGCCTGCGCAGTTTGACGATCTGATGTCCATGCTGCTCGCCCTCACGGCCACACCGGCCTGGCAGCACAGCACGGCCCATACGCTGGCCGTGCAGCACCGTTATCTTCCCGACAGCACTACCCAGTGGCTGGTGGGCGAGCCGGTCGAAGAATGGACGCTGATCGAAGGCGGCTTGCGTTACCGGATCGACCTGGGCAAGAAGCAGAACAATGGGCTTTTTCTCGATATGCGCTACGGCCGCGACTGGGTTCGAGCCAACGCCAGCGGCAAGCGAGTACTGAATCTGTTCGCCTATACCTGCGGTTTTTCGGTGGCCGCCATCGCCGGCGGTGCGCAGCATGTGGTCAACCTGGACATGTCGCGCGCGGCCCTGAGCCGTGGCCGCGACAATCATCGCCTCAACGGCCACGACCTGAGTCAGGTACGTTTCCTTGGCCACGACTTGTTCAAGTCCTGGGGCAAGGTGATCAACAGTGGCCCCTACGACCTGGTCATCATCGATCCGCCCACCTTTCAGAAAGGCAGTTTCCTGCTGACCAAAGACTATCAGCGGGTACTGCGGCGCCTGCCGGAACTGCTCAGCGCCGGTGGCACGGTCCTGGCCTGCAGCAACGACCCGGCCACCGGCCCGGACTTTCTTATCGACGGTGTCACCCGTGAAGCGCCAGGCCTGAAATTCGTGGAACGCCTGGCCAATCCGCCGGAGTTTCCCGACACCGACGGGGAATGTGGCCTGAAGGCGTTGGTGTTTACCGGCGATGAGACTACGGCGCCCGCAACGACCACCAGGGGGTGACCAGTCCCGCGGTGATCCGACGTACCATGGCCTCGACTTCCCGGCTTTTGACCGAACGGTAGATGGCCATGGTGCGGCGCAACTGGTCTTCCGTGAGTGTCACCGGCTCGCCCGCGTTCCAATCCACATCCGCCACCGCTTCGAGTCGCACCCGATGCCAGACGGTGCCTTCGGGCTCCGCCACGGGCTCCAGGGCACTGGGCAGGTCATCGCCCGGTTGAACCAGATTATCAAGCAGCACCTGCGGCCAGCGGGATGGGTCCACAGGCTCGCTGAAAGCGTCCACCAGGTCGTCTTCCACCGTCTCCCAGGTTGCCAGACCTTCGAGCCAGTCTCGGGACATCAACCCCAAGTATGGCCGCCAGACCTGCTCCCCTACACGTGGCGTTTGATCGTTGCTGTTGAAAGTGTCCTGGGCTTCGCTGAGCCAATTGATGAAGCCCTCTCGGGTCATCGCCGCACGGCGCTGGGAAACCTCGGGAAGGCGGCTGCTTAGCACCCGGTCCCAATAGTCGTAATGGTGGCCGATGAAGCTCGCAAAAGGCTCGCCTTGCGGCTCGAGACGCGCGCGCTGAACCGATTGGAACATAAGAAAGTGCAACTCCAGTTCGGCGACATCCGGCGTTTGCGGGTCCATGACCCGCCCTTGCAAGCGCATGCGCAACTGTCCAAGTTGCTGGTTGAAGTCGGTAATCCGGGCCGAGAGTTCGGCATAGATGTCCGGGTAGCCGGTGTAGTACTGCAAAATACCGGCGGCCCTTTGGCGATCCCCCAGGGCGAGCCCGCCCGGCGTGTCAGCATCGACGTCACTGATGGCTGCGCAGAACCAGTCGATGAACCGTCGCCCTCCGGCATCGTCGCGAGCCACTTCCAACGCCCGTTGCAGTCCTGTGAAGGTCTCCAGCCAATCGTCGACGGTATAGCGAAAGGACTGTGGGTCCAGTGCGCGCAGGATCCGGATCTGGCTACTGGGCAGCGGATTGTCTTCGAGCCACAACCCAAGTGTATTGCTCGTCGGCATGCTGCCAAGCGCGGGAATCAGATCACCCTGGATGTCAGTGATGTGGTTGCCCTTGAGATCGACGAATAGGGGTTCGGATGAAGGCCGGGATATCAAGGTTAATGCCAGGGCCGGTACCCGATCGAGCTTCGCATTGGCCAGTTCCAGCGATTCCAGGGCCGCAAGTTCAGGTAAATCAGGTAATTCGCGGCAGTTGTTGCCGCTCAGACGCAGCTCCTTCAAGCCCGTGGCGGTGCGCAGAAAGGCACTGCCCTGCTGATCCAGCCGCAAGCCACAGCGGGCCAGATCCAGCCTCTGCAACCCCGGTAGCGCGGTAATGGTCTGTAGCTCTTCGGGGGTGAAATGCACGTTGTCGGACCATACCAGTTCATGCAGTGAAGGTAACTCACCCAGACGGCCGATGGCCGTCACCCTGTCGGCACTGCCCACCGCCCCGCCGCTCACCCCGGACAGGTTGAGTTCTTCTAGAAGGGGCGCGCGATCGGCCCCGAGCAAGGGCGCGAATACGTTCGCATCCATATTGAGCGGGTTCTTGCCCAATGACAGTTCCAGCAAGTGGCGAAACTCGCCGGTGGCCACGGGCACGGCGGTGAGGTTGTTGTCGTGCAGGCGCAACGTATCGACATTGGGGAACAGCCGCAGAAAATCCGAGGGGTCCTCATTCAAGCCCATATGAGCCAGCATCAGTTCCTCAATGTGCTCGAAGCGCGCGCTCAGCGGCGGAAGCCGGCCGATGTGCCACCCTGACAGACGCAGAATCAACTCGCTGTCTTCCCTGGTCGGATCGGGTTCACGCCGCCAGGCTCGACGGATTTCCTTCGCCACCTCCTTGCGCAGAGCAATCAGGTCCTCGCGGTGATACTGGCTCTCGACAGGATGATGAATACCTTCGTGCACCTCCCACTGGCGCAGCCCTTCATCCAGCGTCGCCCATTCCTGGGTCAACCGAGTGACCAGATCGTCCAGGCTGATGCCTTCGCGCCCGGCCTGGTCGGTCAGGCTTCGTTGCAGTTCCGCGAGGGCCTCTCCGGCAGAGTGGGGATACAACCGCTCAAGACGCCTTTGCAGACTGCCATGCCAGCGCTGCAAGGGAAGCCTGCCACGCCCGCTTAGAGGATAACCGAAGGCCTTGTTCAACCATTGCGGGGCCGACCCGTCGCTGTCCAAGCGCTTGAGTCGCAAGTAAGCGCGCAGGCTCTGGCGGTCACCCAAGGCCATCTCCAGCAGTTCCTCGCGCAGCTTCTCCGCGTCCCAGATATTCAGGCCCAAGGCTTTGCGCGCCTCGTCCGGCATGGCCCTGAGCAGCGCTTGCTCCAGGTTCGAAGGCCCGGCCAGTTCACTGCCCTCTTCGTCAAAAGGCTGGTATTGCCAGCCTTCCTGGCGAATGACTTTCAAAGGCCCCGTTTCTCCCACCGTGAGCAGGTGCCGCTGCTCGGGCGACAACAGACGCAAGTGCAGTCGACCGCGCAAGCGCGTGATACTGCCAAGCAGCCCCATGACGATGCCGTCCCGGTCGGCGCTGCTTTCGCCACGCTCCAGGGCTCGCAAGGCACGGGTCAGGCGCAACTCGCTCAGGGCTTCTACACATTGCTTGCCCAGGCGCCCGATAACCCGGCCTTTAAGCAGGCGCAACCGGTCCTGGCCTTGAGCCAGATTGGCCAGTTCGTTAGCCATGGACTCCGGTAAGCCTGAGAAGGCACGCGCCACGGGAACAGCCAGCGGATCGAGCTCTGCGGGCCGGACCATGGCAGCGCTTACTTGCGTCCCATGGCGTTCCAGGTAATCGGACCAGCGCCTGGCCAATAACCGAGTGCGCTCCACCGGGCGCAGGCCCAGGGAGCTTTGCCCCAGCAGTGTGCGCTGTTCATCCACGCTCAGCCCAGCCAGGATGCGATCCGCCCAGGCGTCTTGCGCCAGGTCTGCGTCGTGCACGTCGAGAGTGCGCGTGGCGGCTGTGTCACCTACGAAGTGGGTCTGTCCGCCGTCGTGGTAGCGCAACATCAAGTCCTTTGGCCAACCCGGCAGATCCACGAGGGCTTGCGTGATTTGAACAGGCACAAGCCCAGGCGCTTCATCGCGGCGCAGACGCCCGATGGTCTGCTGCACCTTTTGCCAATTGCGCGCTTCACTCAGGGCGTCGGCAAATAGCGCCGGCAGCGGCTGTCCTTCCACTTGCAGATAACGCAGGTGCGCCTCGCTGATACCCACCTGCCGCTGCAGGGCAAGGATCGTCTTGTCGTCCAGTTCGCCTGGCGTTTCGGCAAAGTCGCGCAACAGTTCCAGGTTACTGCGCTGCAACGGGTTACGGTGCGCCCAGCGCCAGCCACGGGCGCGGCTCCATTCCAGCAAAGGCGTCACGCCTCGATGCCCGGCGGGCAGGCGCAAACCCAAGGCATCGGCGCTCCCTTGCACCTCGAAGTAACGGCCCTCAACCTGCACCCATGCCTGGTCCGTCGTGCGCCAGACGCCCCAGGCATCCTGCTCGGCCTCCATGGGGGGCCGGCGCGGGGCCTGGAACGGCGTGACATCGCCATTCCACAGGCGCGTCGTACCGTCCTGCATCGGCATGGGTTCAACTGCCCCGCCGATAAACCCAAGGTAAGCGCCTTGAGCGACGCCGAACAAGACGTTGAAAATGTGATCGATGCCTTCTTGCGCATGCCCCTCGTTGAACGCCTGGATACCTTCGAAGAACTCATACACCAGGCGCACCCCGCCCACCGCCGCTGCGGCCATTCCAATCGGCGCGCAAAACGGGATGAAGCTGACGGCCAGCATCAACGAGCGCTCGACGAGGCTTTCCCAATACTCGAAGCGAGCCAGAAGCGCCTGCCAGTCCTGATTCTTGGTTGGGACCATCAGCGCCGAGGCATTGGCCAGGGTGTGGGTGCGCCATTCGTGATAGCGATCGTCCCAGTGATTTTCGCGCACATCGCTAAGATTCCAGGGCACGTGGGGCGCCGGCACCCGAATGCGTCGGGGGTTGCCATCCTCACCCAGCTCGCCCTCTCGCCAGCCGGTAATGCGAGCGTGGATTTCCTGAAAGAGATTGAGGTTGTCCTTTACCTCCCACTCCACCTGATCATGCAGGGCTTCGCCTAGCCGGGCCTGCAAGCGCATCGGAAGGTAACGCATCAGGCTCTGGCGGTAACCGCGTTTGCGCATCCGCTCGGTCAACTGAGCGGCCATGGCCTGCAAGCTGGGAAATTGCTTGATGGGCGCCACCACATCATGGGGCAGGTGCAAGACCACCGGGCGCACGCCTTTGGCATCTGCTGCCAGGCCCCAATACACCCGAGCGCCGAACAGCGGCGCCGACAGCACCTCCAGCGCCTTGACCTCACAAGCCAGAGGCGCCACGAGTCGATCTTCAAGCTGCACCCCGACATAAGCCAGCAATCGCTCACCCGTTTCGTCCAGGCGTCCATCCAGCTTCGCCTCGTAGGCGTCATAGGCGAGCTGGCTACGCGCGTAAGCCCTATAGGCCTTGGCGACGGCGGGAACCTCTCTGCCGATACGCGGCAGCCGTTGTTCAAGCAAGCGCTGATAAGCCCCGCCCACATCTACCTGTCGACAAAGCCGCGCGAAGCTGGCCGGGGTCGTGGGCAGCGCCGCCGTGGCTGACGGCGCCCCCCAACGGCTGAACTCTCCAGGCTTGCCCTTGATGAACAGCTCGCCTTTCTTATCGAACTCGCTGCCGACGGTCGCATCGGCGGGAGGGTAATTGCGCATGGCCGCTTCGACCACCGACAGCGAGGCACCGAACGGATCGCGCTTGACCCGGGCCCGACGTACCGCACCCGCGACACCGCCCGTGCCATTCACCGCCCCCCAGGCTTGTACCTGCGGCTGAGCCTGCAGCAGGTCGCGCGTAAAGGTATCGGGGGCTGGCAAGTCGATCATCAGCGCATTGAGGGTGTCACTGTCGCGCTGCAATTGCTGGGTGAGGACCTTGAAACGTTTCTGATGGGCCCGCGAAGCGCGTTTCAACCAGACGGGCAGCCTGGCGCGGATAAACTCGACATGGGTCTCGAGTGTGGACATGTTGGACCTCCTTCCTTGGGGGCGATTGAATACGTTGACGTGGTCGATGCTCTCCAAACCGATCGTTTTTTGAAACCGCGCAACCGTTGCAAGGGGTTGCTGGCGTCAGCGCAGCAAGCGCTTCGGCGCTACCTTCCCGCCGCGGCCTGCGTGCGCAGCAGATCAATGAACAACCCCAGCTCCCGGTTCACCGGCTCCCCCTTGCGCCGCAACAAGCCAAACGGCGCCAATTGCACGTCCAGCGCCACCGGCAGCGCCACCACCAAGCCCATTTTCAGGTAATCGCGCAAGGCGGTTTCCGAGAGCACCATGATCGCGTCGGTCAGTTGAATCAGCTGTTGCATGGAATACACCGAGCTGCATTCGATGATGTCTGCGGGCGTCGGCAGTGCAAGACGTTGCAACGCTTGATCGAGGCCGATGCGCGCCGGGCTGGTTTCCGGCTGCAGGATCCACGGCCAGTCGCTGACCAGTTCGGCCAGGTCCAGTTTTTTGCGCCGGGCCAGGGGGTGGCCGGCGTGAACCACCACCAGCAGTCGCTCATTGCCCAGTGGTTCGAAGTCGTAGTGCTCGCTGTCGGTGGCGGCGTTGCGCCGGGCGATGGCCAGGTCAATGCGGCCTTGCTCCAGCAACTGGATCACCTGGTCGCTGGTGTCGCCCATGATGCGGATCCGCAGCTGCGGATTGAGCGCCTTGATCCGGGCAATGGAATCCATGACCAGGTCCGGCGCTGCTCCCATGATGGTGCCGATGGACAGGTAACCGTAACCGCCTTGCTGCCGGGCCAGCAGGTCTTCGGCGCAGCGGTCCAGGCCGCTGAGAGCCAACTCGGCGAAGCGAATCAGCTCCTGGCCCAGGGCAGTCGGACGCATGCCCCGGGGCAGTCGCTCGAACAGGTCGCAACCGAACATGTCCTCGATCTCGTGCAGCATCCGGGTCGCCGCCGGTTGCGACATGTTCAGGCTCTGGGACGCCCGGTGCAGGTTCTGGCTGGCGCTCAAGGCCACCAGCATGTGCAAGTGCTTGTAGCGCAGGCGGTTGAACAGACTGCGCGACACTACAGGATGAGTCATTGATAGGCCCCTGATTACCGATACCTTCAAGGTATCGATTGTTAGCGAGATTCGATTTGTAACGCATCAATCGCCCGCCGTACAGTCCAGCCCATAAGAACAAATACCTGCTAAAGGACTCCCGCGATGAAGACTCTTCCTGTGTCTGTACTGGCCAAGATTTCCTGGCGCCTGCTGCCCTTCCTGCTGCTGATGTACATCATGGCTTTTCTCGACCGCGCCAACGTTGGCTTCGCCAAGCAAGCCTTCCAGGCCGACACCGGTATCGGCGACGCCGCATTCGCATTTGGTGCCGGCGTGTTCTTTGCCGGTTACGCGTTGCTGGAAGTGCCCAGCAACCTGATCCTTCACCGCGTCGGCGCGAAGCTGTGGATGTGCCGGATCATGGTCACCTGGGGTCTGGTGTCGGCGGCGATGGTCTTTGCCCACAACGAAACCAGTTTCTATGTGCTGCGCTTCCTGCTAGGCGTGGCCGAAGCCGGGTTCTTCCCCGGCGTGATTCTCTACCTCACCTACTGGTTCCCCTCGGCGGCCCGAGGCAAGGCCATGGGCTTCTTTTATTTCGGTGCACCACTGGCGTTCATATTCGGCAGCCCGCTATCAGGCCTGCTGTTGGAACTGGACGGTTTCGCCGGTGTTCACGGCTGGCAATGGCTGTTCGCCGTGGAAGGCCTGATGGCTTCGGCAGTGGGCGTATGGGCCTACTGGTACCTGGACAACCGCCCCGCCGATGCGAAATGGCTGACGGTTGAAGAGCGCCGCCAGGTCCAGGAGCTGCTTGATGCCGAGGACCAGCACAAACAATCCCATGGCCGCAGCCTGCTCAGCGTGTTGTGCCAGCCTTCGGTGCTGTACCTGTGCCTGATCTACCTGCTGATCCAGGCCAGCGTCTACGGCGTGGTGTTTTACCTACCGACCCAAGTGGGCGGGTTGCTGGGCAGCAAGGTGGGCTTGATGGTGGGCCTGGTCACGGCCATTCCGTGGGTTTGTGCACTGTGCGCGGCCTACCTGATTCCCGGTTACAGCGACCGCACTGGCCAGCGCCGACGCACCGCTGCGTTGACCCTGTTGATGGCCGCCGCTGGGATCGCCTGCTCGGTGAGCGTTTCCAGCCCACTGCTGGGCATCATCGCCCTCTGTTTTGCCGCTTCCGGTTTCATCGCCGTGCAGCCGGTGTTCTGGACCTTTCCCTCCAGTTACCTGGCTGGCAGTGCCGCTGCGGCAGGTATCGCGTTGATCAACTCCTTCGGCGCACTCGGCGGTTTCATTGCCCCGGTGCTGAAGAACTGGGCCGAAGGCGCCTTTCATTCCCCCGCGGCCGGCCTTTATTTGCTCGCCGCCACCACCGTCATCGCCGCGTTGCTGGTACTGGGCATCCACTCCCCCGGCCAACGCGCTTCGAACACACCGGCCACGGTTTAACTCAAGGAGCTGCACCATGGGTATCCCCACTATCAAACACGTCCGCGCCTTCGTCCTGCGAGGCGGCGGCGCGGATTATCACGACCAGGCGGACGGCCACTGGATCGACGATCACATCGCCACGCCGATGAGCAAATACCCACAGTACCGGCAGAGCCGCCGCAGCTTCGGTATCAACGTGCTTGGCACCCTGGTGGTAGAGATCGAGGCCAGCGACGGCACGGTCGGTTTTGCCGTGACCACCGGCGGCGAACCGGCGGCCTACATCGTAGAGAAGCATCTGGCGCGATTCGTCGAAGGTGCCCGGGTCACCGACATCGAAAAGATCTGGGACCAGATGTACCAATCGACGCTCTACTACGGTCGCAAAGGCCTGGTGATCAACACGATTTCTGGTGTGGATCTGGCGCTCTGGGACTTGCTGGGCAAGATCCGCCAGGAACCGGTGCATCAACTGCTCGGCGGCGCGGTGCGCGATGAGTTGCAGTTCTACGCCACCGGCGCCCGCCCCGACCTGGCGCAGAAAATGGGTTTCATCGGCGGCAAGATGCCTTTGCATCACGGCCCGGCCGAAGGCGAGGAAGGCCTGCGCAAGAATCTCGAGGCACTGGCGACGATGCGCGAACGGGTCGGTCCGGACTTCTGGTTGATGCTCGATTGCTGGATGAGCCTGGACCTCAACTACGCCACCAGACTGGCGGTCGGCGCCCATGAGCATGGCTTGAAATGGATCGAAGAGGCTCTGCCACCCGACGATTATTGGGGCTACGCGGCGCTGCGCAACAATGTACCCAAGGGCATGCTGGTAACCACCGGCGAGCACGAAGCCACCCGTTGGGGCTTTCGCATGCTGCTGGAAATGGGCTGCTGCGACATCATCCAGCCGGACGTCGGCTGGTGCGGAGGCCTCACCGAACTGGTGAAAATATCGGCCCTGGCCGATGCCCATAACGCACTGGTCATCCCCCACGGTTCCTCGGTCTACAGCTATCACTTCGTCGCCACCCGGCATAACAGTCCGTTCGCCGAATTCCTGATGATGGCGCCCCAGGCGGATGAAGTGGTGCCGATGTTCCACCCGCAATTGCTGGGCGAGCCGGTACCGGTGCAAGGCCGCATGCGCCTGTCGGTCCTCGACCAGCCCGGCTTCGGCGTGGCGCTGAATCCTGAGTGCCAACTGCACCGGCCTTATCACCGCTAGAGGAGCCCACCATGAACATGCCTCACAATGCCTTCAAGGCCGCGCTCACCGCCAAGCATACGCAGTACGGCATCTGGGCCGGCTTCGCCAGCGGTTACGCCGCCGAAATCGTCGCCGGCACCGGTTACGACTGGATGCTGATCGACGGCGAACACGCCCCCAACAACGTGCCCAGCGTGCTCAACCAGCTCCAGGCCGTGGCGTCCTATGCCACCGCGCCAGTGGTGCGAGCGGTGACCGGCGATGCCAACCTGATCAAGCAACTGTTGGACGTCGGCGCCCAAACCCTGATGATTCCCATGGTCGAGACCGCTGAACAGGCTCAGGCCCTGGTGCGCGCCATGCGTTATCCGCCCCAAGGCATTCGTGGTGTGGGCGGTGGCCTGACCCGCGCGACCCGCTGGGACGGCGTCGCCAACTACCTCACCACAGCCCATCAAGAGCTGTGCCTGATCGTCCAGGTGGAGTCACGCACCGGGGTGGAAAACGTCGAGGCCATCGCTGCCGTCGAAGGGGTGGACGCGGTGTTCATCGGCCCCGCCGACCTGTCCATTGGCCTTGGTCACGCAGGCAATCCTGGCCACCCCGAAGTCCAGGCGCGCATCCAATACGCCGTGAACGCCACCCTCGCCGCCGGCAAGGCCTGCGGCATCCTCGCGCCCAACGAAGAAGACGCCCGCCGTTATCAGGGCTGGGGCTGCCAGTTCATTGCCGTGGCCATCGACATCAGCCTGCTGCGCCAGAGTGCCATTGCCACCCTCGCCCGCTACCGTGAACCCGCCGCCGTTCAAGCGCCGTCGCGCACTTATTGAAGGACACCGCCATGTCATCCGTTCCTGTATTCCAGAATTTCATCAACGGCCAGTTCACCCACAGCGAGGCGCACCTGGAGGTGTTCAACCCCGCAACCGGCGCTTTGCTGTCCCGGGTTCCGGCTTCCAGCGCCGCCAACGTCGATCAGGCCCTGGCTGCCGCCCGCGCCGCGCAGAAAGACTGGGCGGCCAAACCGGCTATCGAACGCGCCGGACACCTGCGCCGCATCGCCGCCAAACTGCGGGAAAACGTCACCCACCTGGCACGCACCATCACCCTGGAGCAAGGCAAGATCAGCGCCCTGGCCGAGGTGGAGGTGAATTTCACCGCTGACTACCTCGACTATATGGCCGAATGGGCCCGACGCATCGAGGGCGAGATCATCACCAGCGACCGGCCCGGTGAAAACATCTTCCTGTTCCGCAAGCCCCTGGGCGTGGTGGCCGGGATCCTGCCGTGGAACTTTCCGTTCTTCCTGATCGCTCGCAAGATGGCCCCGGCGTTGTTGACCGGCAACACCATCGTCATCAAGCCCAGCGAAGAAACCCCGAACAACTGCTTCGAATTTGCCCGACTGGTGGCCGAAACCGACCTGCCACCCGGCGTGTTCAATGTTGTATGCGGCGACGGCCAGGTCGGCGCAGCCTTGAGCGCTCACCAAGGCGTGGACATGATCAGCTTCACCGGCAGCGTCGACACCGGCTCACGGATCATGATGGCGGCGGCACCGAACATTACCAAACTCAACCTGGAACTGGGCGGCAAGGCCCCGGCCATCGTGCTGGCGGACGCTGATCTGGCGCTGGCGGTGAAAGCCATTCGCGACTCACGGATCATCAACACCGGGCAAGTCTGCAACTGTGCCGAACGTGTCTACGTTGAGCGCAAGGTCGCCGATCAATTCATCGAACGCATCAGCGCGGCGATGTCCGCCACCCGCTACGGCGACCCGATCGCCGAAGCCGACGTGGAAATGGGTCCACTGATCAACCGTCAGGGCCTGGACAGTGTTGAACGCAAGGTGCGAACCGCCCTCAGCCAAGGCGCCAGCCTGGTCAGCGGCGGTCGCGTGGCGGATCGTCCCCAGGGCTTTCACTTTCAACCCACAGTCCTGGCCGGTTGCAACGCCTCGATGGACATCATGCGTGAGGAAATCTTCGGTCCCGTGCTGCCGATCCAGATCATTGACGACCTGGACGAGGCCATCGCCCTGGCCAATGACTGCGACTACGGCCTGACCTCTTCGGTCTACACCCGCGACCTGAGCTGGGCCATGCACGCCATTCGTGGCCTGGACTTTGGCGAGACCTACGTCAACCGCGAAAACTTCGAAGCCATGCAGGGCTTCCATGCCGGCGTGCGTAAGTCCGGGGTGGGAGGAGCCGACGGCAAGCACGGCTTGTACGAATACACCCATACCCATGCGGTGTACTTGCAAAGCTGACCTGCGATAGACCGAGGCTTGGCGAAACGCTGCCTTTGGGTGGGCGCTTCGCCCCTCTCGTCAGCGGCTCAGACCACCAACGTCAACCACGCCGACATCAGCAACAACACCGCCATGACTCGATTGAACCGACCCATGGCCACGGCGCTGCGGCAGAATCTGGCAGCACCGAGGCCCAGATAGGCCCACACGGTCATGCACGGAATGGAAATCGCGAAGAACGCCAGGGACAGCCAGAGCACCCGCACGGTACGGTCGGCCTCGGTGCCGGCAAAGACGCTGACCACCGCCAATGCCATCATCCAGGTCTTGGGATTGACCAATTGCAAAGCGGCCGCCCCTGCCAAGCCAAGTCGTGGGCCCTCAATGCGGCGCTCGGGGTCAATGGCCTGGGCCGGCGTGCTGAATATTTGCCAGGCCATCCAGCTCAGCCAGGCAATTCCAGCCCATGACAGCAACGTCTGAATCGTCGCATGACGGGCCAGCACATCCCCCAATCCCGTGCCGACCAACAACACCAACAAGGCTGCGGCGGCGCAGGCGCCGAGGATGATCGGCCAGGTGGTTGCCAGGCCAAAGCGCGAGCTGTGGCTCAGCACCAGGATATTGGTCGGGCCCGGGGTAATGGAGGCGACAAAGGCGAACAAGGCAAACGGCAGCAACTGGTCCATGGAGCAACATCTCGGTGAATGATCGTAGCCTGATCATCCCCACCCAACCGCGCTCAGTCTGGAACGTTTGAGCAACGCTTGCGATAGTCCGCCGGGCTCAGGCGATAGGCACGCTGAAACCAGCGCCCCAAATGACTCTGATCGGCAAACCCGAGTATCGCCGCCACCGCCACCGCGCTTTCGCCACGGGCCAGCAAGCGCCGGGCCCGGGCCAGACGCAACTGGATCAGATAGGCATGGGGGGCGAGACCGAACGCAGCCTTGAAGGCGCGGGTCAGGCGAAAACGATCCACCCCGGTGACCCGTGCCAAGTCATCCAGCCCGATGTCTTCACTCAGATGACTGTGCAGGTAATCACGGGCCTGCTGCGCCACCAATGGCAAGCGCGGATCGGGATTGATCCGCGCACGCCAGTGCAGGTGCTGGGTCAGGTTAGCCAGCAAGGCGTCGAGGGTCGTCTGACGGACGATGCGGATCTCCTGCTGGTGCAGGCTCTGGAACGCCAGCGCCGTGGCGCTCGCCAGCCGCGCATCGTCAGCCAGGGTGGCGGCAAATCCCAGCTGTGCATTATCCGGAGCCACGTCGAACAACGACCGCAACTCGCGCTCCAGCCACTGTGGCTCGAGGTACAACGTGCGATAGGTGAAACCGCTGGCGTGGGGCGCGTTGCCGTCATGCAACTCGCCAGGCTCGAGCAGAAACACCTTGCCCGGCGTGCTGTTGTGCTGCTGGCGGCGACAATGGAACTGCTGCACGCCCTGCTCGGTCACGCCCACCAGATAGGCGTCGTGCCAATGGGGATCGTAGGCATGCCCCTCGAAATGCGCGCGCACGGTCTCGATGCCGGACGTGGCGTCCTGCTTGAGATCGATCCAGTTGCGCGGCGTCATGGGCGGTCCCGTTTTTGTGTATCTGCCCGAGCAGGTTAACCGCTGGCGCCAGAGGTGTCTGGAAGATTTGTGCAGTTTTTTCATAGGAAGGAAAACAAATGGATCCATTAGAGGGCGCCAACCGTCTGCAAAACCGCCAAGAATATTGACAACGGAAATAGTTAAGAGAGTTAATGGATCCATAAGCACAACAATGTCCGTACGGAGATCCGTCATGTACCCCAAGAACACCTGGTATGTCGCCTGCACCCCTGATGAACTCGCTGACAAACCGCTGGGCCGCCAGATATGCGGTGAGAAAATGGTTTTTTACCGCGGTCATGAAGGCCAAGTTGTCGCTGTGGAAGATTTCTGCCCCCACCGCGGCGCCCCGCTCTCTTTGGGCTATGTCGAAAACGGTAACCTGGTGTGCGGCTATCACGGGCTGGTGATGGGGTGCGATGGCAAGACCGTCGAAATGCCAGGGCAACGGGTGCGAGGGTTCCCTTGCAACAAGACCTTTGCGGTGCAGGAGCGTCATGGGTTTATCTGGGTCTGGCCCGGTGACCAGGCCTTGGCTGACCCGACGCTGATTCATCATCTTGAATGGGCCGAAAGTGACGAGTGGGCTTACGGCGGCGGCCTGTTCCATATCCAGTGCGATTACCGCCTGATGATCGACAACCTGATGGACCTGACCCACGAAACCTACGTGCACGCTTCCAGCATCGGCCAGAAGGAAATCGACGAGGCGCCGCCGGTGACCACGGTCGAAGGTGACGAAGTGGTCACCGCCCGGCACATGGAAAACATCATGGCCCCGCCTTTCTGGCGCATGGCCTTGCGTGGCAACAACCTGGCCGACGACGTGCCGGTGGACCGCTGGCAGATCTGCCGTTTCACCCCGCCCAGCCATGTGCTGATCGAAGTTGGCGTGGCCCATGCCGGCAAGGGCGGGTATCACGCCGCGCCGCAGTTCAAGGCATCCAGCATCGTGGTGGACTTCATCACCCCGGAAACCGAGACATCCATCTGGTACTTCTGGGGCATGGCCCGACACTTCCAGCCGCAGGACGAAGCGCTGACCGCCAGCATTCGCGAGGGCCAGGGCAAGATTTTCAGCGAAGACCTGGAAATGCTCGAGCGTCAGCAACGCAACTTGCTGGATCACCCACAACGCAGCCTGCTCAAGCTCAATATCGATGCCGGCGGCGTGCAGTCGCGTCGGGTGCTGGACCGTTTGATTGCCCGCGAGCGCGAGCCGCAAGCGGGATTGATTGCCAGCACCCATCAGGGGGAGCAACGAGCATGATTGAAGTCCAGGTCACGGCGCGGCACAACGAAGCCCAGGACATCTGCAGCTACGAGCTGACGAGTGTCGACGGCCAGCCTTTACCGGCGTTCACCGCCGGTGCCCATATCGACGTACACCTGCCCAACGGCATGATTCGTCAGTATTCGCTGTGCAATCATCCCGAGGAACGGCATCGCTACCTCATCGGGGTGCTCAAGGATGTGACGTCTCGAGGCGGTTCGCGCAATTTGCATGAACAGATTCTGCCTGGCGCGCGCCTGCTGATCAGCGAACCGCGCAACTTGTTCCCCCTCGCCCCAGAGGCCCGACGCAGCTTGCTGTTTGCCGGAGGCATCGGTATCACGCCAATCCTGTGCATGGCCGAACAGCTGGCCCAGAGCGGTGCGGCGTTCGAGCTGCATTACTGCGCCCGATCCAGGGAGCGGGCAGCGTTTGTCGAACGCTTGCGCCGGTCACCCTATGCCGATCGAGTGTTCCTGCATTTTGATGAAGAACCCGAGACCATGCTGGACGCCGCTCGAGTGCTGGCCGCGCCTGGTGACGATCTGCACCTTTATGTGTGCGGCCCCGGCGGTTTCATGCAGCATGTACTCGATACCGCCAGGGCCCTGGGCTGGCAGGAAACCTGTGTGCACCGCGAGTATTTCGCCGCAGCGCCCACCGACACCCGCGCGGATGGCAGCTTCTCGGTGAAAGTCGCCAGCAGCGGCCAGGTCTTCGAAGTACCCGCCGACCGAAGCGTGGTCCAGGTGCTGGAAAGCCACGGCATCGAGATTCCGATTTCCTGCGAACAGGGCGTGTGCGGCACCTGCCTGACGCGTGTGCTGGAGGGAGTGCCGGAGCACCGGGACATGTTTTTGACCGAGGCTGAACAGGCTTGCAACGACCAGTTCACGCCGTGCTGCTCCCGCTCGAAGACGCCACTTCTAGTGTTGGATATCTGACCCAAAACGCAGTGGCCAGAGCCTGTGAGAGCACCGTTTTGCTCCCACAGGCGTATGCGTGCTCACTGCGACCGAACAATCACCTTCATCCGCTCATCAGCCAACGTCGAGCCGAACACCTCGGCATAACGCAAAGTCGCATTGGCATGTTCGCGCATGATTGCCTCGGCGCGGGCGCCCTGGCGATGGATCAGCGCATCGAACACTGAGTGGTGCTGCATGTGGGCGTAGTTGAAGCGGCGAAACTCACCGGCCATGTTCTGGCGATCCACCGCCAGGGCGGTGACTGAGGCAAATGGCAGGTGATCGTTGCGCGCCAGGGCATCGGCAATCGCCGGGTTATGGCTGCCCTCGACGATCACCTGATGAAAGCGCATGTTCAAGTCGTGATAGACCTCAAGGTCGTCCTCGGTTACATAGCCCTTGGCAAACAGTTCGTCGCCCTGCACCAGGCACTGTTCAAGTGCCGTTCGCCCCTCTTCGGATAAGCCACGCTCGGCCGTTTGCCGCGCGGCCAGGCCTTCGAGCACACCACGCACTTCCACGGCCCCGGCGATTTCCTCGGCACTGACCGAGCGCACCTGGAATCCGCGACCACCGAAGCGCACCAGCAGCCCTTCCTGCTCCAGGGTACGAAACGCCATGCGCACCGGCATTCGCGAAACACCGAACAACTCAGCCGTGGGAATTTCCATCAAGCGCTCACCACCCGCCAGCTCGCCTGAGGCGATCATCCTGCGCAATGCGACCAGCACCGTTTGGCCGGGCTTACTCATCCAGGTTCTTCCAGAGAAAACAGAGTCGCCATAGTAGAAGGCTTGGGACGGGGTGTCACGACGGGGGCAGGCCAATCGAAGAAGAATCAGGCTCAGGAAAGTCCTGTGGGAGCAAGGCTTGCCCGCGATGGCGGTAGATCAGCCAACATTGATGCCAACTGATCCATCGCCATCGCGGGCAAGCCTTGCTCCCACAGGTCTTGTATCTGGACCGACTAGTTCGCCCGCAGGATCGATGGATCTTCGCCGCGGTACAGCGCCTCGACTTGCGCCGCGCGCCATTGCAGCACCGCCCGTTGGTTGATCGAGCCCTTGTCCGTGATTTCACCACGATCGATGGAGGCCGGTTCATCGAGCAAGGCAATCCACTCCACACGGCTGGCGTTGCCGCTCGCCTCACGGTTAAGACGTTGCAGCCAATCGGCAAACCACTGGCGTACCGGTGGGCTGGCCAAGACCTCGGCATCGCTGGCGCTCGGGGACAGGCCTGACAAACGCCGGCATTCAGCCAGCCGTGGGAACACCAGCGCGCCCAGGCATTCGCGATCCGGCGCGGTCACCACCAGGTCCTGGACGTACGGGGTCCCCTCCAGCACCGCCCGGTTGCGCAACGGCCCGACACTGACGAACACCCCGGAGGACAGCTTGAAGTCCTCGGCTATCCGTCCGTCAAACATCAAACCCAGTTGCGGATCATTGGGATCGGCCAACTTGATCGCATCGCCCGAACAATAAAATCCGTCTTCGTCGAACACCTCAGCGGTCTGCTGCGGCGAGCGCCAGTAGCCGGGCATGATGTGCGGTCCGCGAAAGCGGCCTTCAAACTTGCCGTCCACCGGCACCAGCCGCACCTCGCAGCCGGGTGCCGGCAAGCCGATGTAACCGGCCATGGACAACGGTCCGGTGGTGAAAGTACAGGACGGCGACGCCTCCGTCATGCCCAGCCCGGCCATCATGCGGATGCGCTCACCGCAATGCTGTTCGGCGACCTTGTCGAGCCGATCCCACGTACTTTGGGACAGACCCGCTGCCGCAAAAAAGAACAGGCTGATGCGCTCGAAGAAACGCTCGCGCAACTCGCCGTCCTGTTCCAGGGCACTGACCAACTCTTCCCAGCCCTTGGGCACGGTCAAGTACGCAGTGGGAGAAATCTCCTTGAGGTTGCGCAAGGTTTCGGCGAAGCCCTGGGCGGTGGGCTTGCCGTCGTCCAGGTAAAACGTGCCGCCGTTGTACAACACGATGCCGACGTTGTGACTGCCACCGAATGTGTGGTTCCACGGCAACCAATCCACCAATACCGGCGGCGCTTCACCGAACACCGGAAAGGTCTGCAAGAGCATTTGCTGGTTGGCGCAGAGCATGCGTTGGGTAGTGATCACGGCCTTGGGCAGCTTGGTGGAGCCCGAGGTGAAGAGGAACTTGGCAATGCTGTCCGGCCCGGTGGCGGCAAAGGCCCGCTCGGCCTCAATACCACCGGGTTGCGCCAGCAGACTGGCAAAGCTTGCCCTGGACCTTGCGGCCATTTCGCCGCGTACTGTGATCAAGGGAATGTCCGCCGGCAGCACCGCATTGATCGCCCGCTCAAACGGCGCAGCTTCGCTGACAAACACCAACCCCGGCTGCAACAGATCGCAAACGTGGCGCAGCTTGGCGAAATCCTGGGACAACAACGAATAGGCCGGCGACACCGGGCAATAGGGGATCCCGGCGTACATCGCGCCAAGGGCCATTTGCAGATGCTCGATGTCATTACCCGATAGCAGCGCCAGGGGCTTTTCGGCTGACAAGCCATAGCTCAACAGGCCTTGCGCGATGGCCCGCACACTGTCGAGCATCTGGGCATAGCTGACTCGCCGCCAGTCCCCGCCCGCCTGGCGGGCGGCAATGAAGGTCTGTTGCGGGCGCACCTGGGCCCAATGCACCAGGCGATCGAGCAAACGCGTCGGCAACGCAGCCAACGGCTCCAGGGAGCGCATGTGCAGGATGCCCTGCTCTTCTCTGACTTCAACGGCTGGATGACCAATCGACACCTGGCGATAGCGCCCGGGGCTGGCTCGGGAGGACGATCTGAACTCAACACTCACGTACATTTCCTCCATCAAGGCACGCCGAACCCGCACGAAGCGAGCGGAGCGTGGCAGCATCTGGCTGCGGCCTTGTTATTGTTATGTCTGGCCTGCATCGGGCCGGCGATGTCCACGCGCCACCGCCCGCATGCGACGGATATCAGATCGGGTAATGCCGGGCGCCGTTCTGCATCGTCACCCAGCGCAACTGGGTGAAATGTTCGATGGACGCCTTGCCGCCAAAACTGCCGTAACCGCTGGACTTGACCCCACCGAAGGGCATCTGCGCCTCGTCGTGCACGGTCGGACCATTGATGTGACAGATGCCCGACTCGACCCGTTGGGCCAAGGCCAACGCCCGAGTGGTATCGCGGCTGAAAATGGCTGCCGAAAGGCCGAATTCCGAATCATTGGCCAGGCGCAACAAGGCTTCGTCGCCTTCACCCCGCAGCAACACCGCCACCGGCCCGAAAGACTCTTCGCGGTACAGGCGCATGTCTGGAGTAACGCCGTCGAGCAAGGTCGGCTGCAGAATGCTGCCGTCCAGTTGCCCTCCCGCCACCAGCGTCGCGCCTTTGGCCAAGGCATCGTCGATCAACCCCTTGATACGCTGGCCGGCACTGACGTCTACCAGCGAACCCAATACCGAATCACCGGCCGCAGGATCACCGGCACGCAAGGTGGCGATCTTGGCGCTCAGCTTGGAAACAAAGGCATTGGCCACGCTGGCATCGACGATCAGCCGCTCGGTGGACATGCAAATCTGTCCCTGATTGAAGTACGCCCCGAAGGCGGCGGCTTCTACCGCTGCATCCAGGTCAGCGTCATCGAGCACCAGCAACGGCGCCTTGCCGCCCAGTTCCAGTAATGCAGGCTTTAGGTGGCGCGCCGACAGTTCGCCAACGATGCGCCCGACGTGGGTCGAGCCGGTGAAATTGACACGGCGTACCGCCGGGTTGGCGATCAGCCGCGCGACAATGGCCGGCGCATCTGCCGGGGCATTGCAGATAACGTTGACCACGCCATCGCCCAGCCCGGCGTCCTGCAATACCTGACCAATCAAGCGGTGCACCGCCGGGCTGATTTCAGAAGCCTTGAGCACCACAGTGTTGCCGCAGGCCAGAGGCATGGCGATGGCTCGGGTGGCGAGAATCACCGGGGCATTCCACGGCGCGATACCCAGCACCACGCCACACGGCTGACGCAGGGCCATGGCAAAACTGCCGGGCACATCCGAAGGAATGATTTCGCCATTGATCTGGGTGGTCATGGACGCAGCTTCGCGCAGCATATTCGCCGCCAGATGCACGTTGAAACCGTACCAGTTGGCCATGGCACCCGTCTCGCCGGCAGCGGCAATGAACTCGCCAGTGCGCGCCTGCAACTGCTCGGCGGCACGCAGCAGACGCGTGCGCCGCTCATTGGGCGCCAACGCTGCCCAGGCGGGAAACGCAGCTTGCGCGGCGGCCACGGCGGCGTCGGCATCCTCCAGCGTGGCAGCCGCCACACGGGAGACCACTTCACCGGTTACCGGATTGCAACGCTCGAAAGTCCGACCGTCACGGGCGGGGCACGACTGGCCGCCGATCAACAGGGGCACGTCCAGCATGGTGATTCCTCTTTATTGTCGTTATAGGGAACACATTCACAGTAGCGCCAAGGGCCTTTGAGCAACAGCCTGCGGGCACAGGATCGGCACCCGCCGCGCCGTTGTCTCAGCGCTTGTAAGTCTGCAGCCCCGGCTTGATGCTCTTGTCGTCGAGGAACTGCTTCATCCCCTGCTCGCGACCACCCTCGGTGTCGAGCAGGCGCGACTGATCGAGCTTGGCGTACAGGTAATCTTCGTTTTGCTCCCAAGTCAGTTCGCGGCAGCGCTTGAACCCGTGCTTGGCTGCTCGCAACACCACCGGGTTTTTCTCCAGCAGGTTACGCGCCAGCTCAACGGTGACTTCGCGCAGTTGCGCCAGGGGCACGCTTTCGTTGACCAGTCCCATCTCGGCGGCTTTCTGCCCGCCAAAGGTCTTGCCGGTCATGATGTAGTACAGCGACTGACGATGGCCCACGGTATCGGCCATGGCCTTGCTGACCAGGTTGCCGGGCGGGATGCCCCAGTTGATTTCCGAAAGGCCGAAGGTCGCCTCGTCAGCGCAGATCGCCAAGTCACACGCCACCAGCGGGCTGAAGCCACCACCGAAGCACCAGCCATTGACCATGGCAATGGTCGGCTTGGCGTACATGCGCAGCAGTTTCCATTGCCACTGGGAGGCTTCGCGACGGATTTTTTCTTGCAGGATTTCAGGCCCGGCATCCACTTCGCGGAAATACTCCTTGAGGTCCATGCCGGCCGTCCAGGCATCACCGGCCCCGGTCAGCACCAGTACTCCGGCGGCCGGGTCCTGCTCCAGGGTTTCCAGCACGTCGATCATCTCGCGATTGAGCGTCGGACTCATGGCGTTGCGTTTTTCCGGGCGATTGAGGGTGACCCAGGCAATGCCTTCCTCGATGTCGACCTTGACCGTTTTCCAGCGACCTTCGTAATTGCTCATGGCGGGCGTGCTCTCTTGTTCTTGGCTGAAGATGAGCAAAAACTAAACTCGAAAACTAGTTATGTCAATTAACTATTAATCCATTTATCTGTATTTCCCCCAATGGACAGGACAACGCGGCAAATCACTATTTCGATATCCGCCATAGCCATCGCGCTTCAACCTCGGCAAAATGGATAGCCTTGTTAATCACTCACCTTGAGGATGCTCCCTCCGATGGCCAAGTCTTCCAAGCTTGCCGACCCCGCCGAGCCCCAGGCCAGCGGTACCGACGCACAGGCCCCGCTGGACTCCGCGCTGGATGATCTGATCGGTTACGCCCTGCGTCGCGCCCAATTGAAACTGTTCCAGAACCTGATCGGTCGACTCGCCATCCACGATCTGCGGCCCGCCCAATTTTCGGCCCTGGCGATCATCGACCAGAACCCTGGCCTGATGCAGACCGATCTGGCCAAGGCCCTGTCGATCGAACCGCCGCAGGTCGTGCCACTGTTGAACAAGCTGGAAAGCCGGGCACTGGCCGTGCGGGTGCGGTGCAAGCCCGACAAACGCTCCTACGGGATATTTTTGAGCAAAACCGGCGAAACCCTGCTCAAGGAACTCAAGCAAATCGCCGCACAGAGCGACCTGGACTCCACCTCAACCCTTGACGGTGCCGAGCGCGAAGAATTGCTGCGCCTGCTCAAGAAGGTTTACCAGTCATAGAAAAACTGGCGCCAGCGTTTACAATCGCCGCCTTCTTCTACTACCCAAGGAACCGCCATGTCCGGGCTTGAACTGTTTGCCGCAGCCCTCGGCGTGATCGCTGTCTGGTTGACCGTCAAGCAGAACCCCTGGTGCTGGCCGATCGGCCTGGTCATGGTGCTGCTCTATAGCTGGATCTTCTTCGAAGTGAAGCTGTACTCGGACATGTTGCTGCAGTGTGTCTACGCCGTACTGCAACTTTATGGCTGGTACCAATGGACTCGTGCGGGGCAGCATCATGAGGGGCGACAAATCACCCGCCTGGGCGCTCCTTCAGTATTGCGTGGCCTGGCGGTCGGCGCGGCAGGCAGCCTGATGCTGGGCGCGGCAATGGCGCACTGGACCGACGCCGCCCAACCCTGGCTCGACGCCGCGCTCACCGGTTTCAGTCTCGTGGCCCAGTGGTGGATGGCGCAAAAACGCGTGCAATGCTGGCCGCTGTGGATCGCCCTGGACATCATCTTCGTGGGCTTGTTCATCTATAAGGACCTGTACTTGACCGCTGCGCTCTACGCCTTGTTCACCCTGTTGGCCGTACAGGGCTGGCGCGAATGGCGCGCCGACCCGGTCCTGCGCACATGAAGGTCATGGTGCTCACCGGGCCGGAGTCCAGCGGCAAGAGCTGGCTGGCGGCGCAGTTGCAGGAGCACTTCGGCGGCTTGCGGGTGGACGAATACGTTCGCCACTTCATGGAGCAGAATCCGCGTCAGACCCGCCTGTCGGACATCACCGATATCGCCGCAGGACAGTTGGCCTGGGAAGACGCGGCCCGCGCCTGTAAACCACCGTTGTTGATCCTCGACACCCACCTGTTGAGCAACATCCTCTGGAGCCAAACCCTGTTCGGCGACTGCCCAAGCTGGCTGGAGCCGGCCTTGCTGGCGCGCCATTACGACTTGCACCTGCTGCTGAGCCCGCAACAGGTCGAATGGACTGGCGATGGCCTGCGCTGCCAACCCGAACTGGAAGACCGAATGAGGTTTTTCGAGGCTATCGAGCAATGGCTGGTTCGGCATCAGCAACCCTTGCAGGTCATTGAAGGCGATTGGGCGCAACGTCGGGAACGGGTGTTTGCAACCGTGACTCGACTGCTCCAAGCCTGATTCACCCATCTGTTTGTACCACTCTTGAAACACCCAGGTCGTGGCAAACCCGGCTCCAGAGCACCTAGATGGTTTTTCCGTTGCCTTTGTCAGGTTCTTGAAACACCTGCTTGCGAAGCCTTGAACCAGAGCCAAGCGATAGCGCCCGGCCATTAGCCTCTATCGGCCTGTCTCACGAATGAAACAGTCACCAGGCGCAATTCCTCTGAGATATACCAACTCATTGAATTTGATATATTTTTTATAAGCGGCACAACACCTGCTCTTCCTCCTTCGCAACGCTGGACCAAGGCCAGCCCACCGAAGAAGGAATCGATACCGTGGGGACTATCAATAGAAGCTTGACGTGCCTGCTGTTGATCGGCTGCGCCACCGGTGCGACGTTCAGCTTGCCCGTACAAGCCGAGGGCAACGGCGTCATTGTCCTCACTCGTGACGTACAACCCGTACACATCGGTCGAAACGGTGGCAAAGACCCCTACCCGACCACCGTCAACGCCAACCCATCCGATCGAGTCAATCAGGCAACTGCCAGCATCGAGCTGAGCGACGGCGAATTCGCCAACGTTGCCAGCGGCTCGTCGATCCGCAACGCCGTCAACCCGAACAACACCGGGGTGCAAGGTCTGAACGTCGTGACCAACCCCAACGGCCTGCCGGGCATGCGCGCCGGTCACGGTGGCGGCAGCGGTGGTGCCATCTCCGGCACGATCAACCGTTCGCTGAGTTCCGGCTTGGCCCCGTTGGGTCGGCTGGGCGGAGGTCAGTGACATGAAAGCAGCCCTGTTTCTATTTGCCCTGCTCGGCTCGTCCACCGTGTTCGCCGATCCGGGCGTGGCGGTGATCAGTAACGCCAACCTGCAGGATTCCGGCAGCCGCTATACCGGCAACTTCAACGTCAACCAGGCCGCTGGCGATCAGACCCAGCAGACCAACACCCGGGCCATCGCCATCGGTACCCACGCACAGGCCACCACCGACGTGCGTCAACGGCTGGATACAGCGGCCAACCCGTCGGTGAACGCAACGGCCCGCATCGGCGGCAGTTCATTTAGCAACGGCAACGGAGTGCTGGGCGTTAACCAGTCCGCCGGTGCCAACAACCAGATGGCCAATGTCATGCGGGTGGGTATCAGTGCCCGGCCGCAGAGCATCGACGATAGCGCCCTTTCTCAGCAGAACGTGGCGTTGCTACCAAACTCAGGAGCAACTGGCACCCCAACCGGCAGTCGCCAGGTCGTCACCAGCGACCAGGCCTTCACCGGCAGCCGAGGGGTCATCCAGGTGAACCAGAGTGCCGGGGTGGGGAACCGCATGGCTAACACCCTGAGCATCCGGGTCGCTGACTGACCCGAAAACCGTGGGCATAAGAAAGTACTGACACTTAACCAACGACACGCAAGGAGAAACACCATGAAACCAACAATGGCACTCAAACCATTGGTTTTTGCTCTCGCCGCTGTCATGGCAATGGCCGCACAGGCCGATGGAAACGGACGTGGCAATGGGCACGGTAACGGGCACGGCAATCACGGTCCGAAAGGCCCGTCGTTTGAGCAACTGCTCTCGATCACCGCAGGGGCTGGCGCAGCCGTGCTGGATGTGCAGAACAGCGACGGCAACGTGGTGACCAACCAGGCCACCCGCAACACCGCCGAAGCCGCTGACTCGCTCAATGGCAGCAACGGCAATATGGGCGCCAACATCGCCGCCGGCGACGGCAACCAGCAGGACAATGCCGCAGCCATCGCCACCGCTGACGAAGCATTCATCTTCGGCTCGGCTGTCGCTGCCTCCAGCGCCATGCAGGTCAATAACAATAACTATGTCAAAAACAACTCGACCCGAAACAACGCCTCGCTCACCAATGCGGGCAACAACGGCTCCGGCAACATCGGCATCAACGTGACCGCCGGTAACTTCAACCAACAGAAAAACAACCTGGCCATTGCTGTATCGGGTGGACGTGTCGCCGAAGCCGCGGCCGCGGCCGATCAGTCCTCCACAGGCCTTGTGGTCGACAACAAGGGCGTAAGAACCTACAAAACCGACACCCTTACCAGCACCTATGCCGCTTCCGGCACGTTCAAGGCCAAAGGCACCGGCACCGTCGAAGACGACAACCATGGCGGCTGGGGCAACAGAGGCGGCTACGGCGGCGGTCACGATGACGACAAGTTCAAGTTCTCCGCCGTGGGCACCTTCGAACTGGCCGGCAGCAACACTCAGCAAGTGCTGACCCGCGATGGCTGGAAAAACCCTGTCATCAACAACGCTACCATGACCAACTCCATGAACGGCTTCTCCGGTAACGGCGGCGCCAACGTGTCGGCGGGCGTGGGCAACCAGCAAAGCAACTCGCTGTCCATTGCAGCCGGTTGCAGGGCTTGCATGTAAGCGCGATCGAAACGAAGCCCCGGAAACGGGGCTTCTTTCCCAGGTGTGCATAAGGCGTATCGATCATGCGAGCGGCAGCCCTTTCTCTGCTCCTTTGTCTGGCCGGCGTGGCTGAAGCTGCGCAGATGCCGGTCGCCGCCCTACCCGGCGGCATGTTGGTCTACAAGCCAGTACAGAGTGTGCGCGAGCGCAAGTTCAGCGACATCGTCGAGCAGAAAACCGATTTCAGTTGCGGCGCCGCCGCGCTGGCCACGGTACTGCGCCAGGCCTATTGGCTTGACGTGGATGAAGAGCACGTCATCAAGGGCATGCTGGTCAAAGCCGACCATGACCTGGTCCGCACCCAGGGATTTTCCATGCTCGATATGAAGCGCTACGTGGAAAGCATCGGCATGCGCGCCCGGGGCTACCGGATACCGCCGGAAAAGCTCGAGGCAGTGACAATTCCGGTGGTGGTCCTGATGGACATCCGTGGCTACAAGCACTTCGTGGTATTGCAGCGAGCCGACCAGCAATGGGTCTATATCGCCGACCCTGTACTGGGGCACAAGCGCTACGCCCATGATGATTTCGTCAAAGGCTGGAACGGCATCGTGTTTGCCATCGTCGGCCCGGGTTACGACAAGACCAACGCACTGCGCACCCCTCCGCAACCGCTGACGGCGCGCAACAAACTGGACGGGTTCAACCCGGTCAAAGATGCAGAGCTGATGGATTTTGGCTTCATACAGAGCGACTTTTTCTAATCGCCGACCAATCGCCAACGATAAGTACAAAAAGGAGCAGGAAGCTCCGGGAGCAGCACATGAAAACTTCACGCTGGCTGGCGTTTGCCGGCCTTGCCGCGGCTGTGTCGGGCCATGCCCACGCCGGATTCAAACCCATCGAAGTCAAGGATCAGGAGCTTGCCGAACTGCGTGGACGCTATGTCATGCCCGGCCGGGTCATCAGCTTCGGCATCGTCATGAGCAGCACCTGGCGCAACGCCAGTGGCGACCTGATCGGCGCGAGCAGTTCCATGCAGATCCAGGCGGCCACCGTCAAACCCCAATTCTATGTCTCAACGATCAAGCAGACCGGCAATGGCCAGGCCCCGCAACAGGGCAGCGGCAACATTGTCGGTGGCGCGGGCCTGGCGGGCGGCCAGGGTGTGACCCAGAGCGTACGCGCCGCGGGTGATGGCAACTCCGCCTACAACAACGTCAGCATCAACGTCAGGGAAAGCAACCAGGCCCCCGCTCTGGTGCCTGCTCAAGGCCAGTTGCTGAGCAAAGGCCAAACCATCAGCGGCAGCAACGCCGCCGGCAGTGTCGCGGTCACCGCCACCGGCAGCGGCGTGCAGATGGCGATCCAGGCCAACCACAACCAGGGTAGTTCTCTGCAACAAGTAGCCCAGGGCGGCTTGCTGCAAAACACTCGCTTGCTGGGTAACAGCAACCTGGTCAACAACATGACGCAACTCAACGTGGTTTTGAACAACAACGGCCTCAGCGCCGGCGCTTTGGACTGCAACCTGACCCAGCTGCGCGGACTGCGCAATCTCGGATATTGAACTACGCTGCCTTGCGACCACTGGGCAAATAGGGACGGCATATTTCATGTATCGATCCGTATCGTTGCGCGCTGTGATGTGCGTAAGCACTCTTTTACCGGCGCCCCTGCTGCAAGCAGCACCTGACGCCGACATTCAAGCTCTGAAGCAGGAGCTTCTCGAGCTCAGACAACGATACGAGGTCCAGCAAAGAGCCCTGGCGATACTCGAGCAGCGAGTTCGCCAGGTCGAGGATCAACCCGCTGCTCCCGCGCCCAAGCGTCTGGCCAAATCCCCGGCCGACATGAAAGGCAACCAGACTGCGGCGGGCGGCGCAGCGGCCGGTGGCAGCGGTTACGGGCAGTCTCTGGCCGATGATTCACAGCCCGCCCAGAGTGTCTCCAACCTCTATGACGAGGCCAGCGGCTTTTTTGGCGGTGGCAAGTTCAGCTTCGAAACCGGCGTGACTTATTCGCGCTACGACACACGACAATTGATTCTGAACGGCTTCCTGGCCCTGGATTCGATTTTCCTGGGCAACATCAACCTGGACAGGATCAAGGCCGACACTTGGACCCTGGACCTCACCGGCCGTTACAACTTCGACAATCGCTGGCAGTTCGACCTCAATGTACCGGTGGTCTACCGCGAATCCACCTATCAGTCCGGCGGTGCCAACCAAGGCGCGGCTGGGGTGACCAGCGAAGAAACCGTTACCCGCGATCCCACCATCGGTGACGTCAACTTCGGCATCGCCTACAAGTTCATGGACGAATCGATCAACAGCCCGGACGCGGTGCTCACGCTACGCGTCAAGGCCCCCACCGGCGAGGAGCCGTTTGGCATCAAGCTGCGCCAGTCCCAGGCCAACACCAACCTGTTCGTGCCTGAAGACCTGCCCACCGGCAACGGCGTATGGTCGATCACACCCGGGATCTCGCTGGTCAAGACCTTCGATCCGGCAGTGCTGTTCGGCAGCCTTTCCTACACCCATAACTTCGAAGAGTCCTTCGACGACATAAGCTCCACCGTCAACCAGAGGATACCGGGCAAGGTGCGGATCGGTGACAGCTTCCAGATCGGCGCGGGCATTGCCTTCGCGCTGAACGAGAAGATGAGTATGTCGTTCTCGGTTTCCGACCTCATACAAAAGAAAAGCAAGCTCAAACAGGACGGCGGAGATTGGGAATCGGTGGTTTCCAGCGACGCCAATGCCGGCTACTTCAACATCGGCATGACCGTAGCCGCCAGCGACAACCTGACCATTGTGCCCAACCTGTCCATCGGTCTGACCGACGATGCGCCGGACTTCACCTTTAGCCTGAAATTCCCCTATTACTTCTGATGCAGTCCTTGCGGGAGCGAGCCTGCTCGCGATAGCGGTCGATCAGTTAACTGTTCGTAACTGACACACCGCTATCGCGAGCAGGGCTTGATTCAGCGGATTTGATGCTTGTGCAGCAGCCGGTAGAACGTCGGCCGGGATATGCCCAGCACGCGGGCAGCAACACTCAGGTTGTCACTGTGCCGGTTAAGTACATCGCTCAACGCCTGACGCTCAGCACGGGTCTTGTAGTCTTCAAGGGTGCCCATCGGCGCCACCGGTCCTTGATGGCCGGTCAGGCCAAGGTCCATCGCTTCGATCTGCCGCCCCTCGGCCAACACCAGGCCGCGACGTACCCGATTGGCCAGCTCACGCACATTACCCGGCCAGTCATGCTTACCCATGGCCACCAACGCGTCTTCACTGAAACTGCGAGGTCGACGTCCGGTTTCCTGACTGTAGAAATGCGAGAAGTGGCTGGCCAGCATCGACAAATCGCCATGGCGTTCACGCAACGGCGCCATCAGCACCTGCAGCACGTTCAAGCGATAATACAGGTCTTCACGAAACAGCTTGTGCTCGATGGCGGCTTCCAGATCCACATGGGTGGCGGCCAAAATCCGCACATCGACGGCGATCGGCTGGCTGCCTCCGACCCGCTCGATGTGTTTCTCCTGAAGGAAACGCAACAGATTGGCCTGTAGCTCCAACGGCAGGTCGCCAATCTCATCCAGAAACAGGGTGCCGCCGTGCGCCGCTTCGATCCGCCCGATCTTGCGCTGATGGGCACCCGTGAAAGCACCTTTCTCGTGCCCGAACAACTCCGACTGGATCAAGTGCTCCGGTATCGCGCCACAATTGATGGCAATGAACGGTTTGTTGCGCCGATGGGATTGGCGATGCAGCGTGCGCGCCACCAGTTCCTTGCCGGTGCCGCTTTCACCGCGAATCAACACTGGCGATTCGGCAGGTGCCAATTTGCTCAACAACTTGCGCAGCTCCCGAATGGGTTTGCTGTCACCCAGTAATTCATGTTCAGGCTCATTGACGTGAATCGAGCCCTGTCCGCGCAAACGTGCCATGCCAAAGGCGCGGCCCAGAGTCACCTGCACCCGGGACACGTCGAATGGCAAGGTATGAAAATCAAAAAACCATTCGCAGACAAAGTCTCCGACATTCTTCAGGCGCAGCACTTCCTGATTCAGCACGGCGATCCACTCGGTGCCGCTGCGGCTGATCAACTCCTTGACCGCCTCCGGCCGTTCCAGGTGAAAAGGCTGAAGTCGCAACAGCCCGACGTCACACGTTCGATCACCCGCATGCTCAAGGGAACAGCTCTCCACGTCCCAACCAATGGTGCGTAATCCGGGCAACAGGCGATGGCAATCATCGCAGGGATCAACCACGAGCAGACGACGCGACGTACTGGCTTCGATCATGACTGATCCTTGGCGCCAAAATAAGGAATATGAGGAAAAACAGGCGTTTGGCGAACCTGCATGTAACAGTAGCAAGAAGTTGACACCTGCTTGTATCAATTGATTATCGGGTTCGCTTTAAAGTGGTTATAAGCGCGCGTTTCGTTAGTTGTCGCCCACTTGAATCTTTCATCAAGCTTTCAAACAAAAGTCCAAAAGCCGGGTCTGAAAGAAAATCGAAATTTATTTAAGGAATGTGTGACCTGCCCCCCCTTACAAGACATCAGTACAAGTAACCAGCCGCCCGGTACGCCCAACCGACGGCACATCATTTGATTGGGCATACTTAAGAGATAACGCCATGAACGCCCCGCTCCGTATCAACGAAGCTCTTTTGATTGCCGACCGCGCCTTTCGTCCTTTTCAATGCGTGGCCTGGGCTCCACAAGACGGTAATGGTGAACTGAGCCTGACCGTCATTGACCGCACCAATACTCATATTGGCCGTACTCAGATTCCAAGCAGTGCCTACACCGACCCGGCCCAACTGGCTGACTGGTTGAAACAGGCCCGTGCCGAGTTGAGCCAGGAAGGCTACACCCTGCAATCCTGGTCCATGCCCGAGTAAATCCTTACCGGTAAAACCTGATGATGGATTGCAGGCTTTACACTGGGTCGAAAAGCCAGTGTTCTGGCACGATTCGCTGCTGTTTCTGCAGAGTCTGCCAGTTGTGCATTGTCACATTCAGGGATTGAATGTTGCCCTCATGCAGTCGTCGCCCCTCCGGGCTTATCGACACGCAAGGAGAGGCATGCATGCTCGATCAATCCGCGTTTGCGATGCCGACGGCCGCAGCCTGTGCCGGCCATCTCGACCCAGGCTTTGCCGATAACGGTAAAGCCTGGTTGCATTTCACCGGTAGCCTCGGGAGCCTGACCACGGGCCTGACGGTCGATCATGCCGGAAGAATCCTGGTGGCAGCCCGGATCGAAACGACCGAGGGCAGCCGGTTCGGGCTTGCACGGCTCAACCACGACGGTTCGGCTGACGCGGGCTTCGGACACCAGGGCTATGTGATCGGCTCTTTTGAGCGCGGCTTCGAAGCCACGGCAGGCAAGGTGATGGAATTACCCGACGGCCGTATCCTGCTGTCCGGCCTGCACTACGAAAACACCGACCGTACCCTGCCCGCCATCGCGCTGTTCGATCAGCAGGGCCGCGCCGTTCAAAGCTTCGGCAGCGCCGGGCAGCAGGTCATACGGCTGTGCGGCAATCTCTCCCAAGGTCTGCGCGATACGTGGCTCCCACCCGGCGTACCGGGCCTTGAAGCCTGTGACATGCGGGTGCAGGCCGATGGCCGGATCCTCATCCTCGCCAATCATCATTACCAACTATCTGACCATGTTGGCATCCTGATCCGGCTCCTGCCGGACGGCGCATTGGACACTTCGTTCAACAACCGCGGCTTTGTGATGGTCCGGCATCTGTTGAAAAACACTTGGCTGGGTTGTGTGGCGCTTCAGGCCGACGGCAGCATCGTGGTCGGCGGAGTGATTGACTTGCCCCAACAAGGTTTGATGGCCCGCTATGATCCCAGCGGCTCACTTGATGACAGCTTTGGCGAGGACGGTTTCCTGTCCATCACGACTGAGCAGCACAGCGTAATGGTCAGCCAGATCGTCCAACTTCCAGACGGTGATCTGCAAGCGTTGGGCAGCAGCCGCGACCCGATGCATTGCCTGTTGTTAAGAGTGGGCAGCGACGGCAAACCGGACCCTCGCTGCAACCAAGGACAGTGTCAGCTCCTGAAATTTGGCAACAGCGCCAGTCAGTGGACGGCGGCCCAGCTTCAAGCGGACGCAAAGCTGGTGACCGCCGGGGCCACCATCGGCGGAATCGAAACTGACTTCGTTCTGGCCCGACACTTGCCGGACGCCAGCCTCGACCCGGATTTTGCTGAGGGCAGAGGTTGGGTCCGCACTCGACTGGGCTACAGCCTCGACACCGCCACATCCCTGGCTCTGCAGGCAGACGGGAAGATCCTGGTGGGCGGCTATTCTCTGCATGGCAAGTATCAGGCGGTAGTGGTGCGGTACCGGCCCTGAGGATTTGCGTGGTTCATCGAGCCAGAATGAATCGCTCGATTGCCAGCGCCGCGCCGTCTTCGGTGTTGGCTGCGGTGATGACATCGGCCTGACGCTGAATCGCCTCCTCCGCCTGCCCCATGGCAATCGACAACCCCGCACGGTGAAACATCGCCGGATCGTTGCCACCGTCGCCCATGGCGGCGGTCTGTTCCAACGGCACCCCCAGGAACGCTGCCAGGGTCGCCAGCGCTTCACCCTTGTTTGCCCGCATCGCCGTCACATCCAGATAGATCGGTTGCGAACGCGAGACCTGAGCCTGACCCTTGAGCAGCGGATGCAAGCGCGCCTCCAGCTCAACCAGCAGCTGCGTGTTGGGGCTGGTGGCAACGATCTTGTCGATACGTTCCAGGTAAGGCTCGAAACTCTCGACTTGCACCGGCGGATAGCCAAGCCCGCGCGTCTCCACCGGCACCATCGGACCGTTAGCGTCGCGCACCAGCCAGTCACCGTCGGCAAACACCCAGACCTCGATATCAGGCTGGTCGGCGTACAAGGCCAGCGTCGCCAAAGCCGCCTCAGGTGGCAGGTAGTGCACGGCGAGGAAACTGCCGTCCGGGTGGACCAGCGTACCGCCATTGAACGCGGCGGTAGGCAGGTCCACGCCCAAGGCTTCGATCTGCTGCAACATCGCCCGGGGCGGACGCCCGGTGGCGAGGCTGAACATCACGCCCGCCTCGCGCAGCGAGCGAACGGCTTCGATGGTGCGCTGGTTGAGACTGTGGTCAGGCAGCAGCAGCGTACCGTCCATGTCACTGAGCAAAAAACGGATGGGGTGTTTCACCTGATCACTCATCGAGCGCATGCCAAACGCGGCCATCGCGTGTCAGCAGATCATCTGCGGCCGACGGACCATCTTCACCGGCCTTGTAGAACTGGACCGTCGCGTCCTGTTGCCAGGCATCGAGGAAGGGCTGGACCGCACGCCAGCCGTTTTCAATGTTGTCGGCACGCTGAAACAAGGTCTGATCGCCGGTCAGGCAGTCGTAGATCAAGGTTTCGTAACCCGTGGACGGTTGCATTTCGAAGAAGTCCTTGTAGGCAAATCCCAGTTCAATGTTCGCCATGTCGAGGGTCGGCCCCGGCCGCTTGGCCAGCAGGTCGAACCACATGCCTTCATTGGGCTGGATCTGGATTCTCAAGTACGTGGGTTGCAGTTCATCGACTTCGGTATCGCGAAACTGCGCGTAAGGCGCCGGTTTGAAGCAGATGACAATTTCCGTGTCGCGCACACTCATTCGTTTGCCTGTGCGCAGGTAAAACGGCACCCCGACCCAACGCCAGTTATCGATCATCACCTTGAGGGCGACGTAGGTTTCGGTATTGCTGTCGGGCGCGACATTGGCTTCCTCACGGTAACCGTTGACCGCTACGCCGCCGACCTGGCCTGCGGTGTACTGGCCACGCACCGAGTTGGCGCGGGCCTGCTCCACCGACCAGGGGCGAATGGCCCCGACCACCTTGGCTTTTTCGCCACGCACCGCATCGGCGCCAAAGGCGGCCGGCGGTTCCATGGCCACCATCGCCAGCAACTGGAACAAGTGGTTGGGCACCATGTCCCGCAGGGCGCCGGTGTGTTCGTAGAAACTGCCACGGGTTTCCACGCCAACGGTTTCCGCGGCGGTGATTTGTACATGGTCGATGTAGTGATTGTTCCAGAAGGCCTCGAACAGGCTGTTGGAAAAACGGCTGACCAGAATGTTCTGCACCGTTTCCTTGCCCAGGTAATGGTCGATCCGGTAGATCTGTTTTTCGCTCATGACTTTGAGCAGGCAGGCATTGAGCGCTTCGGCGGTTGGCAGATCGGAACCGAACGGTTTCTCGATCACCACACGCCGGAAGGCATCGTCCTGCTCCTGAAGCAGCCCGGCCGCACCGAGGCGGCGGACCACTTCACTGAAAAAACGCGGCGCGGTCGCCAGATAGAAAACCGCGTTGCCGGTGCCACTGGCGGCGATTTTCGCCGCCAGTGCTTCGTAGGTGCTGTCATCGAGGAAGTCACCCTGAACGTAACTAATGCCCCGAGCCAGGCTGGCCCACAGCACCGGGTCGAGCGCCCGGTCGGCATCGCCGCCCTTGCTCGCCGCTTGATGACGGATGAAATCCTCGAGTTTGCGGGCGAAGTCCACATCACTGATAGCGTTGTGGTCGACACCAATGATCTGCAGGCCACCCCCCAGCAGCCCGTCGCGACTGAGGTGGTACAACGCCGGCATCAGCAGACGCTTGACCAGATCGCCATGGGCGCCGAACAGAAACAGCGTGGTCGGCGGCGCGGGTTCTGCCTTGGATTTCCTGCCGATCGAGGTCATTTTTTCGGCGTCTCCACGTGGCCACCGAAGCCAAAGCGCATGGCCGATAGCATCTTGTCACCGTAGGTGCTCTGCTGGCGCGAGCGGAAACGGGCGAACAATGAGCTGGAGAGCACCGGCACCGGAACCGCTTGCTCGATGGCCGCTTCGATGGTCCAGCGCCCTTCACCACTGTCGGCAACCTCACCGGAGAAGCCGTCCAGCTTCGGATCGCTGGCCAAGGCGTCGGCGGTCAAATCCAGCAGCCAGGACGACACCACACTGCCGCGACGCCAGACTTCGGCGATATCGGCTACATTCAAGTCAAATCGCTGCTCAGGTGGCAGGCTTTCGCTGGATTTGGTCTTGAGGATGTCAAAGCCCTCGGCGAAGGCCTGCATCATTCCGTATTCAATGCCGTTGTGGATCATCTTCACAAAATGCCCCGAACCGGCCGGGCCCGCGTGGATGTAGCCGCGTTCCGCGCGATCATCGTCAGACTTGCGGTCGCGGGTGCGCGGAATATCGCCCATCCCTGGTGCCAGGCTGTCAAACAAAGGATCCAGGCGCCTCACCACTTCGGCGTCACCACCAATCATCATGCAATAACCGCGCTCCAGGCCCCAGACGCCGCCGGAAGTGCCGACGTCGATATAATTCAGGCCTTTGACCGACAACGCCTGCGCGCGACGGATGTCATCCTTGTAGTACGTGTTACCGCCATCGATGATGACGTCGCCCGGCTCCAGCAACTCGCTGAGAACGTTAATCGTGTCTTCGGTGGGGGCGCCGGCGGGCAACATGACCCAGACCGCCCGTGGTTTTTCCAGACCGGCCACCAGTTGCGGCAGATCCGCGACGCCCGTTGCGCCCTCCTGGCTCAGGTTTTCAACAAAGGCGGCATTGCGATCGTAGACGACGGTGGTGTGCCCATTGAGCATCAGGCGCCGCGCAATATTGCCGCCCATGCGGCCCAGTCCAATGATCCCGAGTTGCATGTGCTGATGCTCCCTACTACAAATAAAGGTGTGTCAAAGGTTTAGCTCAATCGACGAGTGGAGGTTAGTCCAGAGCATTGCTGCATAGTTTCCGGGTAATTCGAGCGATCACAAGGGATAACGCTCCAGATCCGGCCAAAGACACAGCGACCATGAAAAATAAAAAAGTTCCAATCACAAGCAAAAGAAATCAGAATCGGCGCCGATAGTAGAGGTGTCGACCAAATACTGGCGACATCTCTATAGTTGATGTACGCCATTTGCGAGGTGAGCAATGGACTCCGTAGTTACCGCACGTCCTCCCCAAACCCTTTACGTGACCATTCGTCGCGACGAATTACGCCTGCTTAAAGAAGAGCGTGATCTGCTGCTTGATGAGGTGACGCAATTGCGCATGCAGTTGCAACACTCCCAGCTGTCCCATCAGAGCCAGGCCCTGGCTCGGTAACCCCCGAGCAGAGGCGCGGCGCCGGAAGTGGCACTGGACAAACCGGTGTCATTTCCATGTATACCCATTCGTGCCAAGGGCATGTGTTTCTGCTGCAGCGCGTAGCAGTCCCGCCCCTGGGTGCGCGGGTTTCAGTGCGTGAGGGTGCAACGCGACCACCGGAAATAAATCTCCTCGCCACAAAAAACGCCTTCGCCACATTTCCCCCGACCTTCGTTTTGTAACCAAATATCTTACAAATTTTTCACACCTCCATCGCGATACTCCCGGCCTTTTAGGGTAGTTCGGCGCATGCCTGTGGGCATCCATTGGGTGCCAGCGGCTTCGTCGACAGGAAGGCTGGAGCGCTTGATGAGTTTGTTCAAACGCAGCACAACGACTGCGAAAAGTTTCGACTGGGCCGGTTTTGGCTGGCTTTTTCTGTTTTTCTGGTATTTCTCGGGTATTACCCAACTGCTCATACTGGTGACTGACACTTCGGGCTTTACCGGGTTTCGCCAGGCCTTCGTCATGAGCGCACTGTGGCTGGCGCCCGTATTGCTCTTCCCTGCTCGGACCCGCCTGCTTGCGGCGTTGATCGGCTTGGTGCTGTGGGCCTGCTCTATGGCCAGCCTCGGTTACTTTTTCATCTATCAGCAAGAGTTTTCCCAGAGCGTCATCTTCATCATGTTCGAATCGAACGTGTCCGAAGCCGGCGAGTACATGACGCAGTATTTTGCCTGGTGGATGGTGGCGGCCTTCCTGGCCCATACCGCCGTCGGGTATTGGCTCTGGACACGCCTGCGCCCGGTGTACCTGCCCCGCGGCCAAGCCATGGTCGCGGCGACTGCGATTGTGGTGGCAGTGGTCGGCTATCCGCTGATCAAACACACCCTGCGGGCCGGCACGCTTGCCGGTGGTCTGGAGAAATTCGAAAGTCGCATCGAGCCAGCCGTGCCGTGGCAGATGCTGGTGGCATACCGGCGCTATGGCGAGCAGCTGGAAAACATGCAAGGCATGCTTCACAGCGCCAGCAAGATCGCACCGCTGCGTAACCTCAAGGACGCCATGGCCGAGCAGCCCGCCACCCTGGTGCTGGTCATCGGCGAGTCCACCAACCGCCAGCGCATGAGCCTGTACGGTTACCCAAGGAAAACCACGCCGGAACTGGACAAGCTCAAGGACCAGCTCTCGGTTTTCGACAATGTCATCACCCCGCGCCCCTACACCATCGAAGCACTGCAGCAGGTACTGACCTTTGCCGATGAACAGAACCCGGACCTTTACCTGAGCACACCGTCCTTGGTGAGCATGATGAAGCAGGCCGGTTACAAGACCTTCTGGATCACCAACCAGCAGACCATGACCAAGCGCAACACCATGCTCACGACCTTCTCTCAACAAGCCGATGCGCAGGTATACCTGAACAACAACCGCAACCAGAACGCGGCGCAATACGACGGCGATGTGATCGCCCCGTTCAATCAGGCCCTGGCAGACAGCGCGGCGCGCAAACTGATCGTGGTGCACCTGCTCGGCACCCACATGAGCTATCAGTACCGGTATCCGCCCAACTTCAAGAAGTTCACCGACCGCCAGGGCGTACCGGCGGGGGTGCGTGACGACCAGGTCCCGACCTACAACAGTTACGACAACGCGGTGCTGTACAACGACTTCGTAGTGTCCAGTCTGATCAAGGACTACGCCAAAACCGACCCCAACGGCTTTTTGCTGTACCTGTCGGACCATGGTGAAGACGTGTTCGATTCGCCGGGCCATAGCACGCTTGGCCGCAACGAAGGCAAGCCGACCGCGCCGATGTACACCGTTCCGTTCATCGCCTGGGCCTCGCCCAAGTGGCGTGAAACTCATGACTGGAACTTCAGCGCTGACCTGTCACGCCCCTACAGCAGCGCTCACTTGATCCACACCTGGGCAGACCTGGCCGGTTTGAGTTTTGATGAGCTGGACCGCAGTAAAAGCCTGGTGAGCGATGACTTCAAGGCCCGCCCGCTGTTGATCGGCAACCCTTATGAACACCAGCGCAAGGCCTTGATCGACTTCAGCCTGATGCAGCCCAAGGCGCCTGCGGTGCGGGTCGTGCAAAAATAGCCGGAGCGCCCTCGCCCGCTTCCACAGAGGCGGCCTCTACAGGGGCTTTGTCCAGAACAGCATTCGACCGTGGGCCGGGTCGAACATGCCAGGGGCAAAGCCGAACTTCGTATAGCTGCCCTGGGCGATGGCATTGCCTTCAAGCACCTCCAGGGTGATTTTGCAGCAACCACGCTGGCGGGCGATATCCTCGACCTTCTGCAGCATCTTTTGGCTCAACCCCAAGCCGCGGAACGGCTTCATCACCACAACATCGTGGACGTTGACCAGTGGTCGGCAAGCGAAGGTCGAAAAACCTTCGAAGCAATTGACCAGGCCCGCCGGTTCGCCGTTGACGAAAGCCAGCACGCTGAAGGCATGCGGGCGCTTGGCCAGTTCCTCGGGTAGATGCAGCAACACTTCCGGCGGCAGCGACTGGCCACCGCCCATTGGATCTTCTGCATAGCCGTTCAGCACATAACAGATTGCTTCGGCGTGGACTGCATTGGTATAGCTGGCTTGCAATACAAGAATGTCCCTGGTTTCTTCCACGGCGTTCCATCTCACTTCGGTAGTACCGGCGGCTCCGGTGCCGTCGGCGGGATACGGTCAGGCGGACTGACCAAAACGCTGCATTTGCATTTCCTGCAGGCGACTGAGCGTACGACGAAACGGGAATTGCAGATAGCCCTCGGTGTACAACCGGTCCATCGGCACCTGTGCCGAAAGGTACAACGGCACTTTGCGGTCGTAGCATTCATCGACCAGGGCAATGAAACGCCGCACACCGTCATCATGGATGGACAACTGCGGCAACTCACGATCACCCGCCTCGACCCTTTCAACCCCGTCTTCGGTTCCACGGGCAATGCGCCCCTCGCGCTGCTCGGCGCTCAGACTAGGTACGTCGCTGATCAGGATGGCCTTGAAACGGTCGCACAGCGCCATGAAATCCATGGCTGAGAACGGCTGCTCACACATATCCGCGTAACGACTCCAGAGCACCGTATCGCTGGCCCGCACGGGCTCAAGCAGACGATGGCCGACTTCAATCGGCAAACTGTTGGGCGCCTGTCCTGCGGTCAACTGGGCAAAAACAGCCTCCAACGGATCGGGTTGCCCGCAGTCGCGTAGCCAGTAGCGCTGCTGCAATGCCCCCGGATGCTGGCGATGATCTTGCCATCCGTTCACCGGCACGACCTGCATGTGCTGCTTGATCGCCGTGATGGTGGGCAGGAATCGCTCGCGGTTGTGGCCGTTGGCATAAAGCTCCTCGGGCGGCAGGTTGGAGGTGCTGACCACCACCATGCCCCGCTCGAACATGACCTGAAACAGACGGCCCAGAATAATGGCATCGCCAATGTCGGTGACGAACAACTCGTCGAAACACAACACCCTGACCTCTTGGCTCAGTTCTGCCGCCAATGCCTGCAAAGGGTCCGGCGTGCCCGTAAGCTGGAACGAGCGCTGATGCACCCAGGCCATGAAATGATGGAAATGCTGACGACGGGCCGGCACCCTAAGGCTTTCGTAGAATCGGTCCATCAACCAGGTCTTGCCGCGTCCGACCGGCCCCCAGAGATAAACGCCCTGGATCGACTTGCGCCCCTCGTGCAGTGCCTGGTGGCACTGTTGCAGAGCCATGATAGCCAGTTCCTGGGCCTCGTCCTGGACAAAACCATGGTGTTCGATGGCATGCTGCCAGGCACTCAAGGGGGAGTCGAAAGTCATACGGCCCGGATCCGGAAAATGAGGCCGGGGAGTATGCCATGTCGGCGGCTTTGAGTGAGTGACCTCACCTGTCTGTGAACCTCAGCAAAACCCTGTGGCGAGGGCGATTTATCCCCTCGCCACAGGTGTTGACGAACCAACGTGCAAACCTCTAGATCGAGATATCCAGCCGACTGATCTTCCCCTGCTCGTCGAGCCGGAAGGTGTAGCGCAACTCCAGCGGGCTGCCGGGGAAAGTTCCGGAGATCAGGTTATGCACCAGCACCTTGCCGGTGCGTTGCTGCACATTGAGCACCTCAACCCGAGGCTGAAAACGCTGGGCGGTGTCTTCCATCCATTGAGCGATGGCCTGGGCACCGACGCGGTGCTGGCCTTCGTCGAACACATTGGCATCCTCGGCGAAAAAACGCGTCACCGCCGAACTGTCACGGGCATTGGCGGCCGCAATATAACCGGCGATGGCCGGGGCCAGGGAAGAGACGGGATTGGACATGGTACGGCTCCTTGTTTTATCGATCTGACGCCATGCTAGAACAGCCGTGTGTCAGTTTTTGTCAGGAGTGAAACGCCCCGCCTCGTCCAGGTCCATCAGCTTGAACCAGGCGCGCAGCAAGTCGCTGCGCCTGCCAGGATAGCGCTCGCCCTGCTCGGTGGCAGTAGCGATCCGATCTGTGCGAAAGGTCCGATAGGCGCCGCGTAACTCACACCACGCCACCACCACTCGCGCCTCATTGAAAAAACCCAGGGCCAACGGCCAGATCAGGCGCTGGCTGGGGTTCTTATTCACGTCGGCATAATCGATGTGCAGCTTGGCTTGAGCGCGAATGGCCTGGCGGTACACATTCAGCTCCACCGTATTCTGTGGATAGCCGTAGCCCGGAGGCCCGGGCAACACCGTGGGGTTGCGCAGGGCATCCCGGACGTCAGGCGCCAGCACCGCAGCGACCTTGGCCAAAGCGTCGGCAGCGGCCTTGCCCAGTACCTCGTCGCCACGCTGATCAACGTAGCGCAGCCCCAGCACAATGGCTTCGATTTCATCAGCCGTGAACATCAATGGCGGCAGGAACAGGCCGCTGCGCAACACATAGCCAATGCCCGCCTCGCCCTGGATCGGCGCCCCCAGGGCCGAAAGTTCGGCGATATCGCGGTAGAGCGTGCGCTCGGACACTTTCAACTCGGCCGCCAATGTCGCAGCGGTAACCGGGCAGCGCTTGCCTCGCAAGACTTGCAATAATGTGAGCAGTCGAGTGGTACGCGACACGATGGGCGATCCGCAAAAAAGATTGACGCAGATTAGCAGAGCCTGGTGTCAGAAAGTGTCAGGAGCCCTCTACCTGCGCAACGTGAAGCCATCTGATATGAGCCATGATATGAGTCATGTGATTTGAGCCTTTGTGGCGAGGGAGCTTGCTCCCGCTGGAGCGCGCAGCGGTCCCGACCCTGGCGGTCGCTGCGCAACCGAGCGGGAGCAAGCTCCCTCGCCACAGGTGTTAACCATGCCCCCCGGTCTAAACAGGGGGTTGCGGTGGTTGTGAGCATGTTGTGGGTTATCGTGCTCAGCAGTTTCCCAAGTTTTTCTCCACTCTTTGAGAATTTACCCATGCGCAGAACCCTAGGCTTATCCCTTCTCTTGATGCTGCTCAGCCTGAGCGCCTGCGCCCTCTTCCCGCACCGCGATCCGCTGAACATCACCGTGGTGGGCATCGAACCGTTGCCCAGCCAGGAGCTGGAGATGCGCTTTGCCGTGAAACTGCGATTGCAGAACCCTAACGAAACCACCATCGATTACAACGGTGTCGCGCTCGACCTCGAGGTTAACGGCCGAACGCTGGCATCGGGGGTCAGCGATCAGACCGGATCCATCCCACGGTTCTCCGAGGCAGTACTGAGCGTGCCGGTGAGCATCTCGGCTTTCTCCGTGCTGCGCCAGACGCTGGGCCTGAGCCAGACCCAAAGCCTGGACAACCTGCCTTACGTACTCAAAGGCAAACTGGCCGGTGGACTGTTCGGCACCCTGCGCTTCGTTGACCGCGGCACCCTGGATTTGCCGGGTACCGCGGCCACTTGGTAAATCAACGAGTGAAACGCACGCCGGGTTTGGCCCGCTCGTCCACCACCAGTTCGAACACATCGGGCCGGGCGTAATGGCCGACCACGTCATAGTCGTAGCGCGCCGGTACCAGTTCATCGGTATCGATCTGGGCGGTCAACAACCCGCTCGTGCCTTTGAGCGGACCGGCCAACACGTCCCCCATGGGGCCGACAATCACACTGCCACCGGCAATCAAGGGACGCTCGGCAGGCCAGTTCGCCACCTCCATACCCAGCGCCTGAGGCGAGGCCTGAACCTGACAGGCGCTGACCACGAAGCAACGACCTTCGTGGGCGATATGACGCATGGTCACCTGCCACATCTCCCGCTCATCCACCGTCGGCGCACACCAGACCTGCACCCCTTTGGCGTACATCGCGGTGCGCAACAGCGGCATCATGTTCTCCCAACACACCGCAGCGCCTACACGACCGACCTGGCTGTCGATCACCGGTAAAGTCGAGCCGTCGCCCTTACCCCAAATCAGACGCTCGGTGCCAGTGGGCATCAGCTTGCGATGCTTGGCCACCAGGCCGGCATCGGGCTCGAAATACAGGGCGGTGCAGTACAAGGTACTGCCGTCACGCTCAATGACCCCCAATACCAGACTTGCCCCCGTGCGCGCCGAAAACCCGGCCAATGCCTCGGTTTCACTGCCAGGCACGTCGATGGCGTTGGCAAAATAACGAGCAAAGGCCTCGCGCCCCTCGGGCAACCGGTACCCCAACTGTGTACCGAAGCTTTCTCCTTTCGGATACCCACCCAGCAGCGCTTCGGGCATCACCACCAGGCGTGCTCCGGCCTCACGTACGGCATCTTCATAGGAAAGAATCTGCGCCAAGGTGTCAGCTTTGCCGCCGGGCAACGAGCCGATCTGCAGGGCAGCCACAATGGATTTGGGCATGGTTTTCAACTCCTCGATCATCTGGGGTTGCTGATTTTCAGGTGCCGGACGATCATGAATAAAGCCCCATACGCTGCTAAATGATATGAGTGTTATGAATATCGCGGATGTTGACCTCAATCTGCTCAAGACCTTCGAAGCCTTGCACGATGAATCCAGCGCCAGCCGCGCCGCGCTACGCCTGGGCGTGACCCAGTCGGCCATCAGCGCGGCACTGCGCAGGCTTCGAAACCTGTATGACGATCAATTGTTTGTGCGCACTGGCCGCGGCCTGGCGCCGACCTTACGGGCCAATCAGCTCAAACCGGTGATCAGCGACGCACTGAATAAATGTCGCCAGAGCCTGGCGATGGTGGACCCCGGCGCCAGTCATTACGAAGGTCGCTCGGTCATCGTCGGGCTGTCCGATGATTTCGAAATTGCCCATGGCCGGCGCTTGATCGAGGAAGTGGCACAACGCGCACCGGGGCTACGATTGATTTTTCGCCAGACCCATAGCCAGATCGTCGGCCGGGCCCTGATGGAGCGCAGTTTCGATCTGGCGATCACGGCGGGCGGGTTTACCGAACGCTTGCTCAGCCGTCAGGTACTGGGTGAAGGCGACTACGCCTGTCTCGTCGACCCGGCCAGCCTGACGCCAGACCAGCAGACGCTCACCCTGGAGACGTTCGTGGCCCGCGAGCATCTGCTCGTCTCTTCGGGTGGGTTCATCGGCATCACCGACGAAGGGCTGGCCGCGCTAGGCCTGAGCCGACGGGTGTGCGCCTCGACCACCCACTTTGCCGCCCTGCCGTTCTTGCTCAAGGGCAGCCAGGCCGTGGCGACCATTCCGCTGCATGCCGCCCGGGCGATCGCCTCGCTCAGTGGCCTGGCACTGCTGCCCTGCCCCCTGAACCTGCCCCGCTACCCTATCGAACTGGGCTGGCGAACCCATACGCAGATGGACCCGGCCGTGGTCAAGGTACGCGAGGCCATCATCACAACCTTTGCCTGAGGTTTATTTGTTGGCAGCCATCAGACGATTGACTTCACTGCGCACCATGTTGGCGTACTCGGGCGGCGACATGCCGTCCAGTTCGGCACGCACCCATTCGGACCACTTGCCCTTGCGCTTGGAGCGCTCGCCGAACAACCGGGCCGCGTCGCCCTTGGCCTTGCCCAGATTGTTTTGCCACAGTTCAAAGAGTCGGGACTTTTCGTCTTCCAGTGCCGCGCGCTCGGCCAGGGGCTTGTCAGCCAGATTGAAACTCATGGGAAATACCTGTTGCGTAAATAGGCGCCATCTTACACCTTGCAGAGGAACGTCTTAACCACGATTTCGGGTGAACTGGGCTGCTATCGCCAGACGCTGCAACTTTTGTCCAGCCGCAGCACTCCATTGTTCACTGCCATCATCAGCAAGGAGTAACTCAATGGCTCGCAAAAGCACCGTGCAAGGGAATGGAGAACAGATCAAGGATCAAGCCTTCAGTGAACTGAAGGTTTTGATTGAGGAGTCGGAAAAGCTGCTCAAAAGCAGTGCTTCGCTGGTCGGTGAAGACGCTGAAAACCTGCGAGACCAGATTTCCCAAAAACTGCAACAGGCGCTGGATTCGGTCGCCAGCGCACGGGAGCGCACCCGGCCGATGGTCGATGCCACCGAAGTCTATATCGGCGGACATCCATGGCAGACCGTGGCCATTTCCGCAGGCTTCGGCCTGGTGGTGGGGTTATTGCTCGGACGGCGTTAAGTGCTCTTGGCAAAACGGTGAATGATCACAGAAACTGTGGCTAGGGGATTTATCCCCGCAGGGCTGCATCGCAGCCCAATGCGACTTAGCTGCGCAAGGCGTGCGCAGGTTTGAGGGCCGCTGCGCGACCCGACGGGGATAAATCCCCTCGCCACAATCCATGATTCCTCGCCTCTCATTCGAAGCTGGCTTTACACTCCCGCCAACTCCCGCAACTGCACCAATGTCTGCTCGTCCAGTGCGATCCCCCGCTCATTGGATTTACTGCGCTCGCGATGCCGACGATCCCCCGGCAACCTCCGCAACCCAACACCATGCATCTGCCTGACCAGTTCCTGGCTGCGTTCGGCGAAGTTCTGCCCGGCGGCCTTGCTCGGGTCGATCACGATCAACAACTGACCGGTCCAGGGTGTCTTGGCCCCAGGATGGTTGTGCCAATCGAACTCGAAGGAAAAGTTGCCACCGGTCAGGGCGGCCGCCAGCAGCTCGACCATCATCGACAACGCCGAGCCCTTGTGTCCGCCAAAAGGCAGGAGCGCCCCGCCTTCGAGAATCGCCTTCGGATCGCAAGTCGGCTGACCGAGGCTGTCCACCCCCATTCCCGGCGGTAGCAACTCGCCTTTGCGCGCGGCAATCTGCACATCACCATGGGCGATGGCGCTGGTGGCCAGGTCGAAGACAATCGGCTCACCATCGGCCCGTGGCGCGGCGAAGGCAATGGGGTTGGTACCGAAGAGTGGCCGGTCAGCACCGTGAGGCACCACGCAGGTCATGCTGTTGACCACGCTCAATGCCACCAGACCTTCATAGGCAAACGGCTCGACATCCGGCCACAGGGCAGCGAAATGATGGGAGTTGCGAATCGCCAACACTGCAATCCCGGCGCTACGGGCCTTGGCTACCAACAAGGGACGTGCGGCGGCCAGGGCCGGCTGGGCGAAACCGTTACCGGCGTCCACCCGCACAAACCCTGATGCCACATCTTCAACCGTAGGTACTGCCTGACCATCGACCCAACCACTTTTCAGCGTCGAGACATAACCGGGAATGCGGAATACCCCATGACTGTGGGCGCCATCACGTTCGGCTCCGGCACAGTTTTCGGCCAGGGCCCGGGCGACCTCGGCCGAGGTGCCATGTCGCAGGAATACTTTCTCCAGCAAGCTCACCAAAGCGGAAAAAGACAGGGTGCTTGAACCGGCATGATCGGATAGCGCAGACATCTGAAGCTCCAGAGTGATTGTTGGAGGTAGCAACAGCGTAAGGGGAACCAGCCGGCTGATTAAACACCGCTTCAGCGGCGGAGCAAAGCATGCTCGTGCCGGATTACGCCTATCACCGCGCTTGCGTGCGGTAACTATGTACCACCTTTGCTCTTTGATCGTTGCCTAGTCTGGCCGCTCATCCACCAAACGTGCCACCTCCCGGCGCCTTGAGCGAGAAGCAACGATGACCACTGCAACCACGCCGCTATTATTTCCCGAGGTATTGGCCGCCAATAACCTGGAGGACTTGAACGCCCCCCACGGATTGACCCAGGCAGACCTCGACTGGCTGCACCACGCGTCCCTGTCCAGCCACACGCTGCGCGCCGCACAGACGCCCCCCATGTCTGCCGAAACGATTCTCTTGCAGGTCGACGCAAACGCGCCGATCCCGCTGGCCGGCTGCTTTATGCTCAAAGCGCTGACATCAGACGCAGCGCAGACCCAGCCTGCGTTCCTCTACACGCCCTACGGCGGAATCAGAAAATTCGACAGCCCCGAAGCTCTCGAAGAGAAGATGGAAGAGATGCTGGACAGTCCAGCCGAGCGTGACGATCTTTTTCGCCTGTTATCGATTTCCCAGCGCGCCGAACTCAACAGCACCTCCGCAATCAGGACGACCCGGCAACGTATCGACGGTGACGTCTTCAACACCCAGGTCGAGTCCATCGAGTTCGCTCAAAGCCTCAACGCCCGAACAATGGTGGATGAACTGATCAAGTTACCCTCCCTCAGTGCGATGCTTGACGCGATCTTGAATGAGGTGCTGTCCAACTTTGATCATCGCCAGGCCCGCGTAACAATGAGCACGTGGAGTAGCGCGGGGAGTCAGAAGGCAAGCCAGTTGACCAGAAGCATGACGCTGAGCGAGGCGGTCCTGGTCTACTTCCACAGCCAGGGTCGGCCCGCCGGACATGACGTCGACTTCATCCATCCAGGCATCACCGTATCACCGCAAAACAAGCGCCAATGGGAGAGCGCGTTGAAGGTGACCGCCAGCAACCTGATCCCCAGGCTTACCCACTGTATCGACACTTATTGGGACGCCACCGGCCCGTTCAATACCTCGCGCCGGCATTTTCTTTCCCAAGTTCTCAGCGATGCGCTACAAGCCACGATTCTGATCAAGCGGGAGAAAAGTCAACTCACCGAGGCACACGCCCAGGAACTGCTGCGGCTGTACAGGCCATCTCGCCCGGACGAACCGCTGCTGTTTATCGAAACCATTCGTCTTTGGGAATATGAGCCGCTCTACGTCGAGCTGGCGGGTTCTTTGATGATCAGCGCCAAGGGACACTATCTCTACACCCCCAGTCACGGCCTTGAGAAAGTAGACAACTACCTGGGTTTCAGGGAGGCGCTGCTCAATACCCCCGCCGGCGCGGAGCGAAAGGAAGAACTCTACAGCCTGCTGAGCCTGGAGGAACGCAACCGCTTCCTGCGCTTTGACGATCCCCAGGTGTCAGGCAAGACGGTGACCTGGCCGGTATTCGAGTCGCTGGCAGAAGCGGTCATCGGCAAACAGTTGAAAAACCTTCATTTCGCCATGGAGATGTCCCGCCAAGGGGACATGGACGTCCACGCGCTCGTCGACAAGGCCCTGGACATACGCAGCCTGATCGGTAAAAGCCTGCTGACGCAAAAGGCCGATGGACACTGGGGCACGCAACCGGTTTTTTACGGGAACCTGCGCCCGTCCAATTTCATGGCTGATCAACTGGAGAGGAAGATCAAGAGCTATGCCAGTGTCGAAGAAGCTTTGAATGCCGAACTGACCCGATTGCCATTGTCCAGCGAGATCTCACTGCGTCAGGCATTGAAAGAGCTGCTGCCTAAACTGACCAACGTTTTCTCCCTGGGACTACGTGCAGAAGCTGAACTCAGAGAACTGAACGCCACCCTGCCTCCGGCGGCGCGCGACCTTATCGCCGCGGTCTTTGCCTTTGACGCCGACTATCCGGACCGCACTCAACGCATCGGGGTCAAAGGCTTCCGGCCCGATGTCTATTCGCTGAGGCTGGCATGCACCGAAGCAGGTGAAACGGTTTCCATGCCCCTGGCCAATTGTTTCCTGCTGACCGAACGCGGCGGGCTGGATACGCCTTATTCGGGCCTGGCAATTCTCTGGACGCCGGCCGAAGGTTTACAAGTGTTTGCGTCAGTCGAGCTTGCCACGAAGCAATTGAATCGACACCTGCTCGACTCACGAAAGCGCTTTGGTTTGCTCGCCAACCTCTGGCCCGCGCAACGCAAGCCCCATGGACGCTATCAACTTGATGTGTTTGAGCTGATCGAAGACAACGTGCTGCTCAATCGGATGAATTCGTTCATCGCGCTGTTCGAGGCCCAATACAGGTATCTGAGCACGCTCAAGAGCGGGGACTGGCAGTTGACGGGGCCTGAACGACAAAAGAGCCTTGGCTCATTGCTCGAAAAAGCCGCTCCCACCAATCTGACACGCGCCAGTCGTATCGCCCAGGCGATCCGGCTGCAACAGAAACTCCCCGCCTGGCTTGGCGCCGCTCCCCTTGAAGAACAGCGCCTGCAGATTGACTTGCTTGAGCAATACCGAAGCAGTGTGGCCGATGACAAGGATTATCTGGACGGGATCGAGCCCCTGCACACCTATGTGAGTAAAAAGCTCAAAACGCTCCTGGACGCGCGTTTCGCCGTAAAAGACCTGGATCCCGCTACACTGCTGATCACCCCGAACCATGCGTTGGCGGGGCCCGCCAGCAGCTTGACCGAGTTCGCCCTCAATCATTCCGATTTCACTCAAAAGACAGGCTTCAAGGTGTCCTCGACCTCCGGGCGCGCGTTGCCCGACAGCTTGAACGAGACGGCTATCAGGCAAATGCTGTTGTCGTTGGACATCCCCACCACCTATAAAACAATCGTACTGGACGAACTCTCCGCCACCTCGACCGATGGCCAGAAAAGAAAGCAGCGATTTCGCCGGCAGTTGCCCTGGCAGCTGTTGCAACATGCTCACGCACTGCATCTACAACAGCACCTTTCTCCCACAGGGTTTGACTTGATTCGCCAGGTACTGGACATGCCGGATGCCATCGCTCGCCAGGCAGTGGACGGCGCCAGCGCGTTGATTCGTCCACTGGAGCTGATCAAAACCCAGGGAACTGCGGCGATCAAGGCACTGGGGCTTTACCTGATCGGATCGAGCACCGATGACAAAGCCCCCCATGTGCTGTATGCCCCCTACCACGCAGGCCATAACTTCACCGAGTTCAAGGACCAGGCCAGCCTCATTGCCGCCTTCAACACGCCGGGCGCGTTGCAGGACCTGCTGATTCGTCGACTTCCCGAAAGCCAGCAAGCCACGTTCAAGAACCTGTTCGCCTCCACGGTCGGTTCTCAATCGGAAATCACCCTGGCCTCCAATCCGATCAAGACCAACCTGTTCGACGTATTGTTCAACGACAACACCGCCCTGTTAGCGGACATGCTGACCGCACAAGCGGATAAAAAACGCCAGTTTGACTGGGGAACGGCCCTGCATCTGTTCAGCGCCGGCGTCAGGCTGGCGGGGCGACAGTTGCCAGGCAAACTGACATTTATCGAAACGCTTTGGGAAAGTTATCAAGACTTCAAGGCCTCTGCTGAATCCCTGCAGCAGCATGACTGGAAAGCAGGCTTGCACGACTTCATCGCTGGCGCGGCAGAGATGGTTTCACTCGGCTTCCTGAATCGCGACGACACCTTCGGCCTGCTCGACCCGATAGCACCGGCCGCGCAGAGCGCCCCTGCGGCAAGCCCGCCGCGTTGGCAGGACATCGCCTCCACCGCCCCGGCGCGCACCAACCTGCGAGCCTTCGAAGCCATGGAGGTGAGCCTGCACAACCTGCAGAAGAACGTGATCGACGGAACCTACAAGGCCTCAGGGTCCGACAAGCTTTATGCGCCTGTTGCCGGCATCGTTTTTCAGGTGGCCAAAGCCAACCAGGTCTGGCGCGTGGTCCATGAACAGGGAGAGGGGCCAATACTGAAACAGTCGCCTGATAACCAGCAATGGGCCGTAGACCCACAACGGCAGACCATTCGCTACGGAAAAGTGATGTCAACGCTGGCCAACTCCTACAGCGACTACAAGGCTTCAACGTCGCTCAACATTGAGGCGCGGGGCATGGCGCAAATACGTCGCAAATACCCGGCTTACGCAAACATGATCGAACAGGCCCTGGAAGTGGCCAGGTATTACTCATTCAACGCCCTGCATAATCTGGATCAGATCAAACATCAGGTCCCGCCGGGCTCTCGGCTGGATACTTTCCTGAAGGCCTTCTTTGGGGTGAAAAAAGTCGACGCCAGCCTGATCAAGAAAATACACACTGCCGTCTCGCCGCTGTGCCGGGCATTGGCCGACCCGTCCTGGGAAACGCGCAACGCCAAGCGTATTGTCATCGGCCACTTGAAATACATGGACGATAGGGCGACCGCCTTCGTGCTCGAACCTGAAACGGCAGGAAGAATCTATCTCACCCAATATTTCTTCGAGGTCGGATTGGACTGGTACAAGGACGCGGTCCCGGACTCCTTCAATGTTGATGCCCACGCCCAGGCCGCGGTGCTTATCCACGAAGTTTCTCATCAGCTTTTCGACACGCTCGATATTGTTTATCTGGACGCGGCCCTCCCGTTCCTGGACTTGATTTCCAATGCCACTCAGTTCGGACATGCAAAATACAATTATCAAAAGGACCAGCAACGCAATGGGCTGTCGTTGACCACGCCGCGATACAAACTGTTCATGGGCTGGGACAGCGCTACCGGCGGGCTCAAAAGCCTGGAGCTTTTCCCGGAACATCGGGATATGGCCCGGGAAATCCTGAAAATGACCGGCGCCAGGACCATGAGCGAGGCACGCAGTATCTTTCTGGATCCAGATTCACCGGCAGGACGCATCGACGTTATCTTGCGAAACGCCGACTCCATGACACTGCTCATCTGTGAGTTGGGCCGACAACTGGACTCCCCGCCCATGAGTCCAGCGGCTACGGCTTGACAGCCTCTGCGACGGGGCGCGCGGACGGGTATTGATCTTTTTTTCACGGGATATATGCCACGCTACAAGCACGACCTACCGGTGTCCGAGCCTTTGACCGGAAAAAACAGGCTCATTTTGATATGCAAACGCCATGATGGCGGTTCTCGACAGGTCATGCCGAAGGTTAGAATGCGGCAAACCAGGAAGAGTCAATGACCGAACATACACTCTCGGAAGCCGAATACGACGCCATTACCGATGCGGCCGCGCATTGGTGCATGCGTTTGCACGCCGTCGACTGCACCGACGCCGAACGGCTGGCATTCAAACAATGGCACGATGCCGATCCCCTGCACGCTTTCGAATACCAAGCCATGCTGGAGATATGGGCCGTGGCCGATCATCTTCCGCGTGTCGAAGCGCCACCATCTCCCGCGCCAATACCGCGACCCCGGTCCCGTTGGAGCCGGATGGCTGTCGCAGCCGCGGTGCTTGTGCTGGGCGTGCCCCTGGCCGCCTACACGGGCTGGAACCTGGGCTGGGTTGCCAACTCCTACGAACGATTCGAAGCTGATGCAAGCGTGCGTCATATCACCCTGGGTGACGGCAGCCAGGTAGAACTGAACCTGGGCAGTGAACTGGTATTTGCCAATTACAAGAACGAGCGTCGGGTGACGCTGAAAAAGGGCGAGGCGTTTTTCGACGTCAGCCATGACACACAACACCCGTTCGTTGTACGGGCCGGCCAGGGCCAAGTGCGCGTAACCGGCACTCGCTTCAATGTATGGATGTATCAGGATCAGGTCCGGGTGACGCTGGTGGAGGGCTCAGTATGGGTGACCAGCAACCAGGCACTTGCCAGTAACGGCTCGCAACTGTCGCCGGGCATGCAGGCCAGCTACAAAGCCGGCGACTACCAACCGCAAATCCGTGAAGTCGATGTCAACGACAGCTCGCTGGCGTGGCGCAACGGCAAGCTGGTGCTGGACAACCTTGCCCTCAGCGATGCACTCCCGCTGATCAATCGTTATCTCGAACATCCCGTCATGCTGGCCGACAACAGCACTGGCGCCCTGCGTATCGGTGGTATCTACAACCTCAACGAAGTGAAGAACCTGGTGCCTTCGTTGCCCAAAGTCCTGCCGGTTTACCTGACGCAGAACAAGGATGGCAACCCGGTCCTCAACTCCATCGGTCAACGACCCTCCAACTGAAAAAGCCGCCACCGGGTCCGGTCGCGGCTTTTGTGTAAAACAACAGCGATTAGTGCGCAGCCACCCTGCCCGCCTTATCGCGCTCACGGATAGTCACGGCCTGATAGTGCGGATCGGCTTTGATCTGCTGCTCGGTGAAGGGCAGCACACTCCACTGTTTCTTCGAAAATGCCTGGGTCTGGTCGGCCGAATACGGCGATGCAGGGTCGCTGGAAATGGAAAATGCCAACAGACCTTGAGCCCGGGGTCCTTTGCCATCAAAACTCACCACTTGCAGATAACTGGTGCCGCTGACCACTTCCCGCTTGCCGTTGGCCCCCGGCACGCTCTGAATCGCGTTATAGATCCCCAGCTCCCCGGGGCCGCCGTGGATGGGCGTCTGCCGGCTGCCACTGCTGGCAACCTGGACGTCCTGCCAGCGGCTGTCCTTCGGCAACCCTGCCGCCTCCACTGACGCCATCGAGGCCAGCATGGCCTGACGCACCGCCGCCAGCACCGCAGGACGCTCGATCGCCAGGCCGCGTGGGGTGTGTCGCGGATCTTGCGGATCGAACGGGACGCGCCACGAATCAGGCACCGCCTGCAACTGTTCCATGATGTGCTGGAAATGAATGAACCCCACCCCACTGTTCAGGCCGGCTGTTCGATCCCAAGCCTTGAGGCCGTTGCAAACCTGGGTCAACGCCAAGGCATCGGTCCCCAGGTCATCGGCACAAAAGCCCAGCAGGTCCGGCATCACCTGATCAGCAAGGTAGACCTGATCGTCCATGACCATGCGCTGCAGATCACTCACCTTCACAGGCCCGTCCTTGGCCAGCTTACCCAGTCGGTCCAGGGCGAAACGCGTCCGCTGGCCCAGCGGCAGGTCTTGTTGGCTGATCACAGGCGAGTACCCGGACAAAGGCTGTGAGGGGTTGACCATCCAGGCCGAGTCATTGGAATTTTGCACATAATCGCGGCGCAACAACTGCGGTAGCTTGTCGGCGGCGTAAATACCCTTCTGCACGGCCTCGGGATCGATATCCCAGACGCATTCGCCGCGCGAGCCGTCCAGTACGATGAGTTGCAGCCCTGCCCGCGGGTCGCTGCAGCGGGCCAACTTGTCGGCATCAACATTCGGCACCACCGACACGTTCATGTAGACACTTTGCCCCTGATCGTCTACCGCCAAGGTGTTGACCCATGGAATACCGTGGATCTCATGGACCGCGCGCTGCAAATCCTTGAGCGTGACGGCCTTGTTCATGGCGTACCACTGGGCCAGCACCCGATCATTTTCCAGGTTCGCATCGCGCAGGCTGTAGGCAAACTTGTCGTCCCAGTCCAGCCGGCCGGGCCATTGCACGATCGGGCCGAACTGCGAGCCGTAGACCACCCGTGAAACGGTCTGCACCTGGCCATCGGGTTGTTTGATGTCCACCGCCACCGTTTGTTGGCTCATCGGTACGGATTGGCCATCGAGAAGGTAGCGGGTCGGGTCTTTCGGGTCGAGTTGCAGGCGGTACAGCGTGAAATGTTTGGAGGTATCGACGGTGTGGGTCCAGGCCAGGTGCTGGCTGAAACCGATGTTGATCACCGGCAAGCCTGGCAGGGCCGCGCCCATGACATCCAGTTTGCCGGGAATGGTCAGGTGCATCTGGTAAAAACGCATGCCCCCCAGCCATGGGAAGTGCGGGTTCGCCAGCAACATCCCACGCCCGTTGAAGGAACGCTCACTGCCGATGGCGACCGCGTTGCTGCCGCGCTCCAGGGCGAAACGCTGCTGCCGGGTTGCTGCGCCTGCAAAACCTGCCCTCGGCTGGCCGGCGTCCGCCGTCGCCCGTGGCGGCTGAGCGCCGGCCAGGGCTTCGGCGAACTGGCCGACGCCACCTTCCACCAATAGACGTCGGGTCAATTTGACCAAGTCCAACGCCGTAATCGGCCGTACCCATTCGCTTGCACATTGTTCAGGCAAGCCTTTGGCCTTGCGTTCGGTCAGCGCGCGGTTGAAACCCGCCACATAGCCCTCGATCAGTTGCTGGACTTGCGGCGGCTGGGCCTGCCAGAAACCGGAAACGGCTTGCGGTGTGTTGAGCCAGTTGAAAAACATATCGCTGACGCGGTTCTCCCGCTGTTCGAGCGTGACCTGCTCGGGGCCGAAGTAACGCGAGCGCTGGCCGTTGACCGTTATGATCTCATTGGCCAGCAGGCATAAATTATCTTCAGCGTACGCATACCCGATGCCGTAGCCCAACCCGCGCTCATCCTGAGCCCGGATATGCGGCACGCCAAAACTGGTGCGGCGGATCTCGGCACTGGCCTGTTCTTTATCACCTTGAGCGCTGGCGACGCAGCTGAACCCCAGGCTCACTGCGAAAAACACACCTGCGAGGCAAAAGCTCGATAACTGCCCGGACATTCTCACGTTCACTCCTGATCCAATACTTTCTAAAACCAGGACGGCTGCCTGGGAATTCACATACCGCGTGCCTGAGCGGAATGTGCCTCCCTTGAAAACGAATCGGATGAAAAAAAATTAATGGCCTTGCACCGCCTGACTACGGGCGTTTGGTCGCATCCGAACAAATTTTTCAGCTTTTCGCCTTCATGATTGGCCGCGTTCGTTCGTCCTATTACAGGAGAGTATCCGTGACCTTTTCTGATCAGGCTGGTAAGGAGTTTTTGCATGCATGACGCGCGTCAGCCCATGGAGGGCAAGCCCAGGTCGACCGGCGTTCCGGCGACAGCCACCCACAACCTGTTCGACAGGCCGGCAGAACGAGGGTGCAATGAGCACATCAGGCTTTTGCTCAAGAGCTTCGGCCTCAGGACCAGCCTGATTCGCCTCAAGGTCATCGATGCATTGCTCAAGGCCGCCGATGAAAATCGCAGCCTGGGTGTGCGGGGCGTGCACAGTCAACTGCTGGGGTTGGACATTCCATTGTCCTTTCTCAGCGTGCGCGAGGTGTTGAAGCGCCTGTGCAGCGAGGGTGTCGTCACCCTTAACCCCGATAAGACCTACAGCCTGCACCGCAAGGCCATGCACGTGCTCCAGGGCGGGGAGTGACGCCTGCGCTCAGGGCTTGACCTTGCGTCGCATCACGCCGTTGATCACGACCACGATGACCGCGACGGCAATCGCGATGTATTGAAACAGCTGCTCGCTGATCATGCCGTTGTTCTGCATCCAGGTCAGTCCCAGCATGATCGCCAGAACCACGAGGACCACCAGAATCGAGTATTTCAAACGTTGCGATTGAGTCATTGCCAATTTCCTGAATGTATCCGCTCTGTATCCCAGTGCTTGCCAGCCCCAATGCAGTGTTTTGGAGATGGCGGGCAGCAGACGGGGTCTCATGGTACAGCCGAAGGGGCGTACTCATGCAACCGACGCCCATCAGATTAATTACCTGCATCACCACAAAAGTCTGCGCCTATCGGACTTTTTTCTTACAGATTTAACTCACATTTCTGCCACAAACACAGGGGAAGACTTCTTTCGGCCCTGAATTTAACCAACGTATTCTCGAATAAGAGGCGCTTACCTCCTTACTGAAAATCAACGTTGGAAATCATGCAAAACTTGCTGGCAACTCTTTCGCCAATACGATTGACAGGTTTTTGCCTGGCTATCGCTCTTTTCGAACTATTGACTTACCTGGCCAGCGACCTGGTTATGCCGGCCATGCTCGCGGTGACCCAGGAACTGGATGCACCCGCGGATCAAATCCCCCACGCCTTCAATCTGTATCTCTTGGGCGGTGTTCTGCTGCCGTGGCTGATCGGTCCGTTATCGGATCGCTATGGGCGTCGTGCATTCATGCTCGCCGGTTGTGCCGGTTTTGTCCTGGCTTGCGCGGCGATCACCCTGGTCACCCACATGCAGGGATTCAACGGGCTTCGTTTGATCCAAGGTATGGGGTTGGGTTTCGTGATCGCGGTCAGCTACCCGGCCATACAGGAAGTATTCAACGAGTCGGACGCCGTGAAGGTCATGGCGTTGCTGGGCAATCTCGCCCTCCTCTCGCCCTTGCTGGGGCCGCTGCTGGGTGGCTTGCTGCTGCAATGGCTGTCCTGGCGCGAGCTGTTCCTGCTGCTGGCGGGCCTTGGGGCCGTGAGCTGGCTGGCCTTATGGACATTCATGCCCCCAAACCACGGTCTGGCGCATTGCGGCCCCCGGCAACCGGCCCTGGAGCCGTTCGAGCTGCGCACACTCATCAGGCGCTATGGCGCGCTGCTGGGCCATCGCGGCTTCATGGCCGCGTGCGTGGCGCTGGGGTTGATGAGCCTGCCCCTGATTGCCTGGATCGGTCTGTCCCCACTGCTGCTGATCCAGGACCAGGGCCTGTCGCCCTTGGTGTACGGCCTGTGGCAAATCCCAGTGTTCTCGGGCGTGATCCTTGGCAATCTCCTGCTCAATCGCCTGGTGGAGCGAGTGGGCGTGTACGGGGTATTGCGCTACAGCCTGTGGCCCTTGTCTACCGGCCTCATTGCACTGGTGATCGCCAGCCCGTTCAACCTTGGCGTACCCGCGCTGGTCAGCGGCCTGGCGCTCTACGCCCTGGGGCTCGGCATGGGCAACGCAACCTTGTATCGATTGGCGCTGTTCACCAGCGACGACAGCAAAGGGCTGGTCTCGGCCATGGTCGGGATGATTTCCATCGCGGTGATGAGCACAGCCGGCTCGCTGCTCGCGCTACTGGGCGCCGGAACGAGCCTGAACGCCTTTGCCTTGATGGTCGGCATCGCCGGGCTCAGTTGCCTGGTGGCGCTGCGTGTGTTTCTGCCGCAACAGACCGCTCACGTCTGAAATCCCCTCCCTGAGGAACGTTACCCATGATTCATTTTCCCCACGCCGATGCGCTGTGTGCATTGGCGCAGCCTTACGATCCCGATTCGGTACCTGCCGGTCTATTTGATCGGGCCATGGCCCAAATCAGCCTGTTCCATTGCCACCACACCCCTGGCTACGAACACTGGCTCAACGCCAACGGCCTGGCGGTCGAGGATCTGGAGCATTTGACTGACTGGTCGCGCTTGCCGCCCATCTACGCCAATTACTTCAAACAGCGCTTGTTGCTCAGCCCCACCGGCGAGAACGCGCTGGAGCTGACGTCCTCCGGCACCAGTGGCCAGAAAAGCCGCATGCGCTACGACGAGCGCAGCATGGCTGCGGCCCAGGGCATGGTGGCGCGCATCTTTGAACACTACGGCTGGTTCACGCCGGATTCGCCCTGCAACTACCTGCTGTTCAGCCACGAGCCGGAACCGGTCAATCGCGTCGGCACCGCTCATACGGATCAGTTCTTGCGCAGCTTCGCACCGGCCAATCGGATTTTTCATGCGCTGCGGCGCACCGGAAAAGGTCATGAGTTCGATGTCTTTGGCGCGATCCGGGCCCTTCAGGAGTTCGCCGAAGAGGGCCTGCCTGTGAGGATCTTCGGCTTCCCGGCGCTGCTGTGTCATGCGCTTGAGCGCATGCGCGAGACCGCAACGCCAAACCTCAAGCTTGCTCCCGACTCCCTGGTATTTCTGGGAGGCGGTTGGAAAAAACAGGCCGCCCAAGAGATCCCCCGCCACGAGGTCTATGAACACATCACCCGGCAACTGGGCATTGAGGCGCACCGCTGCCGCGACGGTTACGGTGCCGTCGAGCACGCAGTGCCGTACATCGAATGTGCGCACCACAGGTTTCATGTGCCGGTCTATTCGAAAGCTTTCATACGTCACCCCTCGAACTTCAGCGTCCAGCCCTTCGGCAAGGCGGGATTGTTGTCATTCGTCTCGCCTTACATCTCTTCCAGTCCCGCCCATGCCGTGGTGATGAGCGACCTGGCGACCCTGCATCCAGCCAACTGTGAGTGCGGCCTGAACACCCAATGGTTCGAACTGCACGGTCGGGCCGGCACCAGTGCCAGCCGAAGCTGCGCCATGGCCGCTTCCGAATTGATCAAAGAGAATTGATATGTATCTTATCAACGGCCAACTGCACGCTGATCTGCCACTCGACGCAGCCCTTGAACGCCTGCAAACGCAACTGCCTGGTCTTCTGGACGTACCGCCCCCCAGCGATAGCGTGCTTGAGTGTGCGCAGGCGTTCGCACAAATGCTGCGGGCCCCAGAGCAAACTCCGTTCCTGGACGACGGCCAGCGCCAGGCATTGATCGCCTTCTGCGAACGCAAGCATTTGAGTCGCAAACTCGAACGGGAGCTGGGGGCGGACGCGCGCTCGCTACGCCGAATCGACTATAGCGATGGCCCTTTCGAAAGCTGGCAACCCCTGGGGTTGGTGGTGCATGTCACCCCCGGCAATTCACCGCTGCTGGGGTTCTTCGCCGCACTGGAAAGCTTGCTGGCGGGCAACGTCAACTGGCTGCGACCCAGCACGCGCGATGCAGACCTGACGGCGCGGGTGCTGGCGGCGTTCCTCGATTGTGATCCAAGCGGCCAGTTGCGCGATTACGTTGCGGTACTGCCAGTGCTCCACCACGAGTGCCGGCGTCTCTTCGCGCTGGCCCAGGGCGTCAGCGCCTGGGGTGGCGAGACCGCACTCAAGGCCATGCGTGATCAGCTTCCGAGCGGCTGCCGCTGGATCGACTGGGGACATCGCATCAGTTTCGCCTATGTCACGCCGCAAGCCGCCAACGAGCAGGCGCTGGACAGCCTGGTGGATGAGGTCTGCCGCCTCGATCAGCAAGCCTGTTCCAGCCCCCAGTGGCTGTTGGTGGACAGCGACGAGCCGGCTCAGATGCAAGCACTGGGCAACGCCCTGGCTGGCGCATTTGAACGACGCACCGGACAATGGCCGGCGCTGCAAACCAGTGCAGCCGAAGCGTGCGAGATCACCACCCGCACGGCACTTGCCCGACTTGACCACAGCTTTGCAGAACAAACCGGCCAGATTTGGGAAGGCCACGGCTGGCGCATTATTTGGGAACATCACCGCGACCTGTTGCCATCGCCACTGTTTCGCACGCTTATATTACGACCGGTGCCCCATGGGCTGATCACCGAAACCCTACTGCCTTGGCGAAACGTGTTGCAGAGCTGCGCGCTGATCTGTGAACCGCAACGGGCGCCTGAACTTGCACGTCGCGTATTAGCCGCCGGCGTGACCCGCATCTCGGCAACCGCAGACATCCAGCAAGGCTACGAGGGCGAGCCTCACGACGGTGTCTACGCGCTGCAACGATTGAGTCGTCGGGTATCGGTCGGTCTTGAACCTGAGGTCGCCAGTCATCGTGTGACACTGGACGCCCCGCCGACAACGCCCCCCATTTCACCCTCGACGCCGATCATGGACAAAGCGGCATTCCTGGCGCTGCCTGCCGCACCCCAGGCCCAGTTGTTCTTCCGCTCAGGGGGTAGCAGCGGCGCACCGGTGCTGTCGCCCTACAGCCACCGCGACTTTGATCGCCACATGCGGGCCGCCGCCGACGGACTACGCGCGGCCGGTCTGGATCCGGCGAAGGATCGGGTGATGAATCTGTTTTATGGCGGCAACCTCTACGGCGGCTTCTTCAGTTTCTCGAAAATACTCGAGCACATGAGCGCCGTGCATTACCCCATGGGCGCGACGTCAGATGCGGACTTTGAAGAGATCGCACGAATGATCGTCGCTCACAAGATCAATACCCTGGTGGGCATGCCAAGTACCTTGCAGCGCCTGTTTTCCAGCCAGCGAGAAACCCTTCAAGGCTACGGCGGCGTGCGCAAAGTCATGCTGGGCGGCGAGCACCTGGGGCCAGGCTGCCGTCAGTTGCTTGAGGACTGCGGCGTCACGAGTATTCGCTCAGCCATCTATGGCAGCGTCGACGCGGGCCCCCTTGGCCATGCCTGCACTGTCGGCGGCGAGGGTGTTTTCCATCTCATGGAGGACATTCAACACTTGGAGATCGTCCAGTTGGACCAGGACGCTCCGGTCGCGCCGGGGGAAACCGGACGGCTGCTGTTTACTTCTCGCCGACGCCAAGCGCAGCCCCTTCACCGCTATGAAGTCGGTGATTGCGGGCGCTGGCTCACCGCTCCCTGCCCCTGTGGTCTGGAGTCACCCCGGTTCGAGTTGCGCCAGCGCCATGGCGCCCTGGTACGCATCGTGACGTACCTAATCAATACCCACGAGTTGGCCGAACAGGCACAAGCAGCCATTCAAATCGTGCTTGATTACCACAGCAGCGGCTGCGAACGCCTACTGATTCGCGCCGATGGCGACGCACCAACCGTTCGGCGCCAGGTCATGGACCTTGAACTGCTGTCCACGCTGGTGGAGTCCGAAATGCTTGTACTGGACGTGCAATCCTGTCCGGCGGCGAGTTTCGAACATAACAAACACAGCGGCAAAGTCCCGCTGGTGATTGACCGCAGACTCACTGCTTGATTGTTTTTTCCGTGTAATTGAACAAGCGGACGTTAGAGTCCGAGAGAACCCTGATGAGCACCTCTTTACCATTCGAACAATGGCTCGCCCATATTCGTAAGCATTCAACGTTCTATCGCAAATCTTTACGGCATTTACCCGCGCAGAACTGCACGTTGGAGGATGTCCCCATTGTCGACGTCGCCGACTATTGGGCCGGCAGTCATGACCTGGACAATTGGGACGTGCTGACCGGCAAAGTCGAAGACGCGCTGATCTACAAAACCGGCGGTACGACCAGCCAGGGAAAACTGTCGGTATACACCCACGCCGAATGGCAGCGGATGCTCGACTGCTTCGGTCAGAGCCTGTCAGCACAACTGATGGCTGGCGATCGAATCGCCAACCTGTTTTTTTCCGGAGACCTGTATGCCAGTTTCCTGTTCATTCATGGCGCCCTTGGCAAAGTCGATGTAGCCATCACCGAATTCCCGTTCACCGGGGCAGTGGATCTCGACGTGCTGACCGAGGCCGTGACCGGCCACCGCATCAATGTGCTGGCGGGTGTGCCTGCGCACCTGCTGGCGTTCGCCGACCACTTGGATCAACAGGGGCGGACGCTGCCCGGCATCACCACCGTACTGTTCGGCGGGGAAAACCTGTTCGACAGTCAGTTGCCAGCGTTGCAGCGCGCCTTCCCCCAGGCACGCTTCGCCTCCATCGGCTATGCCAGCGTCGACGCCGGGCTGGTGGGCGCCAGCGCACCGGACTGCGACCTGGGCGAGCACCGCGTGTTCGGCGAACAGATACGGGTAGAGATCATCGATGAACTGAGCGGTGAGGTCATCCAGGCATGCGATCGACCCGGCACTCTGGTGGTGACCAACCTCACCCGAACCCTGATGCCCATCGTGCGCTATCCGGTGGGCGATCGAGCGTGCTGGCGCGAGCCGGTTGGAACCCTGCGACGCAAGTTCGCGCTTCAGGGCCGCAGCGCGAAAAGCCAGCGAGTGCGGGTCGGCGTTTTCTCGCTGTTTTCGCAGGAAATCAGCGACATCATCCGCAGCATTGGCGGTGATCTTCAATGGCAATTGATCATCGAGCACGTGCAGAACAACGACCGCGTGTTGCTCAAATGGGTGCCTGGTGAGCAAACGCAGGCATGCCAGTCACTCTCCAGCACATTGAAAGCCGCCTTGACCAAACAGTATCCGGGTATCGATCAACTCGACCTGCACGTCCAGGCCTGCGGCCTGCAAGCGTTGGAACGCCATCCACGCTCCGGCAAGCACCTGTCGATCATCGACCGCCGCGCCTATGCTCCGCTGGAAGCGAGGCACGCCGGATGAGCAGCGTGGTCATCCGACCGTTCAGGCCCACGGATGGCGTCGGAACCAGCGAATTGTTCCGCCGGGTTTACGGCGATCACTATGTCTCGCCAGACGTCTACCTGCCACATATGATTGGCCTGCACAACCTGCTGAACCGTTGGCACTCCATGGTCGCCGTGGAGAATGACCGCGTGGTCGGCCATGCCGCATTGTGTCGGCAAACGGCCGAGGGTGAAGACGCGGAACTGGCCCTGATCGCGGTGGACCCTGCGGTGCAGGGCGGCCAGATTGCGACGCGCCTGGGGCAGAAGTTACTCGACAGCTGCCAGGACCTCGGGCTTGCCAGGCTGTCGATCAAGCAAGTCACCAGCCATTGCTACAGCCAACGCCTGGCACAACGCCTGGGGTTCCATGACACCGGGCTGCTGCCTGACCATGTGCCCTCACCTTTCGCCACGGTCCACGCCGAAACCATCGTAGTCGGCAGCCAGGTGGTCAGCGGCCATCGCCGCCCGCTGCCGCACCTTAAGTGGCCGGTGGCATGCCAATGGCTGACGCAACCCTTGGCATCGCTGTTTGGTACCTCGCTCGAGGCGCCTTTGCCTTCGGTACAGCCTTTTCAAATCCAACAACTGCCCGGAAGAATCGACATTGTGGCCGGGTACATAGGCCTTCGCCTGGCCGGGCAACTGCTGCGCCTGCCGGCCCATTGGTCGCTTTCAGTACGACTCGGACTGCGTCAGCAATTTGCCGACGATTACCAACGATTGATGGACGCCGGATTCATTTTCACCGGGATCATGCCTGCCGAAGGCAACCCCGGCTGGCAGGCGCTGTTTCACCGGGGCGCCCTGGATCGCCCGCTCACCTTGCACTCGGAACCGATGCAACGGCTCCACGAACAAGTGCAAGCCCAAGGGCACCTCTGGAGATGCGCTCAAGCAGGTTCGGCGGCTTGAAAACGGGAGCAGGGACGCTCAACACATCTCCGAGGTTCTCGACAGGATGGCTCGCACACAGGGCTCAGCGCAGCCTGATGAGTTTGCACCGGACTTCGAATCACTGCCCCCAACCTGACAATTCTGTAATCCCCCCCTCAGCCCACTGTCAGCGCACGCTGGCTACTCTGTTATCCTCCTCCCAAACTGTTCGACACGAGACTGTCCCTATGGCCAACCCCCTGCACCTGCTTGCCCTGAGCGCGCTTTTTGTCACCACCCTGGCCCAGGCCGCCGAACCGATCACCATTGACGTACACCGCGATGCCAATTGCGGTTGCTGTAAAAAATGGATTTCGCATCTGCAAGAAAACGGCTTCAAGGTCAACGACCATGTTGAAACCGACATGGGTTCAGTCAAACAGCGCCTGGGTGTGGCGCCAAACCTGCGCTCCTGCCACACCGCCCAGATCAATGGCAAATTCGTTGAGGGGCATGTGCCGGCCGACCAGGTCCTGGCGTTGAGCCAACGGGACGACCTGCTCGGTGTGGCCGCGCCTGGCATGCCCATGGGTTCGCCCGGTATGGAAACGGACGGCAGGAGTGATGCGTATCAGGTGATTGGCCTGAAAAACGACGGGACTCAAACCGTGGTGGCGGATTACCCGGCCCACTGATGGGCGAGGCTTACATCGGCTTGTTCCTGGCGGCATTCGGTGCCGCCACCTTGTTACCGCTGCAATCCGAAGCACTGCTGGTTGGGCTGTTGCTCAGCGAACGCTATGAAGCCTGGCTGTTGCTGGGAGTCGCCACCGTGGGCAACGTACTGGGCTCGCTGGTGAACTGGTGGCTGGGCACACGCCTGGAGCAGTTCAAGGATCGGCGCTGGTTTCCGGTCAGTCCGGCCCATCTGGACAAGGCCCGCGTGCATTACCAGCGTTATGGGCGCTGGTCGCTGCTGCTCAGTTGGATGCCCATCATCGGCGATCCACTGACCTTGGTGGCGGGGGTGATGGGGGAGCCGTGGCGGCGCTTTATGTTGATCGTGACCCTGGCCAAAGGGCTGCGTTATGGCGCACTCGCCCTCGCGACCCTGGGCTGGATGGGTTGAACGTTCGCGTCTTTGGGTTGCCTGTGGTTAATGTCGCCATAATCGGGCCACGCCAGGATCGGCCGGATGCCCAAAGGAGATTGCCCATGTCGCGTTCCACTGCTCGCTGGTTGCCCAGCCTGTTTCTGACGGCCGCCCTGCCGCTGCTCGCCCAGGCGGAAAACCCGCCTGAAGGCCCGGCCTATGGCCCGGAACTCCAAGGCTTCGAATACCCCTACACACTCAAGCACTTCCCCCTTCAGTCCCAGGGCCAATCATTGCAAATGGGCTACATGGACGTGCCGGCCCAGGGCGAGGTCAATGGTCGCACCGTGGTCCTGATGCACGGCAAGAACTTTTGCGCCGCCACCTGGGGCGGCTCGATCAAGACCCTCAGCGAGGCCGGTTACCGGGTCATCGCCCCGGACCAGATCGGTTTCTGCACGTCCAGCAAGCCCGCTTATTACCAGTACAGCTTCCACCAACTGGCAACCAACACCCAGGCCCTGCTCAAGGCCCTTGGGGTGCAGAAAAGCATTGTGCTCGGCCACTCCACCGGCGGCATGCTCGCCACCCGTTACGCCCTGCAGTTTCCCGATCAGGTCGAGCGGCTGGCGATGGTCAACCCCATAGGCCTGGAGGACTGGAAAGCCCTCGGCGTGCCCTACCGTACCGTGGACCAGTGGTACGAGCGCGAACTGAAACTCAGCGCCGACGGTATCCGCAACTACGAGCGCAAAACCTACTACGGTGGCCGCTGGAAACCGGAGTTCGAGCGCTGGGTGGACATGCTCGCCGGGCTGAACAAGGGGCCGGGGCACACGCAAGTCGCGTGGAATTCGGCGCTGATCTACGACATGATCTTCACCCAGCCGGTCTACTACGAATTCAAGGACCTGAAGGTACCGACGCTGCTGCTGATCGGCACATCCGACACCACCGCCATCGGCAGCGACATCGCGCCGCCGGCCGTGAAAGCCAAACTGGGTCGGTATGAAGTGCTGGGCAAGCAGGTCGCTCAATTGATTCCCCAGTCGACTCTGGTGGAGTTCGCCCATCTGGGGCATGCCCCACAGATGGAAGAGCCGGACCGGTTCCACCAGGCCTTGCTGGGCTGGCTGAACAAACCCATTCCCTGACGAGGTGTTCCATGGCGGTGCAAATAGCAGTCATCGATGATTGGCAGGACGTAGCGCGGGACGTGGTGGACTGGTCGGTGCTCGATAGCATCGGCCAGGTGACATTTATTCATGAGTACCCTGCCGAGCGCGACACGCTCGCCGCGCGCCTGCACCGCTTCGAAGTGATCTGCGTGATGCGTGAACGTACGCTCTTCGACGAAGGCCTGCTGCGCCGCCTGCCCAACCTCAAGCTGTTGCTCACCGGCGGCATGCGCAATGCCGCCCTGGACCTCAAGACAGCCGCCGAACTGGGTATCCAGGTATGCGGCACCGAAAGCTACAAACACGCCGCCCCCGAACTGACCTGGGCGCTGATCATGGCCCTGACCCGCAACCTGGTGCAGGAAGCCAATGCCTTGCGCGCCGGGCTATGGCAGCAAGGCTTGGGCGGCGACCTGCATGGCAAGACCCTGGCGATCCTCGGCCTGGGCAGCATCGGCACACGGGTAGCTCAGTTCGGTCAGGTCTTCGGCATGCGGGTGATCGCCTGGAGCCAGAACCTCACCGCCGAACGGGCCGCAGAAGTGGGTGTGACCTACGTGAGTAAACAGGAACTGTTCGAACAGGCGGACATTCTCTCGGTGCATCTGGTACTCAGCGAGCGCTCCCGCGGTTTGGTGGACGCCCAGGCGCTGGGCTGGATGAAACCCCAGGCGCTGTTGGTCAATACCGCACGCGGTCCAATCGTCGATGAAGCCGCCCTGATCGACGCCCTGCGCGCCAAACGCCTGGCCGGTGCCGCCCTGGACGTCTTCGCCGAGGAACCCTTGCCATCCGACCACCCGTTCCGATCCCTGGAAAATGTACTGGCCACACCGCACGTGGGTTACGTCACCCGGCACAATTATCAGAAGTTCTATTCCTTGATGATCGAAGACTTGCAAGCCTGGGCGGCCGGCAAACCGATCCGCCTGTTGACCCCCACTGGCGACTGACACGTACTAAGTGGGAGCAAGCCTGCTCCCACAGAAACAGCGCATTTCAGGGCCAATAATGGCCACTAAAACGCCTCTATTCCACCCGCCCCCTGATGGTGCGTCGCGCCATGGCATCGCGCACGCCGATGAAACACCCCCTTTTCCCATACACCCATTACGTTTCCAGAAACTGCACTTCGTCGGTGCGTATCCCCCTTTGTCGTGTAAGACATTGCCGCCAATAAAGCTGATTGTCGGACAATTCGACGAAGCGCGCCGCACCGCTCTAGGTTCTGACCTAGACTGCCCAACCGGGGAGAAAACCGACCGGTCGTCCAGACGAAAAAAAGTGGAAACTTTTCGCAACGGCGACAGGTCAGGTTAGAGGTAGGGCAACAACGGCTGGTGCAGTCCTTGCAAGTCCTTGAAGCAGCCCCTTCACCTGATTCGCTTAACCGCATTGGGCAGCGCTTTGCTTACCTTGCGTAGCGCTTGTGCGCCTGGCCGCAGGATTCGGCCAATGAAACAACAGCTCTGGCGCTTGCCGGAAACAGATCGAGAAAATGGGAGAAAGTTATGATCAGTGCTGCCTTGGAACCACAGCAAGTCCGTTCTCAACTTCCGCCGGCGACTGACTCGCCGACGGCACCGGTGCTGGCCACCGGCGGCAAGGCACTGCTCCCGGTCGTCAGGCAGAACCCCAATCGCAAGAAGGTATTGTTCGTCACTTCGGAAATTGCCGACCTGGTCAAAACCGGCGGCCTGGGCGACGTTTCTTCCGCCCTGCCCCGGGCCATGGCCGGCCTGCATGACGTACGGGTGCTGATCCCCGGTTACCCGCAGGTGATGAACAGCGGCAACCCGATCCACATCATCGGCGAACTGGGCGGCCACGCCGCGCTGCCGCCCTGCAAGATCGGGCGCATGGACATGGCCGACGGCCTGGTGATCTACGTACTGATCTGTCCGGAACTCTTTGCCCGCGAAGGCTCACCCTACGGGGCCAACAACGGTCGCGACTGGCCCGACAACCACATTCGCTTCGCCCGGCTGGGCCTGGCCGCGGCTGATATCGCCGCCAACCTCGCCCAAATCCACTGGTGCCCCGATCTGGTCCACGCCCATGACTGGCCGGCCGGTCTGGCGCCGGCCTACATGCACTGGCGTGGGCAACGCACGCCGACCCTGTTCACCATCCACAACCTGGCATACCAGGGCGTGGTGAGCCTGGCCTCCTGCCCGGAGCTGGGTATCCCGGAGCACGCGTTGCAACAGGAAGGCATGGAGTTCTACGGCAAGTTGTCGTTCCTCAAGGCCGGCATGGCGTACTCCAGCCATATCACCACGGTCAGCGCCACCTACGCCCAGGAAATCACCACCCCGGCATTCGGCTGCGGGCTCGACGGTTTTCTCGCGGCCAAAACCCAGCAAGGCCTGCTCAGCGGCATTCCCAACGGCATCGACGAGAGTTGGGACGCGGCCACCGATACGCACTTGTTCCGCCAGTTCGCCATGGGGGACTGGGAAGGCAAAGCCGTGAATGCGGCTCATGTGCGCGACCTGTTCGGTCTCGACGACTCCAGCGGCCCGCTGTTCGCCGTGGTGTCGCGCCTGGTGTACCAGAAAGGCCTGGACCTGACCGAAGCTGTCGCCGAGTTCATCGTCGAATCCGGTGGCCAGATCGCGATCATTGGTCGCGGCGAACCCGAAGAAGAGCAAGCCATGCGTGAACTGGCGCTGCGTTTTCCCGGACGAATCGGTGTACGCATCGGCTTCAACGAAACCGACGCGCGGCGGATGTTCGCCGGCAGCGACTTTCTGCTAATGCCTTCGCGCTACGAGCCCTGCGGCTTGAGCCAGATGTACGCCCAGCGCTTCGGCTCGCTGCCGGTGGCACGCAATACCGGCGGGCTGGCGGACACCATCGAAGACGGCATCACCGGCTTTCTGTTCGATGAGTCCACGGTTGAGAGCTACAAACAGGCCTTGAGCCGGGCCTTCAAGGTCTTCGAGTTCCCGGACCTGCTCAACGCCATGCGCTGCCGGGCCATGTCAGCGCCATTCAACTGGTGCAAGGCCGTGGAACCCTACGCCGAACTCTATGAACAGCTAGTGGCCAAGTCACTGGGTAAATCGGCCAGACAATGAGGTAACAATGCCGTCAAGGACGCCTGAAACCTGGACCCATGGCGCGGTCATGCTCGATGCCGAGCACACACGCTTCGCCCTCTGGGCCCCGGATGCTTTTTTTGTGAGTGTCGAACTCGACACTGGAGATTCAATCCCGCTACTGCCCCAAGCCGATGGCTGGTTCATGATCCAGACCCGCTGTCCCGCCGGCACCCGCTATCGCTACAACATCGACGGAGAACTGGAGGTCCCCGACCCGGCGTCCCGCGCCCAGGCCGGTGACATTGACCGCCACAGCGTGGTGGTCGACCCTCATGCTTATTCATGGCGCCATACCCACTGGTCCGGGCGCCCCTGGCACGAAGCCGTGATCTATGAGTTGCACGTCGGCGCCCTCGGTGGTTTCCAAGGCGTCGAACAGCACCTGGCGCGCCTGGCTGGATTAGGGGTGACCGCCATCGAACTGATGCCGCTGTCGCAGTTTCCCGGGGACCGTAACTGGGGCTACGACGGTGTCCTGCCCTACGCTCCCCAGGCCTCCTACGGCACGCCCGAACAGCTCAAGCATTTGATCGACAGCGCCCATGGCCACGGGCTGGCGGTGATTGTGGATGTGGTTTACAACCATTTCGGCCCCGACGGCAATTATCTGCACCGGTACGCAAAAGGCTTCTTCCGCGAAGACAAGCACACCCCCTGGGGCGCGGCAATTGACTTCCGGCGCCGCGAGGTGCGGGACTTCTTTATCGACAATGCGCTGATGTGGCTGCTGGAATACCGTTTCGATGGCCTGCGCCTGGACGCCGTGCATGCGATCGAAGATCCGGATTTTCTCCAGGAGCTGGCCGCCAGGGTGCGCGAACAGATAGATCCGGTTCGACATGTCTGGTTGACCGTGGAAAACGAACACAACCAGGCCAGCCTGCTGGAGCACGGCTATGACGCGCAATGGAACGATGACGGGCACAACGCCTTGCACGTACTGCTGACCGGCGAAACCGACGCCTATTATGCTGACTATGCCGAAGAGCCGACGGAACAATTGGCCCGCTGCCTCAGCCAGGGGTTTGTCTTCCAGGGCCATATCAACCGCCACGGCGAATCCCGGGGTGAACCCAGCGGCCACCTGCCGCCCAGCGCTTTCGTGCTGTTTCTGCAGAATCACGACCAGATTGGCAACCGGGCACTGGGTGAACGCCTGCACCAACTGGCCTCGCCTCAGGCCCTGCAAGCGGCGACGGTCTTGTTGCTGTTGTCGCCGATGATTCCGCTTCTGTTCATGGGCGATGAAGTCGCCGCCCGGCAACCCTTCCTGTTTTTCACCAGCCATCACGGCGAGCTGGCGGAGCTGGTGCGTGAAGGTCGGCGCAACGAGTTCAAGGCGTTCAGTGCCTTTGCCGATCCCGAAAAGCGTGAGCGCATCCCGGACCCTAACGCGGCCGATACCTTCGAGGTGTCACGGCCTGATCTGGAGGCGCAGCACGCTGAGCAACAGGCCAGTGAAACACTCTATCGACAACTGCTGAAAATCCGCCGTGAAGCGATCGTCCCGCGCTTGCCCGGCGCCCAGGCCTTGGGCGCCGAAGTGCTGGGCCATGGCGCAGTCAGCGCACGCTGGCGCATGGGCGACGGCAGCGTTTTGCGCATTGACCTGAACCTCAGCGATCAACCGGTCAAGCATACCGCTCAAGAAGAGGCCGAGATTCTTTTCGAACATCCGCAGCACGCCATGGGTCTGTTGCAGCAGGGGGCCCTGGCGCCCTACAGCGCGCTGGTCAGTCTGACGCAAGCGGCAAACTTGCCCAATATCACTGGAGAGCGCCTATGAGCGATGCGCAACTGGAAATTCTCGCCGGCCGAGCGGGCCTGGCGGTGGACTGGATCGACGCCAACGGCCGGGCGCAAAAAGTCTCGCCCGCCGTCTTGCGTTCAGTCCTCATCGGTCTGGGCCATCCAGCCGGGACCGCCCAGGAAATCGACGCCAGCCTGCTGCAATTGCAGCAGGATCAACAGAATCATCAATTACCACCGCTGATCACCGCCGATGTCGGCGCCAGCGTGGATCTGAGCCGCTACTTCGAAGCCGCCACGCCCTGCGAAATCCAGCTCGAGGATGGCGCCACACTGAACCTGAACCTCGACGCCGACGCCAGGCTGCCGGGGATGGTCCCGGTGGGTTACCAGCACGTCAGCATCCAGGACCAGCATTTCACCCTGGCGGTCGCGCCAGCACATTGCTATAGCGTGGCCGATGCCGTGGATGATCCGACGCCCCGCGCTTGGGGCCTGAGCGCGCAGTTATATGCGCTGCGCCGCCCCGGCGACGGAGGTTTCGGTGACACCCAGGCCCTGGAAGAGCTGGTACGGGTCGCCGGCGAGCGCGGTGCCGACGCCCTGGCGATCAGCCCGATGCACGCGATGTTCAGCAGTGACACCGGTCGTTACAGCCCCTATTCACCATCCAGCCGGCTCTTTCTCAACAGTCTCTATGCCGCGCCGGGCACCGTTCTCGGCGAACGCGCGCTGCGCGCGGCCATTGACGCCACCGGCCTGACCAACCAACTGCGCAACCTGGAAGAACAACCGCTGGTGGATTGGCCCGTGGCGGCCCAGGCCAAGCAGAAAGTCCTGCGCGCCCTGTACGACGGCTTCAGCCAGGGCGAGCACCCATTGCATGAGGATTTCAGCAGTTTCCGCCACACCAGCGGCGAACCCCTGGAGAATCATTGCCGCTTCGAAGCCCTGCAGGCCGAACGTGCGGCTCGGGGAGAAAGCCTGGACTGGCGCCACTGGCCTGAAGAATGGCGCAACCCGCGGAGTTCGACGCTGGCGCATTTTGCTGAGGAGAACGCCGACGAAATCGGCTTCTACGCGTTTTGCCAGTGGCTGATTACCCGCTGCCTGGAGCGCGTCCAGAGCGCGGCTAAATCCAGCGGCATGGGCATTGGCCTGATCGCTGACCTGGCCGTAGGCGCCGATGGTGGAGGCAGCCAGGCCTGGAGTCGGCAGGATGAACTGCTCGCCTCGTTGACCGTGGGCGCACCGCCGGACATCCTCAACCGCTCCGGCCAAGGCTGGGGCATCTCGGCATTCTCGCCGGAGGGGTTGGTACGCAATGGTTTTCGCGCGTTCATTGAGATGCTGCGGGCCAACTTCGCCCACGCCGGCGGCTTGCGCATCGATCATGTGATGGGCTTGCAACGCCTGTGGGTGATCCCCAACGACGCCCCGCCCAGCGATGGTGCCTACCTTTATTATCCGGTGGACGACCTGCTGCGCCTGCTGGCCCTTGAATCCCATCGCCATCAGGCCATCGTACTGGGCGAAGACCTCGGCACCGTGCCCGAGGGTCTTCGCGAGAAGCTCAGCGCTCGGTCGATCCTCGGCATGCGCGTGCTGTTGTTCGAGCAGGACAATACCCACTTCAAGCCCATCCTCGACTGGCCGGACAATGCCCTGGCCACGACCAGCACCCATGACTTGCCGACCCTCAATGGCTGGTGGCACGGCCATGATATCGACTGGAACGCCCGGCTGGACCTGATCGACTCCCACACCGAGATGGACTGGCGCAAACACCGCGCACGTGAACGCGAAGGCCTGAGTAAAGTGTTGAATCAGGACCCGCAGAACTTTCGTGAAGAACACCAGGATACCGACGAGATACTCGACGCCAGTGTGCGTTTCCTCGGCCACACCCGTGCGCCGCTGGTGTTGCTGCCGCTCGAAGACGCCCTGGGCATCGACGAGCAGGCCAATCTGCCTGGCACCACCGATACCCACCCCAACTGGCGGCGTCGCCTGGCGTGTGACAGCCAGGCGCTGCTGGATGACCCGAACGCCGCCCGGCGTCTGGAAGTACTCGCCTGCGCAAGGCTTCAGGCGAACGAGCGTGACCGATGAATCAGACGTTGATCCAACCATTGCGGGCGACCCTTCGCCTGCAGTTTCATAAAGGCTTCACCCTGGACGATGCCATCCCCCAGGTGCCGTACTTCGCGTCATTGGGCATCAGCCATATTTATGCCTCGCCACTGCTCAAAGCCCGCGCCGGCTCCATGCACGGCTACGATGTGGTCGATCCGACCCAGGTGAACCCGGAACTGGGCGGTGAAGCCGCGCTTCGACGCCTGGTCGCCACCCTGCGTGAGCACCGGATGGGTTTGATCCTCGATGTCGTGTCCAACCACATGGCCGTCGGCGGCAATGACAATCCCTGGTGGCAGGACCTGCTGGAATGGGGACGCTTGAGCCCCTTCGGCGAGTTTTTCGATATCCAGTGGCATTCTCCCGACCCCTTGATGGAAGGCCAACTGTTGCTGCCATTTTTAGGCAGCGACTACGGAGTGGCCTTGCAGGAAGGCACGCTCACGTTACGCTTCGATGCCACGCAAGGCAGCTTCCTGGCCGAGCATTACGAGCATCACTTCCCTATCTGCCCCATGCAGTACGGCGAATTACTCAAACCTGCCGAAACGCTGCCATCCGAACAGGCCGAATCCCTCAGGGCGTTGGCCGAGCGTTTTACCACGCTGAACTACCAGACTGACGCCCATACCCTGGCCCGACCGCTGCAGCAGCAATTGCAAGAGTTGGTCTGCCAGCCGGGTATCCAGGCCACCATTGAAGAGAACTTGCGCACCTACGACTCCCGGCAACCCGAGGGATTCGAGCGTCTGCATCAATTGCTGGAGCGCCAGAGTTACCGGCTCGCCAGTTGGCGCACGGCGGCGGACGACATCAACTGGCGGCGCTTTTTCGACGTCAATGAGCTGGGTGGCCTACGGGTCGAGCGCCCAGCCGTGTTCGAAGCTACCCACGCCAAAATTTTCGAATTGATCGCCGAAGGACTGGTGGACGGCTTGCGGATCGACCACATCGACGGTCTGGCCGATCCTCGCGGCTACTGCCGCAAATTGCGCAGGCGTCTTGATTCGCTTTCACCCTCGCGGCACCTGCCCATTTTCATTGAAAAAATTCTCGGCGATGGCGAGAGCCTGCGTCAGGACTGGAACATCGACGGCAGTACCGGTTATGAGTTCATGAACCAGATCTCGTTGCTGCAACATGACCCGGCCGGTGCCGAGCCCCTTGCCGAGTTCTGGAGTCGACACAGCGAGCGACCGGCGCACTTCATCGAAGAAGCCCGTCTGGCCCGTCAACAGATTCTCAATGGTTCCCTGGCCGGAGACTTCGAAAGCGTCGCCCAGGCCTTGTTGCAAGTCGCGCGGGACGACGTGATGACCCGTGACCTGACCCTCGGCGCCATTCGCCGCGCGTTACAGGAACTGATCGTGCACTTCCCGGTGTACCGCACCTACATCAACCCGCTGGGCCGTTGTGGCGAAGACGATGTGTTTTTCCGTCAAGCCCTGGAAGGCGCCCGACAAACCCTCAGCGAAGCCGACTGGCCGGTGCTCGACTACCTGGCCGACTGGCTCGGCGGCATGCGCTGGCGGGATCGCCCGCGGGGCAGTCAGCGCAAACGGCTGCGCCATGCTTGCGTGCGCTTCCAGCAACTGACCTCGCCCGCCGCCGCCAAAGCCGTGGAAGATACGGCGCTTTATCGTTCGGCAGTGCTGCTGTCACGCAATGACGTGGGCTACAACACCGAACGGTTCAGCGCCCCGCCGCAAGCGTTTCATGACGCCTGCCTCGAGCGACTGGAGCACTTCCCTGACAACCTGATGACCACCGCCACCCATGACCATAAGCGCGGCGAAGACACCAGGGCGCGGCTGGCGGTCATCAGCGAACGAGCTGATTGGTACATGGCGTGCGTAGACCAATGGCGCATTCTTGCGCCCTCGCTGCACAGCGACCCCGCCGCTCCTTCAGCCGGTGATGAATTGATTCTGTACCAGGCACTACTGGGAAGTTGGCCGCTAGACCTGGATGTGCACGACCACACGGCACTGGCCGACTACAACGAGCGCATGTGGCAATGGCAACGCAAGGCTTTGCGCGAAGCCAAGTTGCAAAGCAGTTGGTCGGCCGTCAACGACGCTTATGAGCAGGCGACCCAGCTCTTCCTGGAACGGCTGTTGCTCGGTGATGAGGGGCTGCCCCTGCGCAATGCCCTCGCCGAGGCGGTCCAGGTCATCGCCCCGGCGGGCGCCCTCAACAGTTTGGCGCAAACCTTGCTGCGCATGACTGTCCCTGGTGTACCGGACCTGTACCAGGGTAATGAGTTCTGGGATTTCAGCCTGGTGGATCCGGACAACCGCCGCCCGGTGGATTTCCTGGCGCGCCGCGAGGCGATGCAAACACCAGGCACCCCGGCGGAACTGGTAGGCACCTGGCGCGATGGCAGGATCAAACAAGCGTTGATCGCCAGGACACTGGCCGTGCGCACCGAACACCTGCCACTGTTCCAGCAAGGTCGCTATCAGCCACTGCAAGTGGTTGGCGCTCAGGCCGAACGGGTCCTGGCCTTTATGCGTGAGCATGAGCAACAACGGGCAATCATAGTGGTACCGATCCATGCAGCCAGCCTGCTGGAAAACGGTGCCGTGCCACTGGTGGCTGCATCGGACTGGGGCGACACCCGCGTATCACTACCGTTTGCCCGTGGGGATGAAAAACTGAAGGGACTTTTTTCCAGCGCGGCAGTCACACCCCAAAGGGAGCTGATGGTCAGCGACGCACTGGGGGATTTCCCGGTCAATGTCTTTATCCAAACTTGAGTTCAGTCAGGAGCACTGCGATGAGTACCGACGATAAACGCATTCGTGAATTCGCCTATCAGATCTGGGAGTCCGAGGGTAAGCCCGCCGGGCAGGAAAAACGCCACTGGGAGATGGCCCGCAAACTTGCCGAAGCCGAAGCCCTGGCACCGAGCAAGCCCGCCAAAGCGGCCGGCAAACCAGCGGTCAGCAAGACGGATGGCCTGAAGTCTGGCGCGGCCAAGAGCAGCGCCGCCACCAAGACCGCCACGAAAAGCACCACGCCCAAGGCCAAGCCTGCGGCCAAACCTGCCGCGGTCAGCTCCGCAGCGGAAAAACCTGTGGAGAAAAAGCCACGAGCGGCGCGCAAGCCGCCGGCTAACTGATCCATTCCTGACATCCGCCTCAAGGGCATGCGCCCCCGTTCTGACAAGGGCGCGTGCTGACGCCACACCGGGCCGACGCCTGGATGCGCGGTGTCCATCAATGGTGCCGCTAGGCGGCACAGCGGGAGCAAGCTGCCTCGCCACAGTGAAACGAATAGATTTTAAGTGAACAGCATTGCCGTATCTGTCTGTCTTTTGCAGGAGCAACTATGACCCATCCAAAAAACACTACGCCGCCGCCCGTTATCGAGGCTTCGCGGATTCGTGAAGGGCTGCCTTTCCCGCTGGGTGCGACGTGGGATGGCCTGGGGGTCAATTTCGCGCTGTTCTCAGCGAACGCCACCAAGGTTGAACTGTGTATTTTCGATGATACCGGCGAAGTCGAGCTCGAGCGTATCGAGCTGCCGGAGTACACCGACGAGATTTACCACGGCTATCTGCCTGACGCCCACCCGGGGATGATCTATGGCTACCGGGTCTATGGCGCTTACGACCCGGAGAATGGCCACCGCTTCAACCCCAACAAACTGCTGATCGACCCCTACGCCAAGCAATTGGTCGGCCAGTTGAAGTGGTCCGAGGCACTGTTTGGCTACACCATCGGCCACCCGGATGGCGACCTGAGTTTCGATGAACGCGACAGCGCGCCCTTCGTACCCAAATGCAAAGTCATCGACCCGGCCCATACCTGGGGCAACGACCAGCGCGTCAGTGTGCCGTGGGACAAGACCATCCTGTATGAAACCCATGTTCGCGGCATCAGCATGCGTCACCCCTCGGTGCCGGAAAACCTGCGAGGCACCTTCGCCGGATTGATGGTGGACGATGTGCTCGAGCACATCCGCAAGCTGGGTGTTTCATCGGTGGAGCTGCTGCCCGTCCACGCGTTCGTCAATGACCAGCACCTGTTGCACAAGGGCATGACCAACTACTGGGGCTACAACAGCATTGCCTTCTTCGCCCCAGACCCGCGTTACCTGGCCAGCGGCAAAATCGCCGAATTCAAGGAGATGGTTGCGCACCTGCACGAGGCCAACCTGGAAGTCATCCTCGACGTGGTCTACAACCACACCGCTGAAGGCAACGAGCAAGGCCCTACCCTGTCCATGCGCGGCATCGACAATGCCTCGTACTACCGGCTGATGCCGGATGACAAACGCTACTACATCAACGATTCCGGCACGGGCAACACCTTGGACCTGAGTCACCCGTGCGTGCTGCAGATGGTCACCGACTCCCTGCGCTACTGGGCCACGGAAATGCATGTCGACGGGTTCCGTTTCGACCTGGCGACTATTCTGGGTCGATACCACGATGGCTTCGACGAGCGCCACAGCTTCCTCGTCGCCTGTCGCCAGGACCCGGTGTTGCGCCAAGTGAAAATGATCGCCGAGCCGTGGGATTGCGGCCCTGGTGGTTATCAGGTCGGTGGGTTCCCGCCAGGCTGGGTGGAGTGGAACGACAAGTTCCGCGACACGGTGCGCGCATTCTGGAAAGGCGACGACGGCCAACTCGCCGACTTTGCCAGCCGCATGACGGCCTCCGGCGAGATGTTCAACCAGCGCGGTCGTCGCCCATACGCCTCGGTGAACTTCGTAACGGCCCACGACGGTTTTACCCTGCACGACCTGGTGTCGTACAACGACAAACACAATGAAGCCAACGACGAAAACAATCAGGACGGCAGCAACAACAACCTGTCCTGGAACCATGGCGTCGAAGGCCCGACAGACGATCCTGAGATCAATGAACTGCGTCAGCGGCAAATGCGCAACTTCTTTGCGACCTTGCTGTTGGCCCAGGGCACGCCGATGATCGTCGCTGGCGATGAGTTCGCCCGGACCCAGCACGGCAACAACAACGCCTATTGCCAGGACAGCGAGATCGGCTGGGTCAATTGGGACCTGAGCGAGGATGGCGAGGCGCTGCTCAAGTTCGTCAAGCGCCTGATCAAACTGCGCCTGACCTACCCGATCCTGCGGCGCGGGCGGTTCCTGGTGGGCAATTACAACGAAGACCTGGGCGTCAAGGATGTCACCTGGCTGGCCCCCGATGGCAGCGAGATGACCACCGAACAATGGCACGACGGCCACGGTCGGTGCCTGGGCATGCTGATGGACGGGCGCGCGCAGGAAACCGGTATTCGTCGCAAGGGTGGCAACGCGACCCTGCTTCTGGTGGTCAATGCCCATCACGACATCGTCAACTTCCGCCTGCCGGAAGTGCCCGAAGGCAGTTTCTGGACATGCATGGTCGACACTAACCAGCCGAAGGTGCGTGGCCAGGAGCGTTTCGATTTTGACTACGAATATTCCGTCACCGGCCGCTCGCTGTTGTTGTTCGAGTTGCAGCGTGAGGAGGAGGAATGAACCTTCGATAACCGGGTTAAAAAAACACAACCGCAGGGACGCGGTTGTTCACCCGCTCAGTCTCCGCGCAGAAAAACAGCATTCGCAACAACATGGGGCGCGACGAATCGCCCAACATGATCAATACTTGTCGAGCGGTAGATTCCAGGATCGGAACATCGCAGCTCGCAGTCAGGCCCTGGTGGGCACCACCAGGCAATCGGCCCGATGCATGGCTGAAAGATTGAACACAAACAGGGACGTCTCTCATGAAACTCGCTTCTCGCTTGCCAGGTCGACAGCATCCGCAAATATGGAACAGCGCCCCCCAGCTGGCCGACATTCCCATTATCAGTACCCAGACCCTCACTCCCGCTGGCGCACGCGCCGTGATCCTTGCTCCGCATCCGGGTGATGAGGTCGGCGCCTGTGGCGGTCTGCTCCAGTTGCTGAGCAATCTGGGTCATCCCATCTTGCTGATCTCGGTCACCGACGGCAGCATCAGCCATCCCGGCTCACCGCTGTGGACCGATGAGCGCCAGCATGCCTACCGCCCCCATCCCCAGGAAAGCGTGGACGCCCTGCATCGCCTGGGGGTGTCGGCCCGTGGCATGCAATGGGTGCGCGGTGGTTTCCCGGAAAAAACCCTCGCCGAACATGAGGCCCAACTGAGCGCTTTCATCGCTCGGTACTTGAAGCCCGGAGACGTTGTGTTCAGTACCTGGCGCAAGGATGGTGACAGCGACCATGATGCCGTTGGCCGCGCCGGAGCCCTGGCCGCCGAAAGCATCGCGGCCGTGTTCATTGAGTTGCCGGTGTGGGCCTGGCACTGGCCGCTCCGTGAGCAAAACAAAATCCCTTGGCACCGGGCCCGCAAGCTGCGCCTGGATATCTGGACCACCGCCCGCAAACGCCACGCCATGCACGCCTATGCCAGCCAGCTCAACGGCGAACCCGCCAACGGCATCGCACCGCTGGTGCCACGGGTGATTCTCGATCGCATGGGTTTGCCTTATGAGATTGTGTTCATCTGACCACCGCGCCGTTGTGGGCTTGCTCACGAAAACGGCGGCACATGCAACGTCTTCTGTGGGAGCAAAGCTTGCTCGCGATAGCGGTCAGTCAGTTTGCATCAATGTTGAATGAACCTCAGTCATCGCGAGCAAGCGGTGCTCCCACAGTGGCGAGGTGGTTGACTCGGCAACGGGAAAAATCCGGAACTGCGCCAGCCCCCAAAAGTCGCATGAACAGGTACGTCTGATTCAGGAGTGAACGTGACTGGCGATCCCAACCGGCATGCCGCCGAATCAACGCCTTTGGACACGCCCGCAGCGGTCCATCGGCTACGGGTTCTGACGGTCAATACCCACAAGGGTTTTACCGCCCTCAACCGTCGTTTCATACTGCCCGAGCTGCGTGAAGCGGTACGCAGCACCGGTGCCGATCTGGTGTTCCTGCAGGAAGTGCTGGGCGAACACGACCGCCACGCTTCGCGCTACGAGAACTGGCCGCAAATGTCCCAGTACGAATTCCTCGCCGACAGCATGTGGAGCGATTTTGCATACGGTCGTAACGCGGTGTATCCCGATGGCCATCATGGCAATGCATTGCTGTCCAAATACCCGATCCGTGAGTTTCGTAACCTCGACGTTTCCATCACCGGTCCCGAGCGACGCGGGCTGCTGCATTGCGTGCTGGACGTTCCGGGTCATGCCGAAGTCCACGGCATCTGCGTGCACCTGAGCCTTCTGGAAAGCCATCGCCAGTTGCAGCTCAAGTTGCTCTGCCAACTGCTGGATTCGTTGCCCGAAGACGCCCCGGTGATCATCGCCGGTGATTTCAACGATTGGCAGTTGCGCGGCAATACTGCCCTCGCCCGTCGCCAATACCTGCACGAAGCCTTCGAGCACCACCACGGTCGTCCGGCGCGGACCTACCCGGCCCGTTTCCCTCTCCTGCGCCTGGACCGCATTTACCTGCGCAACGCCACCAGCCATGCCCCGCAGATCCTGGGCAACAAACCCTGGACACACCTGAGCGATCACCTGCCGCTTTGCGTGGAGGTGCATTTGTGACGCTGATGCTGCGCAACATCTGGCGTACCGGGAGTCGGTGAACCAGAGGGGTTGAAACGGTTGCTTGACGTCAATTCACTGATCTTAATAAACGAAAAAAATCAGTTATTTATTGGCACTGATTTCAGTTTGCCATTCATCGTTCATTTTCTTGACGCGACGGCACCGGTCTTCTTGACTACAACGTACTACCCCCGGAAATACAGTCAGGGGCAAGCCTCGGAACCCCGCTACAGCGGACCGCCCGAGGCATGCCTCAATCCATTCGGTCGCCCCTCGTTCGGGGTAGGAGAGACGCCATAAGCGAGAAACGCATGCGATTGCAAGGCAGGCCCCCATGAAAACTTCCCTCCGTCCACAAGAGATCACTACCACTTTCTACACAATCTCGACTTCGTTGTTGCTGTGTTCGTCCATGGAGGTGTGGGCCTGGCCCGCCGAACAGACGTCGCAACCCTGGTATGACCGAACACAGGCCGACAGCCAGGGCGCCGCATCCATAAATACTGATCCCACCTCCAGCAAGAGCCCCGCCCTCTTTACCTTGCGAAACGACAGCGGCCATACCCAACGCGTGGGGCTGATCAGTGGACAGAATCAGGTCATCACCCGCGTCGATGGCACGCTGGTGACACCGGCCATGGCCGAGCCCGGCAAAGAAGCACTGAACCTGCAAGGCACCCATCTGGGCGCGTACTGGAGCCTGACCGGTCCGGCAGGCTGGCATGTGGACCTGAGTGCCAGCGGCGGGCGGGTCAACGGTTACAGCCGCACCGAACAAGGCCAGCGTCAGGCCGCTGAAGGCAATGCCGTCACGTTGTCGGTCGAAGGCGGTTTTCCCATCGGTATCAGCGACCATTGGGTGGTCGAACCCCAGGCGCAACTGATCAACCAGCGCATCACCCTCGACAGCCCCAATGCCGAGAACGGCTCCGGTAACGAACTGAGCACCTGGAGCGGGCGCGTCGGGGCACGCCTCAAAGGGACGTATCAGGTCAACGGCCTGGGCGTGGAACCCTACGTGCGTACCAACCTTTGGCACACGGTCCAGAGTGCCGACACCTTGACCCTGGACAAAGTCGACAAGATCAGCAGCAGCCGCAAATCCTCCACCGTCGAGGTAGGGCTGGGGTTGGTGGCGCGGGTTACACCGGTGGTGAGCCTCTACATCAGCGCTGACTACAGCAGCGACGTCGACGACAACGACCTCAACGGGCTGATCGGCAGCCTGGGAGTACGGATGCGTTGGTAAACCCTCGCTTCAGGGCGGGTCGCAGCCAGGTGCTGGCGGCTCGCCATGCCAAACGGCAATGAGTCCAGCCTGCCCGCCTCCATACTTCCCTGACGCCGATAAAATCCTGTCCCTCGCCCCCCGGCACTTAAAAAGCACCGCCATTTGGGCGTATAACCCTAAAAGCGATTTACGCCTGCAAGCCGTCAGCCCATGGCTCATTTCATTGATGGAGTAACGACATGACCCAAGCCAACCTCTTCGCCAACCTGTTTCCCAGCGCTGCCGATGTTCCGCAGGCCTACCGCCTCGAGGGACAGATCGAGCAGCGCGAATACCTGATCGATGGCGTGCTGCAAACCTGGCAAGGGCCGCTGGCAGTTGTTCGCAGCCCGGTCTACCTAGCAGGCCCGCAGGGGGACGAGCAAGTGATACTGGGCAGCACACCACTGCTGGATGCTCAGACCGCACTCACCGCCCTGGATGCAGCCGTGCGCGCGTATGACCGCGGCCAGGGCCAGTGGCCAACGATGCGCGTTGCTGAACGCATCCGCCATGTGGAGGCTTTCCTGGCGCGCATGCGTGAGCAACGCGAGGTGGTAGTCAAACTGCTGATGTGGGAAATCGGCAAGAACCTCAAGGACTCCCAAAAAGAATTCGACCGCACCTGCGATTACATCGTTGACACCATCAACGCCCTCAAGGAACTGGACCGCCGCTCCAGCCGCTTCGAGCTGGAACAGGATACGCTCGGGCAGATCCGTCGCGTGCCGCTGGGCGTGGCCTTGTGCATGGGACCCTACAACTATCCGCTGAACGAAACGTTCACCACGTTGATTCCGGCATTGATCATGGGCAATACCGTGGTGTTCAAGCCGGCCAAGCTCGGCGTACTGCTGGTGCGGCCGCTGCTGGAAGCGTTTCGCGACAGCTTCCCGGCCGGTGTGATCAATGTGATTTACGGCAGCGGCCGGGAAACTGTCAGCGCGCTGATGGCCAGCGGCAAGATCGACATCTTTGCCTTCATCGGCACCAACAAAGCGGCCAGCGATCTGAAAAAACTCCATCCGCGCCCGCACCGTTTGCGTGCCGCCCTGGGCCTGGACGCCAAGAACCCCGGCCTGGTGCTGCCGGACGTCGACCTGGACAACGCCGTCAGCGAGGCACTGACCGGCTCGCTGTCCTTCAATGGCCAGCGCTGCACAGCACTGAAAATCCTGTTTGTCCACGAAGACCTGGCACCGGCATTCATCGAGAAATTCAACGCTAGGCTGGCCGCCCTGAAACCTGGCATGCCGTGGGAAGACGGCGTGGCACTGACACCGCTGCCCGAGGCGGGCAAGGTCGATTATCTGCATGCTCTGGTGGCCGATGCCGTCGCCAAAGGCGCAGAGGTGATGAATGAACACGGCGGCGAATCCCGCGGCTCGTTCTTCTATCCGGCCGTGCTCTATCCGGTGAACACTGCAATGCGGGTCTACCACGAAGAACAGTTCGGCCCGGTCGTCCCCATCGTGCCGTACCGCGACCTCAATACCGTGGTCGATTACGTGCTTGAGTCCGATTTCGGCCAACAGCTGAGCATCTTCGGCAACAACCCGGCCGAAGTCGGCAAACTGGTGGACATCTTCGCCAACCAGGTCGGACGCATCAACATCAACGCCCAATGCCAGCGAGGCCCGGACACGTTCCCGTTCAATGGCCGGAAAAACTCGGCCGAGGGCACGTTGTCGGTCCACGATGCGCTGCGCACCTTTTCGATCCGCACGCTGGTGGCGACCAAGTTCCAGGACAGCAACAAGACGCTGATCAGCGACATCATCCGCGGGCGGGACTCTAACTTCCTGACCACCGACTACATCTTCTGACCCGCGCCGAAGGATGGGTTATGGCAGGGCTGGACGGCGCACCTTGATGCCCCAGCCCTGCTGCATGCCGGCTGCCGCCAGCAGGATCGCTGCCACACCCAGCCACTGCAGCAACTCGAGGCGATGACCGAAGGCGAACCAGTCGACGAAAATCGCCGCGATCGGGTAGATGAACGACAACGCGCCGGTCACTGCGGTGGGTAGCCGTTGAATCGCGCTGTATAACAACACGTACATCACGCCGGTATGCACCATGCCCAGGGTTACCAGGCTAGCCCAGGCCTCAGCCTGCTGAGGCAACGCCGAAAAGTTCGCCCAAGGTGCCAACAGCAACACACCGGTGCTGACCTGGATCAGCGCGATCAAGTGCGGCGGTGTCCCGGTCAGATGTTTGATGATCAACGCCGCAATGGCGTACAGCAAGGCAGCGCCCAGCGCCAGAGCGATACCCGTCAGATAATCTCCGCCCCCCTGCCCTTGCTCACCGTGGGCGCTGACGATGGCCAACATGCCGAGGAACGACACCGCCAGCCAGAACAGCTTTTGGGCGGTGATTTTTTCCCCCAGCAACAACGCTGCCAACCCCACCAGCATGAACGGCTGAACGTTGTACACCGCTGTACCGATGGCAATCGAGGCGCGGGAGTACGAAGCAAACAGCAGCACCCAGTTGCCCACGATCGCCACGCCACTGAGCACCGCCAGCAGGAAGGTGGTGCGCGTCAGGATACCCGGACGCAAGAAGCCGAAACCGGCGCAAATCAGCAGCAAGGTCGCCGCACCGAACACGCAGCGCCAGAACACCACGTCCAGCACCGGCACACCGGAAATCAGCACGAACCAGCCTATGGTTCCGGAAATCAACATGGCGGCGGTCATTTCCAGCGAACCGCGACGTAAGGTCTTGTCCATCTTCAGGCTCCTTCAGCAAGTGGGCACAGTATGCCGAGCCGAAGGGGCGATCCTCCATGGCAGGAAAAAGGCTAAACTGGCTTTTGACCTTTTTTATCAAGGCAACTTCGGACATTGGCCTAACGGAGTGGAAAATGACTGACGACATCGACCAGATCCTCATCAGCGCCCTGATGGAGGACTCCCGACGTTCCCTCAAGGCCCTGGCAAACTTGAGCGGCCTGTCCTCCCCCAGCGTCGCCGAGCGCCTTCGCAGGCTCGAAGAGCGCGGCGTGCTCAGGGCATACACCGTTGAAGTGGACCCCAAGTGCTTCGGCTACCAACTCCAGGCGATTGTGCGTATTCGCCCGCTACCGGGGCAGTTGCAGGAAGTGGAACGGCAGATCCAGGCCATCGCTGAATTTACCGAATGTGACAAGGTCACCGGCGAGGACTGCTTCATCGCCCGCCTGCATGTGCGCTCGATGGAACAACTGGACACGTTGCTGGACAAGCTCAATGTTCTGGCAGAAACCAACACCGCCATCGTCAAGAAGACCCCGGTCAAGCGGCGACTGCCGCCCATGGCATGAGCCTGCCCCGGCCTCGGTGTCATCCGAGGCCGGGATCCAGACTACTCGAGGTCTTCCAGCTCAGGACTGCGCTGCACTTTTTTCACCTCATCCTGAGGCGCATTGCTCGCTTTCATCAGTTTTAGCGGCACGATTTTTTCGCAAGCATTCTTGCCGTCGGCATAGACGCCACTGTGGTTGCATTTCCAGTCATAGAAGTTGGCCAAGGCCGCGGACAATTGCAGGCTGTAGTCCGTGCTTTGGGTCCCTGGCGTAAAGGGTTGGCCGGCGGGGATGTTCTGGAACCATTGCATCCACTCTTCAGTGCCCGGCGCCGGCGGATCGGCCTGGAAGGTCGGGTTCATGATCGCCAGTTGCTGGTATTCAGCGGTCATGTGGCAGCTCAGGCACGAAGCCTGGGGGTTGTCCACCGGGCCATTGAGGCGTCCGTTCCAACCCAGGTGGGTCGGCGGCAGTTCTTTGGCATTGGCATTGATCGCGGTCTGCTTCAACGCAGGGTTGATTTTGGTTTCTGTCGGGGTCGGATTGGTGAACTCGCTGCTGGTCACTTCAGGGTCGTTCCCCCACATGATTCCGACCGGCACCAGGTTTTCCCAGTCGCCTTTGCTCTTATCGATGCCGTTGTACTGAAAGGTCCCAAAGAGCCAACCGGTCTCGCTGACACGCGTGTCACGCACGGCAATGTCCATCTGGATCAGTGCGACTTTTTTCACGACGCGATCAGTGGATGTAAACGTGACGGCGGTGTAGGCATCCAGCAGCAAGGGATTGACCAACGACGGCACCGAATTGACATCGATGTCCGCATACAACGCCTTACACACCACGGTGCCATTGGGGAAGCTCTTGGGCTTTGAAGTGAAGCTTGGGTCGGGGTTCTGCGGATCTTTCCAGACCTGGCCAATGGTAAAGGCACCGATATCGTTATAGATCCCCACCGCATAAGTCTGGCCAGACTCCAACTGTGTGTGAGCGAGCTGTTTAGGCTGAATGGGCGCCTCTCGGGTCAGCCCATGGATGCCTTCACGCCCGCTTGGCCCGTAATGCTGCCAGGGCATGTGGTACCACTGGCGCACGGTGTTCTTCTGCACATTCCAGTTGGTCTCGGCGTTGCCCTCCAGACAATATTGCTTGACGCCCTCCATGTAGGCTCGCCAGGTTTCAAAATCGTTGCTGCGCGTTGTGGGCAGAATCTTGAAGAACGCCGGCATCGATGCGGCGCCAGGGGCTGTGGTGGGATAGTTCTGGCTGAGCTGGAACGCAGGGCCGGAATATTCACTCTTGGGAGGGGCGAAGCCGAAATCAGGGAAGGTGCCGGCATTGGCGCTGGTCATGGACAACCCGCCTGCCAAAGCCATGAGTGCAACGATCTTTGCGTGGGACTGAATCATCGGTATCTCCTTATAGGGACAACGCCTGCCAAAGTCATCGATCTCCTGATTGATGCGCAGGGCTTCCTTGTTATTGGGCCAGGGCGCGTTGCCCGGCCGGCTCACGGTTAACACTCAGTGATACGCGTACACCTCCTTGGCACCTGAAAAACGGGCGCAGTCAGACCTGGCTCGGGTAGCCGAATGCGAACGATATCGGGGGAGAACGTGGCGAACATTTCGCGCGGTGGTTGACCGGTTTACCTCATGCCGCCCCTGGCAATGCAATCCCTTGTCATAGTTGTAGATCAATTATTCAAAGCCGCCATCACGATGCGGCTTTTTTACGGGCCATTGGCCATAACGAAAAATCGGGGACGAAAAAAAGCCCGCCGAAGCGGGCTTTCCATATCACGCATGTTATCAGTCGTCGCGACCCATCAGGCCGAACAGTTGCAACAGGCTGACGAACAGGTTGTAGATCGATACATACAGGCTGATGGTCGCCATGATGTAGTTGCGCTCGCCGCCGTGGATGATAGCGCTGGTCTGATACAGGATGCAGACCGACGAGAACAGCACGAAGCCGGCGCTGATTGCCAGTTGCAGGCCGCTGATCTGGAAGAAGAAGCTGGCCACTACCGCACCGAGCAACACGAAGAAACCGGCGGTGATGAAGCCGCTCAGGAAACTCATGTCCTTGCGCGAGATCAGCACGTAGGCCGACAGACCACCGAACACCAGAGCGGTCATGGCGAATGCCGAGCTGACCACTTCGGCGCCACCCTGCATGCCCAGGTAGCGGTTGAGGATCGGGCCGAGCAGAAAGCCCATGAAGCCGGTCAGGGCGAAGGCCGAAACCAGGCCCCAGGCCGAATCGCGGAGCTTGTTGGTGAGGAAGAAAAGACCGTAGAAACCGATCAGCACCACGAAGATGTTCGGGTAGCCGACGCGCATCTGTTGTGCAACGAAGGCCATCACACCGCTGAAAGCGAGCGTGAGTGCCAGCAGGCCATAAGTGTTGCGCAGGACGCGGCTAACCTCTAGCTGCTCAGCCTGCACGCTGTTGTTCACTGCGTAATCCTGTTCGCGCATGGCGACACTCCTCCGGTTTTGAAACATTCAGTGGCAAGGATGATAACAGACGCTCTGTAACAAGCTACGTAGAGAGTTTGACAGTGTGTTTCATTCGGGTATTATGGCGCCCGCAACGCAATACGGAGGTGTGGCCGAGTGGTTTAAGGCAACGGTCTTGAAAACCGTCGACTGTAACAGGTCCATGAGTTCGAATCCCATCGCCTCCGCCATCTTCATACGACAAAGCCCTGATTATTCAGGGCTTTGTCGTTTCTGGCGCCTGCAGATTCTATTGCGCCACCCTGGTTCTCCCGCCAGAAAACTACGCACCTGAGTTGGCGCTATCGGTTATCCGATCGATCAGGCGCGAGGATCTCCTCAAGAAAATCGATGAACACATTGATCCGGCTGGAGCCCCGGTGATTGGGTAAATACAGGGCATTGATACAGCTGCTCGCGCTGCCGGGATTGATTTCATAATGTTCCAGCAGCCGTATCAGCCGACCGGAGGCGACGTCGTCACGTACCAGCCAGTCGGCCAACAAGGCCACCCCGCCGCTGGCGATCGCCGCTTCACGCAGGATATCGGCGTTGTTGCTTTGCAGGCGACCGTGGACGTTGAGCTGGATGGTTTCTTCCTCGCCCTGGAACGTCCAGTGGTGGTGCGAACCACCGTAATCGAAGCGCAGGCATTGTAGCTCCAGCAAGTCACGGGGATGAGACGGCGTCGCGTGACGACTCAGATAGTCCGGGCTGGCCACCACCCAGCGCTGGAACGCCCCTACCCGTTTGCTGACGATATCCTCACTGACCACCGACGATCCGAGACGCACCGACACATCGATCTGTTCGCTCAGCAGGTCGCTGACCTGATCGCTCAACGACACACTGATTTCCAGTCCTGGATGACGAGCAAGCAACCGGCCCAGATGCGGCGCGATGATTCGTCGACCAAACTCCACCGGGACGCTGATCCGCAGGCGTCCCTGGGCCTCGATGCCACGGTCGGCGACTACGGCATCGGCTTGATCAATGGCATCGAGAATGGCGACGGCCTTCTCGAAATAGGTTTGCCCGGCGACGGTAACGCTGGTGTTGCGAGTCGTGCGGTTAAGAAGACTGGCACCCAACTCATTTTCGAGTCCTGCCACCTGGCGTGTCACCGAAGATGTCGAGATGCCGAGTTTGCGTGCTGCGGAGGAATAACCACCGCAACGCACGGTTTCAACAAACATCTTCAATGCCAACAGCTTGTCCATAGGTGCAATCCGGTCGAAAAGGAACGCAGACGATTGTGCATCACTCGTCTCGCGCCGTCTTGTACGATTGCACCTCACGCCTCACACCGACGCCTGGCACTCAGGCATTTGCCTTGCGTCCCAGAAACATTAGCAAAGCCAGAGCGGGCAACAATGCCATCGTCACGGCAGACAGGTTCCAGCCGAAATGCTCATACAGTGGGCTCGCCACCAACGAGCCCAAGGCACCGCCCACGAAGATGCTGGTCATGTAAACCGCATTCAGGCGCGCGCGACTGTGCGGGTCGATGGCATACACCTCTCGTTGACCCAGCACCATGTTCAGTTGCACGGCGAAATCCAGCAGCACTGCGCACATCACCAGCCAGAGGTAACTGCTGCCAGGCAGCGCCGCGATCAATAGCGAGACGGGTGCCAACAGCAGTGCGGCCAATGTCCCGCGGCGGCCATGCCCGGCATCGGCCAAGCGCCCGGCAATCGGTGCTGCCACTGCACCGACGGCTCCGACCAGCGCAAAAATCGCGATCTGCGCCTGACTGAACGCGTGGTGACGCATCAATTCGATGGGCGCGAGAGTCCAGAAGAGGCTGAAGCTGGCGAACAATAAGCCCTGATACAACGAACGTTGCCGTAGGATCGGATGGCGACGGGCAAGCGCAAACACCGAACCGATCAATGCCGGATAGGTGGCCTGATGAGTCGGTACACGCCGCGGTAGCGCAGTCGCCATAATCACCGCAATGACGGCCATCAGTGCCGCGGCGCTGAAAAACACCCCGCGCCAGCCGAACACTTCCACCAGCAGGCTCGACAGCGGACGTGACAGCAAAATACCCAGTAACAGCCCGCTCATAATGTTGCCCACAACGCGCCCCCGCGTTGCTTCCGGCGCCAGATGCGCCGCCAGAGGCACAAGAATCTGCACCGCCACTGAGGTAAGACCGATCAGCAAGGACAATATGAGGAACATCGACGGCGAATGCGTCAGACCGGCACACAACAGGGTCACGCTCGCGGCGAGGGTAAAACCCACGACAAGGCGTCGGTTTTCCATCAGGTCGGCCAGTGGCACCAGCAACAGCAGGCCCAACGCATAACCAAATTGTGTGAGCGAAACAATCAGACTGGCATTGGCGCTGGACAGGCCGATCTGCGGCGCGATCAGTTCGACAATTGGCTGAGCGTAATAGAGGTTGGCAACGACCGCGCCGCAGCAAAACGCCAGGAACGCGACCATCAGGCCGGAGAGTGAAGCAGATTGTTCGGCCTTAGCCGTTGCCGCCGGGTTACCCGTGAGCATGATGACACCTCGTGAGTTCGGGAAAGTGGTGTCAAGGCTAAAGGCAGCGGTCGATCCGCAGAATCCACCCCATGAGCAATTGAGTGATGCGCCATATGCAACGCGCACTCGCCTTGCGCTTGGCGCAACAGGCTATTGCGCGATCCGCGGATACTCCGACAGCCACACCTTCCTTACCCTCGGCACTTGGCGCAGAGGTCTCTCCTCCGGCGCCCTTCCCAGGCTGACCAAGGAGCTGTTCATGACCCCCAACTCATCATCACTCACGACAGCGCGTCTGCGGCACCGGGCCTTTTCATGAAGGGTAACTTCGCCAGAGCCAGGCCGTTATGGATCAGCGCCGTGGTCCTGGCTTCGGTAGGCGCGGTCGGGGCCTTGATGCTGATGTGGCGTCCGGCGATAGCCCCCATCGAACGTCCGCGAACCTTCGATTCCGCGCAATTGCAACGCGGTGCTCGCGTTGTCGAGGCAGGCGATTGTGCGGTGTGCCATACACGACCCGGCGGCCAATACATGGCCGGGGGCCTGCCGCTAAGAACGCCGTTCGGCACGCTTTACAGCACCAACATCACTGCGGATCCGCAGACCGGAATTGGTCAATGGTCGCTGCCGGCATTCGAACGGGCGATGCGCGAAGGGATCTCACGCGATGGCCACTTCCTTTACCCGGCCTTTCCCTACGTACACTACCGGCGCATGACCGCAGACGACATCGCTGACGCCTATGCGTACTTGATGAGCGGCCCTGCCGTGAACTCACCGGCCATGCAAAACAACATGAACTTCCCGATGAACATCCGCCCGCTAGTTTCATTCTGGAATCTGCTGTTCCTGCACGCAAAGCCACTCACGCCAGTGGCACGACAATCTGAAGCCTGGAATCGCGGGCGTTATCTGGTCCAAGGGCCCGGCCACTGCGCAGGGTGTCATTCACCGCTGAACTTACTCGGTGCCCAGAAGAGCGGCGAAAGCCTGGCGGGCGGTTCCGTGGAGGGTTGGCAGGCGCCTTCGCTACTCGGCATGGCCCGTCGTGCAAACGCATGGAGCACTGAGCAATTGGTGCGCTACCTTCGCGCGGAAGTCGTGGAGGGGCATGGCACCGCGGCTGGACCGATGCGTGCGGTCAGTCTTAGCCTGGCACGCATGCCGGTGGCCGATGCAGAGGCGATTGCCGAGTACTTGCTGAGTCTGCCCGGCCGGGCTGTGATCAGGGAAATCCATCCCGATGCTGCCAGCGCTGAGCCCACCGCTCAAGCCAATGGCGCCCTGCTCTTCGCCAGCGCCTGTGCCGGTTGCCATGGTGCGGCGGCACCAATGCGCGAAATCGACGGGCGCCCGACGCTGAATCGTACGTCAGCACTACAAGCCTCAAGCGCGCGCAACTTCCTCAAAACCGTACTCGATGGCATCCCGGCCACCCCGGGCATGCCGGGCCCGGTGATGCCGCCGTTTGCCGCCAGCCTCGACAACGCCCAACTCTCAGCCCTGGCGTCATACCTGCGCCACCAGGCCAGTCCCGACCAACCCTGGACGGACCTTTCTGCCACCCTTGAAGCGATACGCCAGGAGACGAAATGACCCTAGTCACTCTCAATGTCAACGGCTCGCCCCAGACACTGGAGCTGGAACCTGACATGCCGCTGCTCTACGCGCTGCGCAATCACCTGGGGCTCAATGGCGCCAAGTACGGGTGCGGCTTGGGCCAATGCGGAGCCTGTACCGTCATTGTCGATGACAAGCCGGTGTTTTCCTGCGTGACACCCTGCGCAGGCCTTGACGGCAAACAGGTTCGAACGGTTGAAAGCCTCGGCACCGTCGAGCGCCCCGGCCCTTTACAGAAGGCGTTCATCGATAAACAGGCGGCCCAGTGCGGCTACTGCATCGCCGGTATGTTGATGCGCGCCCAGGCATTGCTGGAAAGCAATCCGTGCCCGGACGAACAGACCATACGCCAGTACATGGCAGGCAACCTGTGTCGGTGCGGAACCCACCTGCGAATTATCGACGCGATCAGCCTTGTAGCCAGGCAAAACCGGAGTTCGCTATGACGCAGGTTAAAGAGATGGCTCACAGTCGCCGCGCCTTCTTGAAGGGCGGCGCCTTGTTGATGGCATTCACCCTGGCGCCGATGGCCCGACGCGCATGGGCAGACACTGAAGTTGATACGCTTGGCACGGTAGTGCGGGCGCCGGACCTGCCCGGCAGCCTGCGCACCAACCCCTATCTCGATGCCTGGATTCGGGTCGGCGCAGAGGGCATCACCGTCTACACCGGCAAGGTTGAGTTGGGCACCGGCGTCAAGACAGCCCTATTGCAAATAGCCGCGGAACGCCTGGAAGTCTCCCCGGCGGCGATCAATTTGCTGACCGCCGATACGGCTCTGACACCGAACGAAGGCTACACCGCCGGTAGCCACAGTATTTTCGACAGTGGGACCGCGCTGTACAACGCGGCGGCACAGGTGCGTGAGTTGCTGCTGGAGTCGGCCGGGCGTAGCTGGGAGGTGTTGCCGGCACTGCTGACCACCGAGCAAGGCATCATTCTCGGCCCCGCCGGGCAGCGAATGAGCTATGCCGACGCCGTCAAGAGTGTCGATCTGCACCTCTACGCCAAGGCCGAATCGCCAGTCATGCCGGCGAGGCAATTCAAGCTGATCGGCCATTCGCTGCAAAGGCTGGATATTGCGGCCAAAGTCAGTGGCGGTGCCGCGTTCGTTCAAGACATTCGTCTGCCAGGCATGGTGCATGCGCGAGTCATCCGCCCGCCTCGTCCCGGCAGCAGGCTGGAGGTCTTCGATGCGAAATCGATCAAGATGCTGCCCGGGGTTGTGCAGGTGATTCGCGATGGTAATTATCTAGCCGTGGTGGCGCTTGATGAATGGCAAGCGATCAAGGCCATGCGCAGCGGATACGAGTCGGCCTATTGGAGTGGCGGGCAGGCAATCCCCGAGTCTGGATCGATCCATACCTTGCTCGAACGGCTCCCCTCACGCCGTTATCCAATCAGTCATGAAGGTACCCCGCAAGACGCGCCCCACCAAAGCTACCGCGCGCGCGTAACCAAACAGTATCTGATGCACGGCTCCATCGGCCCGTCATGCGCCGTGGCCTGGCTCAAGGACGGCACCCTCACGGTCTGGACCCACACTCAGGGTGTGTACCCCCTGCGCGCCGGGATTGCCGAAATGACAGGACTGCCACCCGAGCGCGTTCGCTGTATCCATACTGAAGGCTCGGGTTGCTATGGTCACAACGGCGCGGACGATGCGGCGGCCGACGCGGCGTTGATTGCCATGCGACTACCGGGCACCCCGGTCCGGGTGCAGTGGATGCGCGAACAGGAAAATCTCTGGGAGCCCTACAGTTCGGCGATGATTACCGAGGTCCAGGCCAACCTTGATACGCAGGGTCGACTGCAGGACTGGAACTGCGAGCTATGGACTACGCCTCATAACGAACGCATCGTCAACGCCGGACGCTTGCTGCCGGCGCGGCTGCTGGCCCGCCCCTTCATTTCTGCACCTTCGGTGCCTATCGCACAACCCGAAGGCGACGGCGATCGCAACGCGGTGCCCCTGTACACATTGGGCTCGACGCGCATCGACATGAACTTCATCACCGAGATGCCATTTCGCACATCGGCCATGCGTTCACTCGGCGCGCACATCAACATTTTCGCAATCGAAGCCTGCATGGATGAGCTGGCCATCAAGGCCGAAGTCGATCCAGTTGCCTTGCGCCTTGCCCATCTGACCGATCCCAGGGCGCGGGCCGTGGTGGAGCAAGTTCGCGATGCCATTGCCTGGCCGCAAAGAAGCAGCGCTCCTGGCGCGGGCATAGGTTTCGCATTCGCCCGCTACAAAAACATCATGGGGTATTGCGCCATCGCGGTGCGCCTTCAGGTGCACCCCCAGACTGGCGAAGTGCAGATCGATCACGTCGTCACAGCCGTGGACGTTGGGCAGATCGTCAATCCCGACGGCCTGCGCAACCAAGTGGAAGGGGGGGTCGTCCAGTCAACCAGTTGGACGTTGTATGAAAAAGTCGCCTATGACCCCGGAGGCATTCGCAGCTACGACTGGGGTGGTTATCCGATCCTGCGCTTTTCGCAAGTGCCCAAAAAGGTCGACGTTCATCTGCTCGATCAACCGGGACAACCGTTTCTCGGCGCCGCCGAAATCGTCCAGGGACCAATGGCCGCGGCCATCGGCAATGCCGTCGCAAATGCCACAGGGCGGCGCTGGTTGAACCTTCCCCTGACTCGCTCGCAACAGCCGTCCTGAACCCAACCTGCCTGCACTTTTCGATTATTGGAGAACACCATGACGCCACATCTGTTTCGTCCCATCGCATTAGGTCCGTACACACTTGCCCACCGAGTGGCGATGGCACCGCTGACACGCTCTCGCGCCGGGCAACCGGGCGACATTCCGACAGCCATGAATGCCGAGTACTACCGCCAACGTGCAAGCGCCGCCTTGATCATTACCGAGGCGACGCAAATATCCCGACAGGGCCAGGGTTATGCCTGGACGCCGGGCATCTACAGCGATGAACAGGTGCAAGCCTGGGGCGCAGTCAGCAACGCCGTGCATGAGGCGGGCGGTTTGATCTTCATGCAACTCTGGCATGTGGGCCGCGTATCGCATCCCAGTTTTCAGCCTGACTACGCGCTGCCGGTTGCCCCGAGTGCATTACCCGTACCTGGCAAGACGTTCATCGTCGATACCGATGGTCAAGGCGTCTGGGGTGATGTGCCGGTGCCCCGAGCGCTGCAAACCTCAGAGCTCGCCGGCATTATCAGCGACTACCGCAAGGCTGCACGCAATGCGATGAACGCCGGGATGGATGGTGTGGAAATTCACGCGGGCAATGGTTATCTGCTGGATCAATTTATCAACAGTAACAGTAACCAGCGCACTGACCGTTACGGCGGCAGTCTGGAAAATCGTGCTCGTCTGTTACTGGAAGTGGTGTCTGCCGTAGTCGACGAGGTCGGTCAAGAACGCGTGGGTGTGCGTCTGACACCCATGGGGCGCTTCATGGGCATGGGCGATGAAACCCCTGAGGCTACATTCGGCCATATCGTGCGCTCGTTGAACCACTGGAACCTGGCCTATCTGCACCTCGTCGAGCCCGCCGTCGTCGGCACTGTAAAAGATGAGAACTTCGATCCGCGCTGGGATGCCATTATCGGTCAGTTGCGTGCAGCCTGGGACGGCGTACTGATGATCGCCGGCGGCTACGATCCCGCGACGGCGGAACAGGCGCTGATCGACGGCCGCGCGGACATCATCGCGTTCGGCAGGCCGTTTCTGGCCAATCCAGATCTGCCGCGGCGAATTCGCGAAGGGTTGTCACTCAATACGCCGGATCCGAGCACTTTCTTTGGTGGCGATCAACGTGGATATGTGGATTATCCGGTTCACTCCTGAGCTGTGACCGCTGTGATAGACCGTGCTGAAAGTCGGCCGCCCCTGTGACGGCTGACTTAATCTGCACCCGCCTCCAGCCTCCCACATCGCCCCGCCTCGTTAGCTACACTCACGTCATTGACGTACCACGCCATCGTTAGCAGGGAGCTCGACGTGCACCCAGGCAAAAGCAGACCCACGCAACCTGTACAACACCCAACAAACACTTCACCCATCGGCCCATCCGGCGCAGGCCTGCCTTACCTTGGGAACTCACCGATCTCCCCGCTCAAGAACCTTGACGGGAGGATCGCGTGACCCACCTCATCAAAAAATATAAATGGCCTGCTTTATTGGCCGTCGCGCTGGTGGCTTTCTCGGCCTCGATATTCTTTTTAATCAAATCCTACACCTACGACGCCTCCACCTATTTCGAATCCCGGGATTTCATCCGGCAACTCAAACAGGCCGACGCCAACTGGAACGTCAAAATCCTGCGAAAGAAGATCGGCATCAACAACAACCTGTCGCTGACCCCGCCACCTGAAGCGGCCAGTCGATGGGAGCAGTTGGAGCAGCTCAATAATTCCGGCCCTTTGGCGGCCCTTTGGGCGTCCAGGCGCCAAGGCTATGTGGAGGCGGTAAAGAACAAAAGCCTGCTGGTGGAGCAGTTCCAGCAACACAACACCCACTTACGCGCCGCTCTGGATGCGCTGCCACTTGCCGAGGACGACATCCAGACACGGCTCAGAGCAATGGGCACCGACAGTCCGATAAACCGCCGGGAAGTTGCATCCAGTGTCCTTGACCTGACTTTGACAACCCTTGAATACGCCCTTTATGTCACATCGGACAAGGCGGAAGAGGTAAAGAGCCAACTCAATGCGCTGGAGCAATACATCGCCCTACTGCCCCCGTCCTACCTGCCGTCCTTTACCACGCTGACACAACATATTGAATCCATTATCCAGGAACAACCGATCGTCAATGACCTTATTGACCGCATCAGTGTTATCCCGGTCGCCCAAGAGCTGGACAGTATTAACGAGCTGTTGAACGAAACCCAACGCAGGACCGCCGCAACCGAGCGCCAATATCATATCTATCTGGCTGTGAGCGCCGGCCTCATGGCGATTTTGATGGTCTACCTTGTCGCGCGGTTGGTTCGCAGCTCCGCGCTCATCACTCAGATTAACCAGGAACTGCAATCCTCCAACGAACGGCTGGAAGAACGGGTGGAAGATCGCACTCGCGAGTTGATGCAGGCCGAACGTGAGCTGGTGGAGGCGGCGCGAATGGCGGGAATGGCCGAGATCGCGACAAACGTGTTGCATAACGTGGGGAACGTTCTCAACAGCGTGAATATTTCGGCGGACCTGGTGACCCGCAAGTTGAAAAACAGCAAGACGCTCGGTCTGGGCAAAGCGGTAAAAATGATGAATGAACATGCTGAGGATTTGGGCCGTTTCATCACCCTGGATGAAAAAGGCAAATTGTTGCCTCGCTATTTCAATGAGCTGGTCGAGTCCATCAATGCCGAACAGGGACTGCTCATTGACGAGCTGGCACAACTGACCAAGAGCATTGACCACATCAAGGAAATCGTCGCCACCCAACAAACCTACGCTGGCGCCGCGAGACTGATCGAGCCGCTCAATGTCAGGATCTGTTCGAAGATGCGTTACGCATGAACTCAGGCGCGCTGAGCCGGCACCATGTCACGGTCATCAAGGATTTTCAGGACATCCCCACCATCCTGGGAGACAAGCACCGGTTGCTGCTGATTCTGATCAACCTGATCAGCAACGCCAAATTCGCGATGTCGAATGTTTCCGGGCATCCGCGGGAAATGACGCTGGGGATCCAGATCGTCGCTGAGAGCACGTTACGCCTCAGCGTCAAGGATCGAGGCGAGGGTATCGCGCCGCAGAACCAAGCTCGAATCTTCAACCACGGGTTCACGACCCGCAAGGACGGCCATGGATTCGGCTTGCACAGCTGTGCTCTGGCCGCAGTTGAAATGAATGGCCGTCTCTACGCCCAGAGCGATGGGCCTGGTCAAGGGGCCTTGTTCACCCTGGAGATCCCGCTGGAACTGGCCAATACCTGAACCACTGGAGCGAGTTGGCTGCGTGCGCAGCATCCTTCTGGGTTGCGCGCGTGCAGCCAACTCTGACCTGCGAACACGACCGTCTGGGCGGGGCTATTTAGTGTTAACCGATCGATCGCTTCGGTTTCTGCGCACCGGCAACGCCGCCGCGTAAGCCAGCGCTTCCTCACGGGAAGCAAAGGAGCCAAGCCGGTCCACCTGGGTGCAGACCCTCCATGGGCCGCTGTTCACACTGAGTACGTCATAACCGTTGATGTGCACTTTCGTTAGCGTCGCAGCACTCATAGTTACCTCCTGCTAGATAAACCCGAGATACGCCCTTTACCTTACACTCAGTTGGCACCAGGGCATCAACCGGACGTCGTAATTCCGGGAGCGACATGCCCATCAGGGTGAGCCCGAACCCCACAGTCTGTTCCACAACCCAGGCAGTTGCACCGGCTCGGTGCCGTCTTTGACGGTGCGAGCAAGCGCTGCTCGCTCAAGCGCCTGACGATCGTCATAAAATGGCTTGGTGTCGATCTTCACCCCAGTCGCCTGGGCAGCGTCGAGCAGAATCTGCAGGTATTCCCGGGCGTGTCGTGCGGTGTAGCGATTGAGATCATGAAAGGTCACCACCACCGGAATGACCCCATCAACGGCAGGTATCTGTCCGATGGCGATACGTTCGCGCACTTCGCTGAGCTGACGTATGAGGTTGATTCGCCGTCTCGGACTGGCCGTGATGCCCCAGACTTTGCCGTCATTGGCGCTCAGATCGGTGAGCAACATGTGCAGGCCATGACGTCGGTAGGCCGCGAAGGTACGGGTGTCGTAGCTCCAGAACGGCGGCCTCACCAGGCCAGGAGCTGCCCCCGTGATGGCGGCAATGTCGGCGCTCCCCTTGAGCAGCGACTGTTCCAGTTCATCAGGGCTGAGGAACCGGTGATTGCTGTGCCCGGAGGTCGCGGTATGAAAGCCCAGCACATGCCCTTCTTGCTGTTCACGACGCATCACCGAACGGCCGATATCACTGCCACCGGCCCGCGACGCTCGAGTCTGCACGAAAAATACCGCTTTGATCCCCGGCTGCACCGGATTTTGCGCCAAGGCATCGAGCACGCTCATGCTCGGGTTCCAGAAAGACGATGCGCTGGGCCCGTCATCGAACGTCAGCAGAAAGCGGATCGGCGGTTGCGTGCGAAGGCGTTGTTCGGTCTGCGCAGTCAGTTCGATGGGAGCGCTAATGCACCCCAGCAAAACGCTGGCAAGGGCTACGAGAGACAGCACCCTGGCGAAGATTTTCATTGTGTGCCTTTTATGGTGATCGCACTGACTCGCCTACGATCCATGGCCCTTGGTGCCCCAAGCCCAGCTTGGAGAAGGTTAACCGGGTTTGGTTCCCGACCGCGAGCCTCGCCGCCCCGCTTATTTTTGACCGTCTGGAGATCCGATGGAATTTTCCGCACGCCTCTGCATCCATCCGTATAGAACTAATTAGGGAGGATTTATGGGCGGGCCATCGCTTTACATCATCGACTACATGCTCCATGGCGAGCCCAAGTCATTCATCATTCGTGCCGAAGTGATGAACAATTCCGAAGCTTGGCATTGGGCCAGTTGCGATGCGGGTGTCGGGCGCATCCCCAAATTCGGGAGGGAAAAGGTCAAGCGGGTGTCAAAACCACTGGCAGAAAAATACGGTATTACCGACGTGCGCTGGCGAGCCAGTGTCGCGCCGGCCTGGGTAAAGGAGTCAGGCTGAGTCCGCAACCCCTCTTCGGCGCACCGGCCGTCCGGCCGGGCGCCGTTTTCTTCGCCTGACCCGAAATAACTCAACTACGCTTAATTATCGGTACAACCCGCTGCTGGCGGGTTTTGTGGTGCCCTATACACACTCAATGGAGGTGCGACATGTCTGAAAAAGAGTCCATCACCACCGTGCTCACCTTGCTGGAATCGCGTCAGGCACGATTGGCGGCAGCCTGCAAGGAAATCGCTGACTGGGTCGATCATCAGGGCGGGCATCCTACCGCCGTGCGCATCCGGGATCGTCTCAATGACATCGAAAAAGACGCCCCCTCTATCCAGAGCGCGCTGACGTCTCTCAAGCCCGCCGAGCGACCATTGCCCAAGTTCCGCTAACGCATTGCGCTGCACAGGTTCTTCCTCAAGCTCTACCGGTTGGAAAACCGATGGAACGCGGGCGTTCTTTGCGCCTCGATATTGATATGTATCGGAGCAAAGCCGCTAGAGGGAGAACACCATGTACGCCAGAGTCCTGCTGCTGATAGCCTGTGCCAGCCCTGCCGTCGCCATGGCGCAAGGCTGCGATGTAATCACTCGGTCCCAGAGCCAAGCGATACCGAAGATTGAAACCCATAGTTGTTACGAATACAAAGGCGTGCCAGCCGAGGCGATTGGCTGGTCGTGCAGCAACGAAAGCAAAGGTGCGCTGAGTACGCAGAAGAACCCCGTTGAACGCTGCGCCGAGGGGTATGTGGCGACATGCCAGGCTCGACTGACTCAGGAAGCCCTGGCCAACCCACGCTCAACTAGCAAGGACCGCAGCGGCGGGTCGGCGAACATTCCCGACGACGCGCAAGTTACCTGGTACTACTACGACGCCGAACTATTGGCGCAAGCACAGAAAGACTGCGAAACCACCGGTGGGCGCTGGAAAAATCAATGAACGGTCAAGGCCCTTCCCTAGCCTTTGCTGTGCTCTGGCGACGACGGGCCTTCCTTCACACCGCGAGGGCCGGCCACGCCCCAGATGACCAGGCCCACCACAGGCAAGATGATCAGCAGCAGCGCCCAGCCCGCTTTGGTCCCGACCGTCTTGTCACTGCGAAACACACTGATGATCGCCCACAGATCCACAAGCAGCAAAAGCACCACAACGCCGATCCAGAAATAGCTGGCTAGTTCAGACATGGTCCAATCCTCTTAAGGTCTATGGTTTAGGCATACCCCCTGACGGTCCGTTCAAAGAATCTGCCATCGCCTCCCCCACACCCGGAATTTCATCTAACCCCGCTCATTCAGATAGGCGACCCACCGTTCATAAGCGTCATGCTGGCGCTGGACGGCTTGCTCCCAACTCACCCCGCTCGTTTGATGTGCGTCGACGAGCGCCATCATTTCTGACGTGGCCGCGTCCAGCTCCACGAGAAGCTCGTGGGATTTGATTTTGAAGTCTTCAACGGTGGTCATGTCTTTCTCACTTCCCCTCTAACCGAGGTTGGCTATCCACCCAACATGGATACGTTTTTTCCAAGCTGATTCAGTCGAGGCGATGATCGGTCTAATGCCCAGTCCAGACAGATAGCGAGTGCGGGAATGAAATGAAGTTCAGTCTTTCGCCGATTGCCGCGGTCGTACAGAGAGGCGCCCGGTAAAAACCGTAGTGGACAGCCCGTATGACATCGGGCTCAAATATTGCAGTTATATTTCATTTTAATGACAGCCACTGATTGAGCAAGGCCATGAAAATTCGAGCGACCGTCATCTGCGAGGAAGATCGCCACATCTTACTCGTGCGCAAGGCCAACAGCCGCTGGACATTGCCTGGTGGGACCGTGGAGCGCGGTGAAACCCATGCCGGGGCGGCCCTGCGCGAGTTGACCGAAGAGACCGGGCTGGACGCGCATAACCTGCTTTATCTGATGCGCATCAGCGACGGTGAAACCGAACACCACGTGTTCGAAGCCGCAGTCACCGATTCAAAGACAGCCCGGCCACAGAACGAAATCAGCGACTGCCTCTGGCATCCGCTGGACGCCATCGCGCAACTGCAAATGAAAAAGGGCACGCGGGAGATTCTCGAGGCATTTCGGCGCAGGTTGTGAACGCCGCTTGGTGGTGACCGAGCAACGCCTACAAAAGCGGACTGGGAATCACGCCCTGCCATCCTCACTTCGGAAAGAATAATTAGCTCAACAACCACAAAAGATTAATTTCTTAGCTACAGTTTCTTCGCACTCTTAAATAAATCAACTCATTCGCCCATCGCGCCGAGGGACCTCAACGATGCCAATGACACTGGATCTTGCACAAAAAGAAAAGTGGATTTCGGAAATGAAAACATTGACAACCCATGCCAAATGGGGAGTGCAGCTAGTACTTAATCTGCCAACAGGCATGAAAAACAGAATCCCTTTGTATCCATGGCTAAAGGGGCCTGAGACCTTATCGGAAAGCGAACCCACACTCCCCACCCAACGTCCACCCACTTCAATGAACTGTTGGGAGTCACTGCTTGTTTCAGGATACTATGCAGGCCTATGGAATAAAAATTACATAGTAAAAGCAATCACAAAAACAGCCGGAACCGGAAATGAAGATTCAGGCTTTAGCAAGCTCGCCTGGTATATGAGTCGTAAAGGCACTCCGTTCATGCCTAACAGATACAGGGCTGAGGAACGGGCGCTAATCATAATGTTTGGCGATACCGGCGAGCACTTCGCCTTAACGTGCGGAGAGGGGAAAATCATTGAACTCGATAAAGCCGCCCAAGGCGTAACAGATCTACAGAATACATTGCAAAGGGCGCCTTACTACACTTACAAGCGAGTCTATGTTGCGCCCCCACCCACCCTATCAGAACTCAATGAAATCACATGAACTCATCTTGCCTGCGGGAGAAATGAAAATAAATGCAGCCATTGCTCCCCCAGAACGGCCTGGGCCTGGATGCTGCCCTTCCGCTAGTCGCGCCGCCGCGAAACGAATACGTGATAACCGAAAACATGTCTCGCACACTTGAGATCACCTGTAACCGCGAAGCCTCGCGCATCAAAATCAATCATGGACCGAACACTAAATCCTCAGCCTGTTGAAAAGTTAACACCTGAGTGAGCTCAATCTTTAGATACCTATAAGCTCTAGGGTTAAATTTAATCTGCACAGCTGGGTTTTCACTAGCATTCGACAGCCAATCATAATTATTGCAATAGTCTGCAGGTATGTTCTGCCACTGCTGAGCCTCCGGAACCGCAAAGCTCTCCATATCGACCAATTCCTGAGCACAATATACAGACCATATATCAACACCCTCCGGAGGAACAACAGCAGAAGCAATCCCATACCCATAAGTATAAAGAGCCGGTGTTTTTTTAAAAGATCTTATTACATAAAAACCACTTCCCAACTCCCCTCCTGATGCATGATCCCAAGCCCCAGGCATGACTTTTAGACCGCTTGTTAAGGATGCCCTATGCCCAGATCTAGTAGCGTGAAACCCTATTAATTTCATAGAAAACTCCATTTAAGTTACACGCAGCGTCCAACGCTAAAATGAACCACCCGCACAGACTGAGTGATTTGACTCTTAAAAGACCGAGACACCTAGATTAATAGATCAGTTTCCTTATCCAAGCTTAATGCCAGCTATCAAGAAATAGACCATTCCCGAATAAAACGCCAATACGCCAGCCATCGCCCCCGACGGGGCTTAAGCCCGGAAGGCGGTCGGAGTCGCGAAGGCTGACTTTCAGATGCGCGATTTGCGAGCAAAGCTCCAAAATAGCGGACCAGAAACGAACAAGGGTTTGCATCAGCTTTCGCTCGCAAACCCTTGATTTTAGATGGTGCCCGAAGCCGGAATCGAACCGGCACGCCCTTACGAGCGGGGGATTTTAAGTCCCATGCGTCTACCAGTTTCGCCATTCGGGCGGTAGCGCGTTCAAGCCTATGGACATCGGCGGGGAGCAGAGGTCCAGTCGAGGCTGCTGCAGCAAGAGGGGGAATATATACATCCCTTCCCGGCGAAGCAAGGTTGCTTCTGTCCTTTTCAAGACAAAAACTGTCATTGCTCCAAAAATAAAAAAGCTCCGTAAATCATGGATCTACGGAGCTGTTTTAAAGTGGAGGCCGAAGTCGGAATCGAACCGGCGTAGGTGGATTTGCAATCCACTGCATAACCATTTTGCTATTCGGCCTCAAGACGTTTGATGCAAGAAAGCCACATCAACCGCGTACAAACCTGATCAGGAAACAAGACGCTTACGAAGCTCTATCTCCTTGAAAACATTGAGATTTTTTACGTCCCAGTGCGTTCGATGGGCGCAATTATGTACTCATTTGCCTAGGCTGACAACCCCTTGATTTCAAAAAAAATTCGTCCAAAGGCCAGCTTCCGCCCGACAACCACAGGGGGGTGCAAGGCTTCTGGGGCTGCGTCGCAACCCTGCAAAGCCAGCCCCCTCGCCATGGAGAACGTCAGGGACCCCGGAGGAGTCGCAGCCCTGCCCCATTTATGGGTAACATACCGGCCTTCCCTGCAGCCACCTGCGCCCTGCCAAATAAGCCCATTTCATGCCCTTCGAACTCAGCGTTGACCTTACCACCCTCGCTATCCTTATCCTCGTCGCTTTCATTGCCGGTTTCATCGATGCCATTGCCGGTGGAGGTGGCCTGTTGACCACCCCGGCCCTGCTGACCGCCGGCTTGCCTCCCCATCTGGTCCTGGGCACCAACAAGCTCAGCTCGACCTTCGGTTCGGCCACGGCCAGTTTCACGTTCTACAAGCGCAAGCTGTTCCATCCAAGGCAGTGGACCCATGCCCTCGTTGGCACGTTGATCGGTGCCCTGGTTGGCGCGATCGTCGCCCATTACCTGCCCGCCGAGTGGCTGAACAAGATGCTGCCGGTGATTGTTTTCGCCTGCGGCCTGTACCTGTTGTTCGGTGGCACGCCCAAGGCGCCGCTAGACAGCAATGCGCCGATCAAGAAGACCTGGCAAGCGCCCCAGGGTTTCAGCCTGGGCTTTTACGACGGCGTGGCCGGTCCTGGGACGGGTGCGTTCTGGACGGTCAGCAGCCTGCTGCTCTATCCCATCGATCTGGTCAAGGCCAGTGGTGTGGCCCGCAGCATGAATTTCGTCAGCAACATCGCGGCGCTGTCGGTGTTCATTTTTTCGGGGCAAGTGGACTGGATCATCGGCCTGAGTATGGGCCTGTCGGTGATGGTGGGGGCGTTCTTCGGCGCTCGCACCGCCATCAGCGGCGGCGCGAAGTTCATCCGACCAGTATTCATCACCGTGGTACTGGGCTTGACCGTGCGTCTAGCCTGGCAGCACTGGTTCAGCGTGGCCTAAGCGCCGCGCCACATAGAGGTCGATCAGGTAGCGGGCAATGGAGCGCGAGGCCGGCAGCGGCGGCAGGTTGTGCACGTTGAACCACTGGGCATCCTCGATCTCATCTTCCTGCCTGACGATGTCGCCACCGGCATATTCGGCGTGGAAGCCCAGCATCATCGAATGGGGAAACGGCCAGCACTGACTGCCGACGTACTGAATGTTCTTCACCTCGATGCTGACTTCTTCGCGCACCTCACGAATCAGGCAATCCTCGGCCGACTCACCTGGCTCGGCGAACCCGGCCAGCGTGCTGTAGACCCCCGTGACGAAGCGAGGCGAACGGGCCAGCAGGACTTCATCGCCACGGGTGATCAGCACGATCATACTCGGCGAAATCCGCGGGTAATGCCGCAAGTCACAGGCATCGCAATACATCGCCCGTTCCCGGGCAATCTGGCTCATGCGTTTGCCACAGCTGCCACAGAAACGGCACTCCCGAGCCCAGGTGCCGATCTGCGCGGCATAGCCCAGGACCTTGTACAGCGTGTGGTCATCCTCGAGCATGAAGGCCCGCAGGCCCTTCCAGTTGCAACCGGGGACGTCCTGTGAGCTGTGCAGTTCCAGCAGATAGACCGGCTCGCCATCCAGGTGGCCAATGCCATGCTCGGCGAGGATCGACAGGTCCTGGCGCTTGAGCCAGTCGCGGGGAAACAGCGCGCCGTTGTCATCGAACAGAAAGCCTTCCGGGCTGCGGGCCACGGCCCAGCCCCCCGGGAGATCGGTATCGAGTACTGCGGTGGTCCAGCGTGAAATCATGATCAATCAATCCAGAAATTCAGGTTTCTGTTTGCTCATATGGGCGGCCATGGCCACGCGCAGGTCGGTCGATTGCAGCATGGCGGCGTTCCAGGTGGCGACGTATTCCAGCCCGTCGTCGATGCGGTGGTCGCGCATGTAGCTGATCATTTCCTTGGTACCGGTCACGGCGATCGGCGACTTGGCGGCGATTTCCCGCGCGATGCCCATCACACCGTCAAGCAGGCTGGCGGTATCACTGTAGACACGATTGACCAGGCCGATGCTGCGCGCCTCGTCGGCACCAAAAGTGCGCCCCGTATAAGCGAGTTCACGCAGCATGCCGTCCCCGATGATCCGGGGCAAGCGTTGCAATGTGCCAACATCGGCCGCCATGCCGATATCGATTTCCTTGATGGAGAACTGCGCGTCCTCGGCGGCATAACGCATGTCGCACGCGGCGATCAGGTCAATGGCACCGCCCAGGCAATAGCCTTGAATGGCCGCAAGCACCGGTTTGCGGCAGTTGTCCACGGCATTGAACGAGGCTTGCAACTGCAGGATCTTGCGGCGCAACAGGCGTGCATTGCGACCCACGTCCTTGCCCAGGTCGTTGGCCACGGCGGCCAGCATCATCAGGTCGATGCCCGAGGAGAAGTGCTTGCCGGCCCCGCTCAATACCACCACCCGCGCTTCGTCGGTGTCGTCGATCCATTGGAAGATTTCGACGATCTCGCTCCAGAACGCGGCGTTCATTGCATTGATCTTGTCCGGTCGATTGATCTGCACATGGGCGATATTGTCTGCAAGCTCGACGGCGAACGCTTGGTATTGCGACATGGCAGTGATCCTTTACCGGCTGAAAAAGAGGCCTGAACTATAACAAGTCCACGCACCGGGTCGTAGACAGTGCATCGGCCAAAAGCGGGACTGACCACCAGCTATGAAGATCAACCCTGTGGCAAGGGGATTTATCCCCGCTGGGGCGCGAAGCGGCCCCTGCATCGTGCCTGGCACACAGCAGCGACAGAAGTATTTAGGGGCTGCTGCGCAGCCCAGCGGGGATAAATCCCCTCGCCACAGGGGTCACCTTCGATCAGGGTTTCTCGCTCGCCTGCATCTGCCCATCCCACCCACCGCCCAACGCGGCGATCAGCTGCACACTCGCGATCAACCGGCTCTGTTGCAAAGTCAGCACACTGCGTTCGTTACTCAGCGCGGTGGCCTGGACCGTGACGACATCCAGATAGGCAATCAGCCCCGCCCGGTACTGGTTCTGGGTCAGACGCAAGGATTCGCGGGCGGCGTCCAGGGCCTCTTGGCGCACGCGGGCTTCGTCCTCGAGGACTTTGAGTTGGATCATGTAGTTTTCCACTTCGCGAAAACCGTCGAGCACCGTCTGGCGATAGGTGGCGACCGTCTGGTCGTAGGCCGCGATGGTGCGGTCGACTTCCGCCGAACGCTGGCCGCCATCGAACAGCGTCATCGCCAGTTGCGGTCCCACCGACCAGAAGCGGTTTGGCACACTCACCCAGTTATCGTAGGTACTGCTGCTGTAACCGCCGCTCAAACTCAGGGTCAGGTCCGGGTAATAGGCAGCCTTGGCCACGCCGATATTGGCGTTGGCGGCCATCACCGAGCGTTCTGCGGAGGCGATGTCCGGCCGGCGCTCAAGCAACTGCGAGGGCAGCGCCACGGGGATTTGTGGAAGCGCCGGGATGTTCTGGGTTTCTGCCAGGTTGAATTCGGCCGGCGGCAGACCGATCAGCACAGCGATGGCGTTTTCGAATTGGGCCCGTTGCCAGATCAGGTCGATCAAGTCGGCCTGGGTGGTCTTGAGCTGGTTCTGCGCTTGAGCCACCGCATCCCTGCCAGATACGCCCGCGCGGTACTGGTTTTCGGTCATTTTCAGCGAACGCTGATAGTTGTCCACGGTGGTCTGCAACAAGCGCTTCTGCTCATCGATCACCCGTAATTGCAGGTAGTTTTGCACCAGTTCCGATTGTTGGCTCAGGCGCATGGCGGCGAGATCGGCGAAGCTGGCTTCAGCGCTGGCTTCATTGGCTTGCAGGGTGCGACGCAACTTACCCCAGACGTCCGCCTCCCAACTGACACCGGCCTGGGCGCTGTAGGTGTCGCGGATGCCGCTGGCCGAACTGCTCAGGCTCGAATTGCTGCTGCCGGTGCCCTGGCTGGAGCGGTTCTTACCAACGGTCAGGTCCACGGTGGGGAAAAATGCGCCCCGGGCACTGCGAACCAAGGCCTGGGCCTGACGGTACTGGGCTTCGGCCTGGGCCACGGTCTGGTTGGAGGTGTTGAGTTGCTCCACCAGGCCATTGAGCCGGGCATCGCCGTACAACTCCCACCAGGCACCCCGGGCCAATGCGTCGCTGGGATTGGCCTGGCGCCAACCCTCAGCCTCCTTGTACTGCACGGGCGCCACGGCTGCTGGGCGCTGGTAATCCGGGCCGATGGCGCAGGCGCTGAGCATCGCCACGCACAGCGTCAGGCTCAGCAGCCGCGAGCCACGGGCGGTCGCCAACGGTGCGACAAGATTGAAAAGCGAGCGGTCGGTCATAGCGGAGTTTCCAGGGCAGCATCAGTGCGCACGCCGCGCCAGCGGTTGAAGCGATGGCGCAGTTTGTCGAGATAAAGGTAAACCACAGGCGTGGTGTAGAGAGTCAGGATCTGGCTGAACACCAGCCCGCCGATGATGGTCAGGCCCAGCGGCTGGCGCATCTCCGAGCCTTCGGCACCGCCAAGCAATAGCGGCAAGGCACCGAGGATTGCCGCCAGCGTAGTCATCAGAATCGGCCGCAAGCGCAGCAGGCAGGCGTTGCGGATCGAGTCCTGCGGCGACTGCCCGCCGCGCTCCAATTGCAACGCCAGGTCGATCATCAGGATCGCGTTTTTCTTCACCACGCCAATCAGCAGGAACAAGCCCAACAACGAGATCAGGCTGAACTCGCCGCCCAACAAGTAAATCGACAGCAGTGCGCCGACACCGGCCGACGGCAATGTAGACAGGATGGTAAGCGGATGAATGTAGCTCTCGTACAACACACCCAGCACCAGATACACCGCCAGCAATGCCCCCAGAATCATGAACGGCTGGCTTTTCTGGGTTGCCGCGAACGCATCGGCGGTGCCGGCCATTTTTGCGATGATGTCTTCGGGCATCCCTAGCCTGGCAATCGCTCTCTCGATGGCAGCCGTGCCCTGCTCCACCGTCACACCCTCGGCCAAATCGAACGATATGTCCTCGGAGGCGAACTGCCCCTCATGGCTGACCCGATCATCCTCCAGGCTGCTCTCATAATGCGCGATGGTCGACAGGGGCACCCGCGCGCCGTCAGCGGTAATGACCTGGACCTGCTCGAGGGTGCTCGGGTCCTGGGCGTACTTGGGGTTGACCTCCATCACCACCTGATACTGGTTGAGGCTGTCATAGATGGTGGATATCTGCCGCTGGCTGTAGGCGTTGTTCAACACCGAGGTGACCATGTCCATGTCGATGCCCAGGCGCTTGGCCTGATCGCGGTCCACCACCAGCGTGATCTGCTGGGCGCCGCCGCCGTCACGAGCGTCGATGGCGGTCAGTTCCGGCAAGGCCCTGAAGGCGGCCGCGACTTTGGGGTACCACTGGCGTAGCGACGCCAGATCACCGCTCTGCAGGATGTAGGAATACTGCGAGGTGGTCTGCTCACGACCGCCCCCAAACTGCAGGTCCTGGTCGGCCATCAGCATCAAGCGGCCACCCGGCACCAGGGGCATCTCCTTGCGCAAGCGCTCGATGACTTTCTGCGCGGAGATCCCGCGCTCGTTGATCGGTTTGAGGCGCACCAGCATGAAGGCATTGTTGGTGCCGTTGTTGCCGCCGATGAAGCCCGCCACGCTTTCGACCGCTTCGTCCTTGAGCACGGCGCGGCGAAAGATTTCCATCTTCGGCTGCATCACATTGAAGGACAGTCCGTCATCCCCACGCACAAAGCCGATCAACTGCCCGGTGTCCTGCTGAGGCATGAAGGTTTTCGGCACCACCACGTAGAGGGCGATGTTCACCCCTATGGTCACCAGCAGGCTCAGCAAGGTCAGGCGCCGATGGCGCAGCACCCAGTCCAGGCTGCGCGCGTAACCACGGACCATCCGCTCGTTGAGGCGCCGGCTCCAGCGCTGCAAGCCATTCTCCTGCCCCGGCACGTGGGGCTTGAGCCAACGAGCGCAGAGCATCGGCGTGAGGGTCAGCGACACCACCAGCGAGACCACGATGGCCGCCGCCAGGGTGATGGAAAACTCGCGAAACAGGCTCTCGATAATCCCGCCCATGAACAGGATCGACAGAAACACCGCCACCAGTGAGACGTTCATCGACAGCAGCGTAAAGCCCACCTCTTCGGCGCCCAGGTAGGCTGCCTTCATGGGCGGTACGCCTTCGTCGATGTGCCGGGAAATGTTCTCCAGCACCACGATGGCGTCGTCCACCACCAGGCCAGTGGCGAGAATCAACGCCATCAACGACAGGTTGTTCAAGGAGAAACCGTAGAGGTACATCACCGCAAACGTACCCACCAGGGACACCGGCACCGCCAGGGTCGGGATCAATGAGGCACGGAAGTTACCCAGAAACAGGAACACCACCAGCACCACCAGGGCCACGGCAATCAGCAGCGTCATTTCCGCCTCGTGCAGCGTGGCCTTGATCACTGGCGAGCGATCCATGGCCAGGTTCAGCTTGACGCTGGCCGGCAGCACGGCCTGCAACGCCGGCAGCTGGTTCTTGATCTCGTTGACCGTCTCGATGATGTTGGCGCCGGCCTGGCGGTTGATCACCAACAGCACGGCTGCGTCATCATTGAAGAACCCGCTGTTGTAGCGGTCTTCGACGCCGTCGGTGACTTTTGCCACATCCTTGAGCCGCAGCACTGAGCCGTCCTGGTAACGGATGATCAGCGTTTCGTAATCCTTGGCCTTCTCCAACTGATCGTTGGCCTGGATTTGCCACATGCGTTGTGCGTCCTCGACCGAACCCTTGGGCCGGCGCACATTGCTGTCGGCAATGGCGCTGCGCACATCATCCAGGGCCACGCCGTACTGGTTGAGCAGTTGCGGCTCCAGTTCGATGCGCACCGCTGGCAAGGAACTGCCGCCAATCTGCACCTCGCCCACGCCCGAGACTTGGGACAGACTCTGGGACAGGATGGTTGAAGCCAGGTCGTAGAGCTGGCCCTTCTCCAGCACATCCGAGGTCAGCGACAGCACCATGATCGGCGCCTGGGACGGGTTGACCTTCTTGTACGTGGGCATGCTGCGCATGCCACTGGGCAACAGGTTGCGCGAGGCATTGATGGCCGCCTGCACTTCCCGCGCCGCGCCGTTGATGTCGCGGTCCAGGTCAAATTGCAGGATCACCCGGGTAGAGCCCTGGCTGGACCGGCTGCTCATGGTATTGACCCCGGCGATGGCGCCGAAGGAACGCTCGAGCGGCGTGGCCACCGTCGACGCCATTACCTCGGGGCTGGCCCCCGGCAAGTTGGCCTGGACCACGATCACCGGAAAATCCATCTGCGGCAACGGCGCAACCGGCAGCAGGCCAAAGCTCACACCGCCCAAGAGTATGATTGCAAAGCTCAGGAGCATGGTCGCTACGGGGCGGCGGATGAAAGGGCCGGAGAGGTTCATCAGCAACCGCTCCAGGCTTCATACGATATGCCGTGAGGGATGGTCGGGCTCTTGTGGCGAGGGGATTTATCCCCGCTTGAGTGCGCAGCGCTCACCAAAGGGGCCGCTGCGCAGCCCAACGGGGATAAATCCCCTCGCCACAAAAAGCCCCCCGGCTTCAAGCCCTCGGGCGTTGATTCTTGCCTGTAATCCGTCGCTGTCATACCCGCACCTCTTTCCCATCAGGCTTGGCAAAGCGGCGTCCCAGGCGGTCGAAATACAGGTAAATCACCGGCGTGGTGAAGAGCGTCAGCACCTGGCTCACCAACAACCCACCCACCATTACCAGCCCCAAAGGCTGGCGCAGTTCGGCGCCGGAGCCAGTGGCGAGCATCAGTGGCACCGCACCGAACAGGGCCGCCAGGGTGGTCATCAGGATCGGCCTGAAACGCAGCAGCGCAGCCTGGTAGATAGCCGTCTGCGGGTCCATGCCCTGGTTGCGTTCGGCGTCGAGGGCGAAGTCGATCATCATGATCGCGTTTTTCTTGACGATGCCGATCAGCAGGATGATGCCGATGATTGCGATCATGCCCAGGTCATTGCCACTGATGATCAGCGCCAGCAAGGCGCCGATGGCCGCCGATGGCAACGTGGAGAGAATCGTGATCGGGTGGATGTAGCTCTCGTACAAAACACCGAGGACGATGTACATGGTCACCACCGCCGCCAGGATCAGCAGCAAGGTGCTCGACAGCGAGGCCTGGAACGCCTGGGCCGCACCCTGGAACTGGGTCTGCACCCCGACCGGCATGCCAATGTCTTGCTGGACCTTCTCGATCACGTCCACCGCGTGCCCGAGGGCTACATCGGGCGCCAGGTTGAACGACATCATCACCGCCGGAAACTGGCCGATGTGAGCAATGGCCAACTGGGCCTGACGCTCCTCGACGCGAGCCAGACTCGACAGCCGCACCTGGCCGCCATCGGTGGTCTTGACGTGAATCTGATCCAGCGCCTGCGGCCCGATGCGCTCACCGGCCTGGGCCTGCAACACCACCCGATACTGGCTGGCTTGGGTGTAGATGGTGGAAATCTGCCGCTGGCCAAAGGCGTCGTACAGGGCATCGGTAATGTCGGACACCGACACGCCCAGGCGAGACGCGGCGTCGCGGTCGATCACCAGGTAGACCTGCAACCCTTTGTCCTGCAAGTCGCTGGCGACGTCGGTCAACTCCGGCTGCTGGGCCAACGCTTCGACCAGACGATCGCTCCAGAGACTGAGCAACTCGGCATCCGGCGAAGACAGGCTGAACTGGTACTGGGTGCGGCTGACCCGGTCTTCGATGGTCAGGTCCTGCACCGGTTGCATGAACAGACGGATGCCCACCAGCCGATCCAGTTGTGGCTGCAAGCGGGCAATGATTTCGGTGGCGCTGTCATCCCGTTCGCTGTGGGGTTTGAGATTGATCAGCAAGCGACCACTGTTGAGCGTGGCGTTGTCACCGTCAACGCCGATGTAGGAAGACAGGCTCTGCACCGCCGGATCGGCCAGGATCACCTTGGCCAGTTGCTGTTGACGCTCGCTCATGGCAGCGAAGGAAATCGACTGCGGTGCCTCGGAAATTCCCTGGATCACACCGGTATCCTGCACCGGGAAAAAACCCTTGGGCACGGCCAGGTACAACACCACCGTCAGCACCAGGCTGCCGACGGCGACCAGCAGGGTCAGCGGCTGATGCTTGAGCACCCACTGCAACTTGCGCCCGTAGGCGGCGATCATCCAGTCGATCCAGGCGCCGCTGGCGCGGTAGAAACGCCCCTGCTCTTGCTCCTTGGGCTCACGCTTGAGCAACCGGGCACACATCATCGGCGTCAGGGTCAGGGACACCACCAGGGAAATCAGGATCGCCACCGCCAGGGTGATGGCGAACTCGCGAAACAAGCGTCCAACCACGTCGGCCATGAACAGCAACGGGATCAGCACCGCGATCAGTGACAGCGTCAGTGAGATCAGTGTGAAGCCAATCTGCTTCGCGCCCTTGAGCGCGGCCTGCATGGGGCTTTCGCCCTCCTCGATGTAGCGGGCAATGTTTTCCAGCATGACGATGGCATCGTCCACCACGAAACCGGTGGCAATGGTCAGGGCCATCAGCGTCAGGTTGTTGATGGAAAAACCGGCCAGGTACATCACGCCGAACGTGCCGATCAGCGACAACGGTACAGCCACCGACGGAATGATCGTGGCACTGACCCGACGCAGGAACAGGAACGTCACCATAACCACCAGGGCGATGGCGATCAGCAGTTCATGCTGGACGTCGGTGACCGAAGCGCGAATGGTCTGGGTGCGGTCAGTCAGCACTGTCACGTCCAGGCCGGCCGGCAGGTTGTCGGTGATGCTTGGCAGCAGGGCCTTGATCCGGTCCACCACCTCGATGACGTTGGCCCCCGGCTGGCGCTGGATGTTCAACAGCACGGCCTGGTTTTCGTTGGCCCAGGCGGCAAGGCGTTCATTCTCGGCGCCATCGACGATCTGCGCGACATCCTTGAGGCGCAACGGAGCGCCGTTGGCATAGGCGAGGATCAGCTCGGCGTAGTCCTTGGGCGAGGTCAACTGATCGTTGGCATCGAGCATCGAGACCCGGGTCGGTCCGTCGAAGTTGCCCTTGGGCTGGTTGACGTTGGAGGCGCCGACCAGGGTGCGCACATCCGCCAGGTTCAGACCTGCGGCTGCCAGGGCCTCGGGATTGACCTTGATCCGCACGGCCTGGCGCTGGCCGCCGGCGATCGAAACCATGCCGACGCCGCTGATCTGGGCGATTTTCTGCGCCATGCGGGTGTCTACCAAATCATTGAGCTTGGGCAGCAGCATGGTCTTGGAGGTGATCGCCAGGGTCAGCACCGGGGTGTCGGCCGGGTTGACCTTGTTGTACACCGGCGGGGCCGGCAGATCATTGGGCAGCAGGTTGGTGGCTGCGTTGATCGCCGCCTGCACCTGTTGCTCGGCGACATCCATGTTGATGTCGAGGCTAAAACGCAGGGTAATCACCGACGCGCCGCCGGAGCTGGTAGACGCCATTTGCGTCAGGCCCGGCATCTGCCCGAACTGTCGTTCCAGGGGGGCGGTCACGGCGCTGGTCATCACGTCGGGACTGGCGCCCGGGTACAGGGTCATCACGCGGATGGTCGGGTAATCGACCTGGGGCAATGCCGACACCGGCAACAACCGATAGGCGATCAGACCGGCCAGCACGATGGCCAGCATGCTCAGGGTGGTGGCGACCGGGCGAAGGATGAACAGACGCGAGAGGTTCATGCGCCGCCCTTTTTCGCCTTGTCGGCCTCGGCCGGTTCAGCCGGGGCCGCCGCCGTTTTGCCCTGCAGGTGTTCGGTCGGCGTGGTGGGCACGTCCTGGCTGTCGTTGACTACATCGACCTCACTGCCTTCCTTCAGGCGATCGGTGCCCTCAAGCACCACCCGATCCCCCGCTGCCAGGCCTTCGGTGACTACGGTGTTTTCGCCGTCGCTGGCGCCGATCTTCAGCTTTCTGATGGTGACTTTTTTATCGCCATCCAGGGCGTAGACGAAGGTGCCGTTGGTGCCGAACTGAATCGCAGCGGTCGGCGCCAGGACTACATTTTTGAGGGTGTCGGCCAACAGATGCACATTGACGAACTGGTTGGGGAACAGCGACTGGTCGCGGTTATCGTAGCGAGCCTTGAACTTCAGGGTGCCGGTGGTGATGTCGATCTGGTTGTCCAGGCTTTGCAGCACACCGCTGGCCTGCAGCTTCAGGTCACTACGGTCCCAGGCTTCCACTGGCAGCTTCGCCCCGCTGCGATAGCGGTCAAGCACGGTATCAAGGTTGGTTTCCGGTAGCGTAAACACGACGCTGATGGGTTGCGTCTGGGTGATGACCGCCAGCGCGGTAGTGTCGTTGGCGGCCACCAGATTGCCAACATCCAGTTGCCGCAACCCGACCCGGCCGGAGATCGGCGCCCGGATCCTGGTGAACTCCAGATTGAGCTTGGCGTCGTTGACCGCCGCCTGATTGGTCTTGACCGTACCTTGGTATTGGCCCACCAAGGCGGCGGCGGTATCGAGGGTCTGTTTGGCGATGCTGTCCTCGGCATACAGGCCACGATAACGCTCAAGGTCCACCTGGGCATTTTTCAGCTGAGCCTGATTCTGCAGCAGCGTGCCTTCGGCCTGGAGCAAGGCGTTCTGGTATGGACGCGGGTCGATCTCAGCCAGCAGGTCTCCGGCCTTGACCATTTGCCCTTCTTCAAAGGCGATCTTGACCAGTTCGCCACCCACCCGGCTGCGCACATTGATGGTATTGAGGGCCGTGACGGTGCCCAGCGCCTTGTAGTAAAGCGGAAAATCACCGGTGACTGCCGGCGCTACCCGAACCGGTACCGGCCCTGTCGCCCCCCCAAACCCTGGTCGCATCCCGCCCGACCGCCCCGTCTGCTCAGCAGGCGCTTTTTGCCCTGCTCCGGGCTTTTGGTCCGTACCGGCGGGCCAGAACTTCCAGGCCAGCGCCGCGACGATCAATACGACGACCAGGCCAAACAGCCAGCGACGGGATTTGTGGGAAACAGAGGATTGCATGGAATGATCAACCATTGGGCGCGTGGGCTTCTTTTACGGGAGGCTGAACGATAAGCACTGGCGGGTATTTAGCAAAGCGCCTTTACCGGCAATTTACCTTGGGCTTACCTATCGCGTAGTTGGCTAAGGTCTTGAAGCACAAATGAAAACGGCCTGGTCGTGGCCAGGCCGTTAACAATTGTAATAAAAACGTTATTACAGGAGCGTTATTTAAGAGCAGCGAGCGCAGCGTCGTAGTTCGGCTCTTCAGCGATTTCCTTGACCAGTTCGCTGTGCAGCACGTTGTCGTTTTCGTCCAGCACCACCACGGCACGGGCGGTCAAGCCTTTGAGCGGGCCATCAGCAATCGCCACGCCATAATTTTCGATGAACTCAGCGCCGCGCAGCGTGGACAGGTTCTGGACGTTTTCCAGGCCTTCGGCACCGCAGAAACGCGCCTGGGCGAACGGCAGGTCAGCCGAGATGCACAGCACCACAGTGTTGCTCAGATCGTTGGCCTGGGCGTTGAACTTGCGCACGGAGGTGGCGCAGGTCGGGGTGTCGACGCTTGGGAAAATGTTCAGCACTTTGCGCTTGCCGGCGAAATCCTTCAAAGAAACGTCGGACAGATTGCCGGCTACCAGGGAAAAGGCTGGCGCCTTGGAACCGGCTTGTGGCAACTGGCCGTTGACTTGAACCGGGTTGCCTTTGAGGGTGACTTGAGCCATGAACGGATTCCTTCTGACAGGTTTGAAAATGGTGAGGCCGGAGTTAACCATGAAATGGTTCTGCGACCTATGGTTGGACATAAAAAGTCATGGCTTGGCGGCGTAGGCACTATCGAGCGCAACGAGGCTGCGATCTTTCCCCTGCCAATTGAGTCTAGAGCGAAAGATCGCCGGCTTCGCCAGCGCCTACAGCGACGCCTGTGCGCTATTTGGCCTTGAGTTTTAGAAACGACTGATGCAAGTCCGCTGCCCAACCATCGATCACACCTTTGACATCATCGGGCTTCATCACCTGGGCCTCGTTGGACAACGGCTTACCCGTGCCCTTACGCACCACCTGGGCGACCACTGCATTGTTGCCGCCGTCGAGGAATACCGCTTCAGTGCCCAAGGTGGTTTCCTGGTCGCGAATGCCACTGGCGGTACTGACCGCGGCCGCCACCAGCGCGATCGGAATCACTTCATAAGGCTTCAGGCCTTCGGTCTTGCTGCTGACGGCGGTGATGGCCGCACGCATCACCAACACCCCCGGTCCTGGCCCGGTCGCCAGGGGCAGGGATTTACCCGCTTCCCGCTTGAGCGCCTGATCGTAATAACCGGTAATGCCGGACAAGGTGGCCTGGGGGATCTTCACGGTCGGCTGCGGCTTGGGGTAAAGCTGTGTCGGCTCGACGTAAAGGCTGGTGTATTTGCTCAGGTCTGCCGTGGGATCGACCCAGCGCATCACTTCGGCCCCCGACGGCGATTTCTCCTCCTTGAGCCGGCTGTAATCACCCAGAAAACCGGAGTACTCATCCGGTTGGGTGATCTTGCTGGAGCAACCAGCCAGGGCAAGCGAGGCCATGCACACGGTGCCAATCATTGACGCAAACTTCATGCTGTCACTCCTGTAAGCCACACGAAACGGGGCCGGGAATTACAGGTATAGCCAATGGGCGCGGTTTTGCCTGCTCCGACAGGAAGAAGTCATTGGGCAAGCCCTTTACTCGCCACCGCCTTCAGCCGCGCTCGCGGGGTATCAGGCTCTGTAATTGCTGCGCGAGGAAGTCCGCGTCGAAGGTAAAAGTATCCGGATCTTTCAACCCGTTGGTGCGGCGCCATTGCCACTGCAATGAAGGCGGCAGGCAAACCAGCGAGATACTGCCGTAACGTGTTGCAGTCAGCCCCATGATCGCCAGGGAAATCTGTCCGCCGGATCCCATTACATCCGGTATGAACTCCACCGGTTTGCCGGTGATGGACACGGTCAGTTTTTCTGTCTTGAAGTCGGAGGTATCGGCCGGAACGCTCGGCCCGTGGGCCACATACGCCTCACGGGTGAGTGTCAGAAGACCGGGGGCCATGACGGGCGCCAGCCATTGCTCGATCTGTCCGTACAACGCCTCGATCTGTGCGGCCCACACCGCCGATTGCGCCTCGTGCTGGTGCTTCTTGTGCGCTTCGCTGTCTGCGTAATGACGAAGCATCTCGCCTAGTTGCTGTACATCGTCCATGCGCTGTTCCTCTGTATAAGGGGTACTGCAAAGCACGATGATGACAGGTTCAGGACGTCGGCGTACGTAAATGCCCATCTGCCTGAGCAGAGCGATCCTTCAGCGCAGCCGCGCCATGCCAGGGCATCCAGGGCGACACCTGTGGGAGCAAAGCTTGCTCGCGATTGCGGTGAGTCCGTGTGCATCAATGTTGACTGTACTGCCGTCATCGCGAGCAGGCTCGCTCCCACAGGGGATTTCGGGTTGTGGTGAGGCCAATGACCGCCGCCAATCCAGTGTGGGAGCGAGCCTGCTCGCGATGGGACTTCAGGGTTCAGTACTTTGCTCGCCTACTGATGCTGCACCTGAACCATTGAGTTCACCTGCACCCGCGCGTGCATCTGCTCTGCCCCGCCACCGCGGCGCATGCCGCGTACCGGACAAGCGTCGAGGTAGTCCAGGCCGACCGCCAGTTTCAAATGTCGATCCGGACAGGTCAGGCGATTGGTCACGTCGAAGCTGTACCAGCCGTCTTCCAGCCAGGCTTCAGCCCAGGCGTGGCTCGCCAGATGACTTTCATCTTCGGTGCACAGGTAACCGGAGACATAGCGCGCCGGAACCCCCAGGCTGCGCGCGCAGGCCACAAATGCGTGGGTATGATCCTGACAAACCCCCGCGCCCCCGGCGAAGGCTTCGGCGGCGGTACTGCTGACCTCGGTCGTGCCCGGGCTATAGGGCATGCGCGCAGCCAGGCCGTTCATCAAATCGGTCAGCGCCGAGCGATCACGTCGGGCTGCGCATTGCTCCACAGCAAAGGCCGCGAGAGCATCATCGACCTGGGTGAGGCGGCTGGTGCGCAGAAATGGCAGCGGTGACTGGCTGTCCGGCTCCATCTGCACCGCCTGATGGATTTCCACCTCGCCATAAGCCGTGAGCACCAGAGCGCCATGGGGCTCGTCCATGGTCATCACATGCAGGATATTGCCGTAGGGGTCGAGCTGGCTGCGCACCAGGCGCGGCAACTCCAGATGCCATTGCAGGATGCGCTGACGCTGAGTGTCCTTGGGCGTCAAACGCAGGAACTGGATGCTGGTGCACACTTCATCGGCATAGCTGTAGGTCGTGTCATGGCGTATGGAAAGTTTCATACCACCTCCAGATAAGACTCGTGAACGGTCTGGCCCAGGTGGCGAATCTGGCCAATGAGGTCGGTCAGCCATTGGTGCAGGCCCGACTCCAGGATCTCGTCGATGCCGGAGTAGCGCAGCCGTGCATTCAATTCAGCGGCCAGGCGCTGGGCTGGGCGGCCGTTGTTGCCCGGCAGGCTGGAGAGGATCTGGTCCAGTTCCTCGATACAGGCATGCAACGAGCGCGGGACATCGGCGCGCAGCAGCAACATTTCCGAGACCTGCTCGGCGTTGGGCGCATTGCGGTAGATCTCGTTGAACGCTTCAAACGAAGACAACGCTCGCAGCAAGGCGCTCCATTGGTAATAACCACGTGCCGAGTTGTCGCTGACCTCTTCCGACTCCTCACCAAACATTTCGTAGCGGGCGTCCAGCAGGCGCAGGGTGTTGTCCGCTCGCTCGATAAAGGTTCCCAGACGAATGAATCTATAGGCATCGTTGCGCATGATGGTGCCCGACGTCGCGCCACGGAACAGGTGCGAGCGCTCCTTGACCCATTCACAGAAGTGGCTGATGCCGTAGCGGCCCAGACCATTGCTGGCAATGTTGCGCATCTCCAGCCAGGTGGCGTTGATGTTCTCCCACATGTCGGCGGTGATGCGTCCACGCACCGCATGGGCATTGGTCCGCGCCGCCCGCAGACAGCTGTAGATGCTTCCGGGGTTGGTTTCGTCCAGTGCGAAAAAATGCAACATGCGTTCAGTGTTGAGCGCGTCATAACGGGCGTTGTAATCGTCCAGCGTGCCGGCCGCCAACAACGACATCGCCAGCTCGGCATGCCCATCGCTGCGCCCGGCCTGGGGCATGAGCGACAGCGAGTAACTGACTTCGAGCATGCGCGCCAGGTTCTCGGCGCGCTCCAGATAGCGGGACATCCAGTAGAGGTCCGAAGCGGTTCTTGAAAGCATGTCTTAGTCCTCCACTACCCAAGTGTCTTTAGTGCCGCCACCCTGGGACGAATTGACCACCAGCGAGCCGTCGCGAAGTGCCACGCGGGTCAGCCCGCCGGGCACCAGACGGGTTTCCTTGCCCGACAACACGAACGGACGCAGATCGATGTGGCGCGGGGCGATACCGCTCTCGACGAAAGTCGGACAGGTGGAAAGGCTCAACGTTGGCTGGGCGATATAGGCTTCAGGACGGGCCTTGAGGCGTGCGCGGAAATCTTCGATCTGCGCCGCTGTGGCTGCCGGCCCTACCAGCATGCCGTAACCGCCGGAACCCTGGGTTTCCTTGACCACCAGGTCAGGCAGGTTGGCCAGCACGTGGGACAGATCCTGGGGCTTGCGGCACTGCCAGGTCGGCACGTTCTTCAGGATCGGCTCTTCGGTGAGGTAGAAGCGGATCATCTCGTCGACGTAAGGGTAGATCGACTTGTCATCGGCCACGCCCGTGCCAACCGCATTCGCCAGCACTACGTTGCCTGACCGGTAAACGGCGATCAGCCCGGGCACGCCCAACATGGAGTCGGGGTTGAACGACAGCGGATCGAGGTAATCATCGTCAAGGCGGCGATAGATCACATCCACCTGCTGGGGGCCTGCTGTGGTGCGCATGTAGACATGCTCGTCGCGCACGAACAGATCGGCGCCCTCTACCAGTTCCACCCCCATTTCACGGGCCAGGAACGCATGTTCGAAATAGGCACTGTTGAAACGACCTGGGGTCAGCACCACGGCGGTCGGGTTGTCCAGGGGGCTTGAACTCTTGAGGGTGTCGAGCAACAGATTCGGATAGTGATCGATGGGCGCCACGCGCTGGGCGGCGAACAGCTCGGGGAACAGGCGCATCATCATCTTGCGGTCTTCGAGCATATAGCTCACGCCGCTGGGCGTACGCAGATTGTCCTCAAGTACGTAATAACTGCCGTCACCGTCGCGAACCAGGTCGACACCGGCGATGTGGGCATAAATGCCTCGGTGCAAGTCCAGGCCTTGCATCGCGATTTGATAACCCTCATTGGCAAGCACCTGCTCGGCCGGAATGATTTTTTCCTTGAGAATCCGCTGCCCATGGTAAATGTCGGCCAGAAACATGTTCAGGGCCTGGACCCGCTGAATGCAGCCACGCTCGACCATCTTCCATTCGCTGGCCTTGATGCTGCGAGGAATGATGTCGAACGGAATCAATCGTTCGGTGCCCTGCTCGTCACCGTAGAGGGTGAAGGTGATACCGGCTCGATGAAACAGCAGATCGGCTTCGCGACGACGCTGTTCCAGCAACTCCAGCGGCGTGTCCGCCAGCCAGCGTGAGAAAGCTTGATAGTGCGGGCGGCAGTCACCCTTTGCATCATACATTTCATTAAAAAAAGCTTGGGGCATAGCCAACTCCCAGCCGCGTTCTACACGGCATTTTTTATCACTTCGTCATTCCAATGGTCCGGCCTTGCTTTGTTTTAATGAGCCCTGTTTCTCTGAGTACCTCGATTGCACCGGTCTCTGATCTGGCCTTTGCGTCTGGATGACGTGCGCCCCCTTGATGACATCTGTGCGGCGAAATGACTCCTAGGATTGAATTCAACGATTGTGGTGGCTTCGCTGTTGAGCCGTAGCAAAGGCTGTGCCTAAGCGCAATGCCTCAAGACTGCGCTAGAAAAAACGCCGTGAAATTATTTGGAAGCGAAATTTATTTTCATTTTAGCGACAAAACACCCAAAAAAAGCTGAAACGTTTATTTCAGCTTTCTCCAGCGAGCCCTGGAACGGGTCGAATAGGTGCAAAAAAGCGGGCAACCGGGATTGAGCGCCCTGAAAGGGGGAAATTTTTACTCACTGCTTGCTGCGAAGGCTTGGCGGCTACAGGGATTGCCGATTAGATGACGCCTGGATCAAGCTCACCGGTCCAGGCCAGCAATGCCGCCAGCAGGAAAAAACTGCCACAGGCCGACTCCACTTTCTGCTCTTCAGTGGCCGAAACCCGGTAGCAATGGCCGACAAAACGTCCCTCATGAAAATCGCCACTGCGAATAATCGCCGCCAGTTGCGCACCGGCGTGCTGGAGCAACATTTCACCGTCCGGTATCTGTGGCGCCAATCCTTGCAGGGCCAGCGACACCATTGCCGCCGAGCAGGGATCGTCCGGCCCCTGGTTCTCGGACAGACGATTGCGCGGTACATCCCAGCCCCGGCTGCGCTGCCAATACTGACAGGCCAGCACGGCGTCCTGACGGTAAGGTGCGCCGTACAACCGGGCTCCGACACTCAGGCCAAGCAGCGCCCAAGCCTGGCCCCGGGACCAGTCGCCCGGCCTTTCTTCGGCACGCCACTCGCCATTTTCATGGTGGGCCTGACTGCTCCAGGCTCCGTCGCCAGCGGCACATGCGCGAAAAGAGGCCTGTAATTGCTGACGTCCGAGACTCAACCACCGCAGCTCCGCCCGGCGCGCGAACAAGTGCAGCGTGGCAGCCAGCGGGTCAATGCTCAGACGCTGATCCCCCTGCTCGCCGCCACCCATGTCCCGCCCCAGCGTAATGCAGCCCAGCAGCGGGTCGAAAGCCCGAGCCAGGTGCCCCACCGCCTGTTCCGCCAGTTCCTTGGCCATGGCGTCATCCAGCAAGCCACCGCCCAGCCCTGCGCCGTAATGAAAGATCAGGCTGCGATGGTGCGTGGCGCTGTCGAGCTTATCCCGCAGCCGTTCGGTAACCTGGCGGGCCTGCCGACGATCGCCCCGCACTGCGCTGCGATGGGCGCGCAACCACCACAGTCCGGACCAGAAACCGCCCAGCCAGGAACCACCAGCCGAGACTTTCCATTGGTTGTCAGCCCCCGTGCAATACAACGGAAAACCCTCGCCGCAGGAGGCCTGGATCTGATCCATGCGTCTGAGGATCGCCGCGATGGCGCGATAGGCCTCGTCGAGCCGCAACGGCTCTTGCCACGCCTGGGCGACGTTCATTTGACCGCCCTCAGCCCGGTGACGGTAGGCGCTTTATGGCGTTGCCGCAGGCGGATCAGCAGCAGGCTCGACAGACCGCCCACCACGAGTACCCCGATCAACAGCAGCCACGCATCGGCGAACCCCCAAGGTCCGCGTTGGAATAGACCGAACAACGGAGGCCCCACGGCGAACCCGCCAAAAAAGCCCACCGACAGCAGCCCGGCTGCCGCCGCCGGGCTACCAAACCCTGGATCGCGCAGCACCATGCTCATGGCGATGGCGTTGGTCGCCACGGCCGTCAGGCCCATGCCCAAAGCGCCCGCCCACAGCGGCCAATGGCGCACGGGCAAAGCCAGCGAGGTCAGCCACAACGCCACGCCCGACAACAGCAATAGCAACAGCAGCAACCAGGACTCATCGGCCATCCGCGCGCCCAACGGGGTCAGCCCGACCCGGGCGGCGATGCCCATCACGCCGAAACCGGCGATCAATGCGCCGATCCAATGCGCGGTCATGCCTTGCTGTGCGGCAAAGATTCCAAGAAACGTTACGAACGACGAAAGCACGATGCCTACGCACAGTTGCACGCTCATCAGCAGCGCCAGACGAGCATTGGGTCGAGTCAAAGCCAATCCCTGGGGTTTAGCCGAATGCTCACGGGCAGCCACCCGTGGCCCCCACAGCGCCAGGAGCAACGCCGGTAATAGCAACGTGGCCAAGGCACCCCGCCAGCCCAGGCTCAGGGCCAGGCTGGGCAACAATAGGCCGGCGAACAAAGCCGAGACCTGCACCCCGGACTGTTTCAAGCCGACTACCGCCGCCTTTTGCCGGGGCTCAACGCGCTCGGCGATCAACAGATTGGTCGCCGGATTGGCCAGCGCCTGGGCAATGCCGCAGGCCGCCAGTGCCAGTATCACACCGCCGAACCCCGGCAAACTCGCCAGTAACCCGTACGCCACCAGCGTGCTCCAGAACAGCAGCGCCAGGGCACGCCGGGTGCCGAGGCGATTGACCAACGGCCCGGCCCACAGCGACAACACGGCGGCAAAACCGAACGCGCTGGTGATCAGCCAGCCCAACCAATGGCTCGGCACACCGAGGTCCGCGACCATCAGCGGCCCAAGGGTGCCGACCGCGTAGAAAATCAGCATCGGCAAGGCCATCGCTGCGGTGAGCACCAGCCGCAGCCATACGCCCCGTGAAGCAGCGTGCTCGCTCATCGGCCTGCTCCCCCCATTACGGAGGGCCAATCGAAGTCCAGCCCCGCGTCGCCGCAGTTGTCGAGCAATTGCCGGCCTACCGCGCTCACCAGCGCATCGTCGGTGCCGTCGAGGATATGGGTGGTGCGCGCGGTGCGATAAATACCCGACAACGGTGACAGTTCGCTCAGGCCTTCGGCGCCCATGATCTGGATCGCCGAGTCCGCCGCCTCGCTCAAGGCTTGGGAAGCGGCGACCTTGGCGATATTCACCTCGATGCTGTTGGCGACGCCTGCGTCGTATTTGTCGGCGGCGTCGTGAAGCAGTGCGCGGGCGCTGGCAATGCCTTGGTAAACCCGGAACACCCGCTGGCGAACCAATTGTTTGTCCGCCAGCCGCGCCTGCACGCCGCGGGCCGAATGGACCCGTGCGCACATCAGGTCAAAGCAGCGCTGGGCCAGTCCCAGCCAATGCACCGAGCGCAGGACGCGCCCCAACGCCAGACGCTCTTGCATCAACGCCAGGCCCTGCCCCACCTCGCCCAGCACATGACTGGCCGGGACGTGAACCTGATCGAACGAAAGTTCTCCCTGCCCGGAAAAACGCCCGAGAATCGACAAGGGTCGCTCCACGCGAAAGCCTGGCAAGTCGGTGGGAACCAACAGCATCGATAACCCACTCTCCAATGGCCCTGGCGCAGTGCGGGCAATCACCGTGACCAATGCCGCCCGCTCGGCACGACAGATAAACCACTTGCGCCCGCTCAACCGCCAGTGGCCGTCAACGAACTCGGCGTGGCTGTTGAGGGTCGCCGGAATCGAACCGATGCTGTCCGGCTCGGACATGCCATAGCTGGAGACCAGCGTCCCCGCCGCCAGCGGACCGAGAAAGCGCTGGCGGACCTCCTCGCCGGCATGCCGGCTCAACATGTGCAGATCCAACGTGGCGTCGTCACCGAAGATCGTCGGCGCGTACTCCGACCGGCCCTCCTGCTCGGCTACCAGCAGATAGGCACGCAGGCTGGCAATCCGACCGCCCAGGGCCTGGGGGTAGAAGTTGCCCCACAACCCGGCTGCCCGGGCCTGGGCACTCAGCTCGGCGATGCGCCGGGCGGCTTGTCGGGGTTCGGCCGCCAGCTCAGCCTCCACCGGGATAATGCGCTCATCGACAAAACGCCGCACCTGGCACGCCAGCTCAGCAACGTTCTGAGCGCTACCGACTCTTATTGCACTCAACATGCGATGCCCGCCCCGCTCTCCAGGAACGCCACTTCAGCGGCCAGGGACTTCTTGTCGATCTTGCCCGCCGGCGTCAGCGGCAGCTGTTTATAGAAACGCAGGTACTCGGGCAGCTTATTGACTTCCAATCCTTGCTCGCGCAGGTAGTCGGTCAACTCACTCAAGCTGAAGCGCGACGCGCCCTCGCGCAGGGTCACGCAAATGCACACGCGCTGGCCCAGGTCCGGGTCCGGCACGGCCACACAGGCGACACTGACCACATCGGGATGACCGGTCGCCAGCGTTTCGATCTGCACCGGGCTGATGTTGGCGCCGCCACGGATAATGATGTCCTTCTTGCGTCCGGCCAGAATCAGATAACCGTCTGCGTCGATGTAGCCAAGGTCGCCGGTCTTGACCCAGCCCTCGGCGTCTCGATACTGCGCATCGAGTTCCGGCGCGTTGACGTATTGCATCGGGCTCAAGGGCCCCCGCGCACGGATTTCGCCGACGCTGCCCTGGGGCAGTTCCTGGTCCTGCTCGTCGAAAATCTTGATGGCGCACACCGCCGGGTTCGGTCGACCGACACTGTAGAACACCACCTCCAACGCGTCGTCCAGGGTGTTGTGACAGTTCACCCCATCCGCCGAGCCGTACAGGCTGATGAAACCACAGCCAAAAGCCTCGACACAGCGGCGCACCGTGACTTCGTCGATCAGCGAGCCGCCGCAGATCAACCCCACCAGGCTGGATTTGTCGACCTCGGCCAGACGTGCATCGGCAGCGATGCGCTGAAGCATCGTGGGCACCCCAAGGATGTGCGTCGGGCGCAGCTGTTCAATCGCCTCGATGGCCGCCGCTACATCGAACTGCGGCAAGACGGCAATCGACCCGCCGAGCCACGACAGGCTGCCAAAGGTGGCGGTGGAACCGAACGATGAGCCCAGCGGCACCAGGTACAGACCGCGGAACGTGGCGCCCTCGGGATGAATGCGTTGCAGGAAACGCCCGCGCCCACCCACCAGCGCATTGTGCGAGTAAGCCACCAGCTTGGGTTCTGACTCGGTGCCGGAAGACACCAGCAGGCGCACCGGTGAGTTGGGGCAAACCTGGGGCAGTTGCGCCTCTGCAAGCGGCTCGGCCTCGAGCAGGTCCTGCAGGCTCAACCAGCCTTCCCGAGAACTGCCTTCGACGATCAACACCCGGAGCGACAATAACGTCGGGCGCAGGGCCTCGACGACCTGGCATAGATCGATGCCGGCATACTCGGCCGGAACGATGACCGCCCGGGCATCGCAGCGCCGCACCAGGGCCTGGATGTCCAGGCTGCCACGCCCCGGCGGGAAAGGCGCAACCACGGCGCCCAGTGCCGCGGCGGCCAGATCGATGGCGCAGCAACGCCAACTGTTGGTGAGCTGATAGGCCACCACATCGCCGGGCATGATCCCGGCAGCGCGCAGGCCAGCGGCCATGCGTAGGGCATAGTCGTGTAACTGGCCATAACTGAGGGTGCCCTCAGGCGAGAGCACTGCGGATTTTTCCGGTTCACGCTGGGCGTGCTCGCGGAACAGTTGGTAGACCGAACGGTTGGGGTAAGTCCCGTCACGTTCCCAGACACTGCGAACCTCAACGGGAACCAGATCAATGATGCCTGCGTTGTTCATCGAAAACTCCAGTGAGCGTTGACCGAGGTATAGGCATTCAGGCTTAAGCACGGCTTCAATCGCCTGTCTTGGCCCAGCTGCGACAGGTCTTCTACGACCACGCAAGCCGGTATGGCGGCGGCGTCCAGCAGCTGTTGCCAGGTCTGGGCCGCTTGTGACAACAGGGCGCTGCCCAGCACTGCGTCCAGCCTCTGCGCAGTGGTTTGCGAATCCAGGGCGAGGATCCGGCGCAGTTGTTCAAACTGGGCCGGAGTCTGGCAATCGATCGCCAGCAAGCCGGACTGGGTCGGGTACACGCCCTTGAGCAGACTGGCCTGGGGCTGATCTGCGTCCTGTAGTGATTGGGCGCACAACAAATTGGCCGCACCGAGCAACGAGCTGTCGACCCGCACCGCCTGACCGCTGAGGGCGCGATGGACCAGGGCGGCAGTCACCCCTTGGGCGGCAACCACACCGCCCAGCACATCCAGCACGGTGAACAGCGAACCGCCCGGGGTGCCCGAGGCCTGGCCGATCTGTTCGCCAACACCGGACCATGCCTGCACAACAAAGTCGGTGCCCGGCAACGATTCACCCGGGCGGTCGTGGCCCCAGCCACCGGCATAGGCGTACACCAGGCCCGGGTTGATCCGTGCCAGGTCGGCGCGGTCCAGCGCCAGTTGCGCGGCCTTGCCCGGTGCCCAGTTATGCAGGAACACGTCGGCATGGCGCACACGCTCGTAGAGTTCTTCACGACCGGCGGCTGACTTGATATCGAGTTCGCGCACCTGTTTGAGTCGATTGAGGGCATCGAAGCGCACCGATACGCCTTCAACGCAGGGCGGCATGGCCCGCAATGGATCGCCACCGGGCAACTCGATGCGCAGCACCTCGGCGCCCAGCATCGCCAATAGGTGCCCGGCCAATGGCCCCTGGATCCGGCGACAGGATTCAATCACCGTCAGACCGTTCAACGGCAATTCGCCCGACGTCAACGCGGACAATGTCCGGCCATCGGTAACGCCTCCGTCGAACGCCCAGGGGCCTTGTTTCAATTGCCCGGGCAAATCCTCGTCGGCACGCCGCTCGGCGAGGCTGCGCAGCGGGCAAACAGCCATGCCGCTCAACGCGCACAAGGCATTGATACGGGCCATGGACAGTCGCGCCAAGGCCTGGCGCAACACCATCGGCATCGGCGCCACCGCCTTGGCGTAACGCAACAGGAAGGCCTTCCAGCCCTGACCGGCCTGCTCGGCGTCGATGCCCACCGCGACCCAGAAACGCCGCCAAGGCTCGGCATCGAGGGTTTCCAGTTCGAAATGCACACCGTCGGCGGAAACGAACGGTGGACGATTCTTCGAACAGGTCGCGCCGGGGAGCAGGCGCTCGGCCTCGTCGGCAGCGGTGGCACCGGCCAGGTATTGACCGATGCCCAGCACCCCGGCGGCGCCCAGGGAACTGCTGACGTGATTGAAACGACCGCCACGCAACTGGCCCAGGGCGGCAGCCAGCGCACCCTGCAAGGCCAGACTGGCGCTCAGGGTCGAGACATAATCGAGCCCCAAGCCCTGGGCCTTGCCACTGGCCCGGCCATGCACCGACATCAATCCGCAGGCAGCCTGCACGGTATGTTCGGTGACGCCGTGGGCGCTGCCATCGGGCCAGCCGTGAATCATCCCTTCGATCGGCGAAAGGTCCGGGTGATGAAAGGAGAACCCCAGCCCGCAGGCCAATGGATCGCCGTAGGACGGACGATGTTCCAGGCCCAGCGTCGTCGCCTGGTAGCGCAGTGACGCGGCCAGCGCAGCGAAGCCGACGGGCACTTGTTCAACACAGCCGGAGAGACTGCAACCCTGTAGAAGACGGGACATAAGACATATACCAGCAGGTTTCCATACCGCCGCGCGCGGGCCTTTGGTGAGGTGCCGCGCGCAGCCCCGGGTCAGCGTCCTGCCTCAACCGCCGGCCACGGCCGGGAGAATGGTGAGGCTATCGCCGGCCTTGAGTACCGTGGCGAGGTTGTCGACAAAGCGGATGTCGTCATCGTTGACGTAGATGTTCACGAAACGATGCACCTGGCCATCGCCGATCAGCCGCTCCTTGACCCCCGGATACTGTTTTTCCATGTATTCGATAACGTCAAGAACGGTCTGACCCTGAACTTCAATACGCTTTTGATCCTGGGTGAAAGTGCGCAATAAAGTTGGCACCGTGACAAAAATCGACATGCAGAACTCCCTGAGCTTTAAACAGCCCTTTGACCATTGATTATTGAGTTGAGCGGTATCGCTTATAACTTTCAGTGCACCACGCAAATACGCTCTTCGGTCACTTTGTTATTGATGATTCGAAAACTTCGCACGCACTCGGCAACCGCCGCCAGTGTTGAAACAATGACGTAATGCACCGAAGCATCACCGGCATAACGCACATCCTCGGCGCTCGGATAAGCGACACTGGCGGTATGGGAGTGATAGATCACCCGACACTCCTCGTCTCGCTCGTCCAGCGCTCGCCAGACCGCCAGTTGTTGCCTGGGATCGAAACTGAAGAACGTGGGCGAACGGGCGGCGTTGTCCATCGGCACCAGGCGTTCGGCGGTACGAACGCCTATCGGTGCGGCGACGATCCCGCAGGTTTCCAGCGGATGATCCCGCCGCGCCTGCTCCAGCATGGCTTCCAGCAGGCCGGCACGAATACTCAGCATTATCGCTCCTCATCTTCAGGCTCAATAGGCCGGCAACGCTGGCTCGACATCCCGAACCCAGGCCAGCACGCCGCCATCGAGGTTGCGTACGTTGCTGAAGCCTCGCCGTTGAAGCTCAAGCAATACCGCTTTCGAGCGCACGCCGGTCTTGCAGTGCAGGACCAGGTTGGCGTGCTTGCCGAACCGGGTTTCGATCAGCTCTGCTGTCTTCGGCCCCTTGGGCATGTGCTGGGCGCCATGGATCCGCACGATGTCCCATTCGGTGCGGTCACGCACATCGATCAACAACACGTCCTGACCGCTTTCGCGCAATACCTGCAATTGCCTGGCGCTGATCGAAGGGATGTCTGAATCCTGCACGCCGTGGGGCGCGCTCAGGCCGCAAAAGGCCTGGTAATCGCTCAGGCCCGTGATGGGCTGACGACCCGGAGAGCGCCGCAGCGGCATCTGTCGGTAGGACATGTCCAACGCGTCGTACACCATCAGGCGCCCCAGCAGGCTATCGCCGATGCCGGTGATCAGCTTGATCGCCTCAGTGGCCATGATTGCGCCGATGGACGCACACAAAATGCCCAGCACCCCACCTTCGGAACAGGATGGCGCCAGCTCGGGCGGAGGCGGCTCGGGATACAAGTCGCGGTAGTTGAGGCCGACGCCGCCAGGGGCGTTTTCCCAGAACACCGAGGCCTGGCCTTCGAAGCGGAAGATCGACCCCCAGACGTAGGGTTTGCCGGCCAGCACACAGGCATCGTTGACCAGGTAGCGGGTGGCGAAATTGTCAGTGCCATCGAGGATAAGGTCATATTGGCTGAACAGTTGCACCGCGCTTTGCGGCTCCAGTCGCTCTGTGTGGCGTTCGACTTTCACATAGGGGTTCAGCGCGTTGATTGCCTCGGCGGCACTGTCGACCTTCAACTGGCCCACCGTGGCAACCCGATGGATCACCTGGCGCTGCAGGTTGGACTCGTCCACCCGGTCGAAATCGATGATACCCAGGGTACCGACACCGGCCGCCGCCAGGTAAAGCAACGCCGGCGAACCCAGGCCTCCGGCACCGATGACCAGTACTTTGCTGCTCTTTAAACGACACTGCCCTTCCACGCCCACATCAGGAATCAACAAGTGTCGACTATAACGGGTTATTTCTTCGTTACTTAGGCTCGAAACAGCAGCGACAAGCGGAGGAAGTTTCATGTTTAATACCTGTTACTGAATGTAAGTAATTCTCATGCAGGCTCTTTGATTAATCAATTCAAAGGGCTTTGAATTTCATATGCACAAGGTCCGTTTTCGTATGCATTTAGAACGGCCACTCTGCGATAAGCAGTTCATCGACAGCAGGAATCGACGGGGTGTATCGCAACAGATAAACAAAAGCCCTCTTTCAAGGGCTCGTGCGGGCGTCAGGCGAGGAAGGTCGACATGTCCTCGCACACGGCACTGAAGGCTTCGACAAAATGCTGCGCTTCGGCGTCATTGAGCACCAGTGGAGGCTGGATGCGCATGACCCGGTTATTGTTGGCGGTGACAAAGGTCAACACACCATGCTCCCGGGACAATTTGCTGACGAAACGCAAAACGAACATCTCCTCGAAGTTTTTCTCCACCTCACAGATGGCCTCCTCGATATGCCGCTTGGCTTTACCGGAGAGCATGCGATAGGTGCCCGCCGCATTGCCCGGAATGCGGCTGGCGAACTCACGCACGAAGGCCTCGACGCCGCCTTTGAAGCTGTATTCGAACTCAATGGCGATCATCAACCCGACGCCGCGCACTTCACGAATGAACGGGTACGGACTGACCGCCTCTTGCAGGGCCTGCTTGAGCTGCCCACCGACCCGGGCGGCGTTGCCGGCCAAGTCTTCTGCGGCAATCACCTCAAGCGTCGCCAGAGCCGAAGCCGACGCAAAGTTGCCGCCGCCGAAGGTCGAGGTGTGCAACGCAAAGGTGTCGATGCTGCCATAGGCACGGTCCCACAACGCCGCGCTGGACAGCGTCGCGCCGATGGGCACCGCACCGCCAGACAACGATTTGGACAGCACCAGGATATCCGGCACCACCGCCTCCCACTCACAGGCGAACAGCTTGCCTGTGCGGCCCAGGCCCGTCTGGATCTCATCGACAATCAACAGGCAGTCGTAGGCGTTGCAAAGTGCGCGAACCTGCTTCAGGTAGCCCTGCGGAGGCACGATCACCCCGCCCTCGCCCTGGATCGGTTCGAGAATAAAGGCGCCGACATCCCCTTGGCGCAAGGCACTTTCCAGCGCCGCCAGATCGCCAAAAGCGATCGAATCGCAGCGCGCCAGCAGCGGCTTGAAAGGGTCGCGGTGCTTGTCTCGCCCGGTGACCGACAGCGCTCCCAGGGTCTTGCCGTGATAGCCGTTGTCGCAATACAGGATTCGAGGTCGCTGCATGGCCGCCATCGCCAGCTTCAACGCCGCCTCTATCGCCTCGGTGCCCGAGTTGCTGAAAAACACCCGCTCCAGGTTTCCCGGCGCCAGCTCACTCAGGCGCTGGGCCAGCAGGCTGGTCTGCAAGGGCACCGATACGTACTGGACGAACGTGGGGTATTGCTGTTGCAGATAGGCCTGTAACGCCTGGCTGATGCGCGGATGATTGTGCCCGGTATTGAGGCAGCCGTAGCCGGCGACGAAATCCAGGTAACGGCCACCGTCCAGGTCTGTCAGCCAGCAACCACTGCCGTGGGTGAACACCCGTTCGATGTGGTTGAACTGGTAGAACTCCCTCAGCACCGGGTTGATGTGCTGGTCGAAACAACGCAAGGCTTCGGCCCGCAGGGCAGCCGGTTGATCGGTGGGTTGTTCGACGGTGGTGGGGACTTTCGTGGTCCGATGGAAGCGTCGCAGGGCCTGGAAATCCGCGTCTGTCAGGCGCTCGCCATAAGAGGCCATGGGCGACGGCGAGAAACCATGCAGTTCAGCGATGCGGCCAATTTCCAGTACCCGCTCCTCGGGTAATTCGCGACCGATGGAAAACGCTTCGGCACGCCCCTCCAGCGCCAGCACCAAGGTTTCCGCCAGGCAGCCATTGAGGAATTTTTTCGGCGCCACCCCCAGGGTTTCAGTGCCGAAACGCAAGTCGGCGCTGGCCGACACCAGACCGCCGTCGATGATCAGGATGTCCTGGCGGTCTTGATGAAACGGCAGTACATCCCGGGGCAACGCAGCGTCCACCACCACGGCCCCAGGCGCGAGCCGATAGGGGTCGATCAGCCCGCCGCTGGACGTCGCCGCGACGTAAAAACGTACGTGCTTGTAGCAACTGTCGATATCGGTCGTGAGCTGCACCTGGCCGTGGAACTGCGCCGGCAGCCAGGCCAGGCTGTCACGGCCCTGCTGCGCGCTACCGCGATGCACCAGGCGCAGGCGACAACCGTCGCCGGCCAGTAGCTTGGCGATGACCAGAGCGATCGAACCGGGGTAACCGACCACCGCCACTTCACTGTCTTGCGGCGCCACCTCCAGTCGGGCCATGGCCTCCAGCACGTTCTTGTAGGCGGCGTAGGCGGTCAACGAGTTCCCGGTGGTGACCGGTACGCCGCTGCGGTCGAGGGTCTGCAACCCGCGGTTGCCGACAATCGCCGTGAAGCCACCGAGGCCGACCAGTTGCGCGCCCTGCTCCTGCAGGCTGTGCACGCCTTCGAGTACCCGTGCGGCGATGGTTCGCGGCTGGCTGAGCATTTGCTCCGCGGTCAGCGGCAGGTAATGCAAGATGCCATCGCACACCGCGCCACTGGCGCTGACGATGCGCCCGAAGTCAGCGAACGGCACCAGATTGCGTGACTTCCAGAGCTGAGCCTGATACCCGCGGTCTTGCTCAGCGAGCGTGCGGTCCAACAGGTCGATGATCTTCACCTGGCGTTGCAGGGCAATGGAGGTCGGATGGGCGATGAAGCCGAATTTCATGGGGGTATGTCCTTGGCGAAGGTTCATTGACGGTTCCAGGCGGTTTCGGAGACCAGGCTCAAGCCGTCGCCCTCCGAGTTATGGGCCAGCAACACGTCGAAGATGTTCAGTTGTCCGGGTTGCGACAGGGCTTGGCGCAGGGCGGCTTCATCAAAGTTGACCAAGCGTTCGCGGTGCACGCTGATGGCGCCGATACGTTCCATTGGCGCAGCCACTGCCCCGGCGCTGGTCACCGCAACTTGCTGGGCGCCGTTGTGGGCATAGCGTTTGTCGAGGTACGTCTGGATCAGCGACAACACGCCATTGGTGAGGTAGAAAAGACTGACGTTGCGCTGGTTCGCGCACGGGTCCTCAGCCAGTGCGTGCGCCAGGCGTGCCTCGATATCCGGCACCAAGGCCCGAGCGCCATCGCCCACGAACGCCAGGACATTGCCCTCGGCGGTCATGGCGATATAGGGCAAGGCCATCAGCGCATCCCCCATCAACGCCCGTCCATACCACCCGGAAAATCCCGGGTCAGTGCGTGGCACGTTACGCACCGCCGAAATACCGCAACGGCCGACATCGTAGACGCCGATGTAGCGATACCCCTGGTGCTCGATCAGCTCGCGTACCAGATGGCCGAGCCGATGGAAAAAGTAGTTGGCGGTCATGGGCAGGGTCTCGATGTGATCCGCCGCCACGGCTTCGCTACGTTGCGCCATCTCGCGGAGCTTGTCGCGCCGCAACGCGAGCACTTGGGGTTCGACCTGTAGCCCACGCTCGATATGGTCCAGGAACGCATCCAGCGGCACATCCAGCGCCAAATCGGTGAACGGTGAAAGATGCCGCGGTTCATGATTGACCTGCACGACCCGCAATTGGCGCTTGAGCTTGCCTTCGGAGAATGGCGTGGCAGCCTGGTCGACCTTGCCCTTGAGAAAGAACACGCAGTGGTCCTGGGCCCCGTTCAACTCATGCTCGCAATGCATGAACTGGTACACCCGCCGGCTGAATCCATACAGAGACAATGGCCCAAGGTATTCGGGCACCGCCCGTCCCTCGTGGTAAGGACCGACACTGCCGGGTTGGGTAATACTGTCCGCCAGGCCGATGGCAGCACGCTCGGCCAGGGCATGCACGCGCCGACGCTGCTCGGCGCTGAGCTTGCCGCACTGCCATAGCAGGTGCACCGGCTCGCGATTGATCAGCTCCAGGGCCTGGTCCAGCGCGCCGGCCTGCCGCGTGTCGGGGCGCCAGGCCGGTGTCGACATGAGCTCGGGCAGGCGTACGTCCAGCGGCACCTGAGGGCGGGATTCCAGCACCCCCTGGGTGGCCAGGATAAACACCGGCTCGGCTCGTTCGGCGAGCATGGCGAAGGCCTCTTCCAGGCGTGGACCGATTTCCTCGACCTTGCGGATGAAGACTTGGCGCAGCCCCCGGGCCTCGATGACCCGACAGCCGTCGTTGTCCAGATCGTGGGTGCCCTGGAAGGCATACCAGACGTTCTCCGGGCTGTCGGCACAGACGATCAGCCCCGGAGCCCCCAGCCGCTTGAGATTGGCCAGGGTGCCGCGAAATTCATCGATCATGCCCGAGGTCACGGCAATCACGTAGGCCCGGCCAAACAACTGCCAGCCGGCCATGGCACTGACCGCCAGGCTGTGTTCGTTGCAGCCGCCCAGGCAACGCACGCCGGTGCCGGCGACGTTCTGCTGCATCGACTGGATCAACCCCGCCACCATCGACCCAGTGTAGGCATGAAAGTCCCAACGCTGCTGCCAGCGACTGCACATGAACCGGGTGATTTCCGTCGCCAGGCTCACCGACAGCAACGGCCCGCTGATCGAGCGCGCCAGCAAACGATTGAAGTGTGCGTGCTCCAAATGATCGAGGAGGATGCGCAGCAGGTCCGCCCGACGCGCAGCGCGGTCCTGCCCCGCCACACGCAGATGGCGGTTGCCGCCGACCCGGTTCATCCAGCCCGGCAGGGCCGGCAAGGCGCAATACAGCAGCGCCGAATGAGGCGACAGGCGTGACACGGGCGCAGCGGCGATCAATTCATCAAAGGGATCCTCGTCCCCCGCCTCGCTTTGCTGACAAAGATCGAGAATGAACAGTTCGTTGGACAACGGCGGAGCTTGTCGGCGCAAGCTTTGCCGGGCGGCTTGGGGCGAATCGAAGGTCAGCACCCACAAGTCGGGCAGCGCCGCCGCCACGCACGGGTTGCCCTGCAAATACTGCTGGGCCTGGACCATCAAAGTCTCCAGGACAGCTTCGCCGTGGGGCCTGGGGCCCAAGGCACGATGCATCGGCTCGTTGCCTCTGATCGAAAGCGGCCAGTCGGGATTATTTGCCGGAGGCTGCAAGCAGGCCTGCAAATAATCGACGACAAATGCCACATCCTCGATCAGAGGCTGCGTCTGGGTAATCAAGCAGATACCTAAGGTTGCCTTCATGGACTCCATTCCTATTGGGTCTAACTTACTTGGGGGGCGGATTCGCCTTTAGCTCGGTCAGCTCGGTCGTCGGGGATACCGGCATCCACCGTGGCCTGGGCTATCGAACGTCGCGCAGCGATCGCCAGTGCACACACGCCGAGCATTGCCAGGCACAGACCGGCAAGCATTCCCGCCGGACCACTGCGATCGAGCAACACGCCGGCACCGATCGGTACCAACAGGCGCGTGAGTACAAAGAGGCTGGCCTGGAGGCCGTAGTCATCAGCCTGGTGGTGACGACGGGAGAAAAACATCATCAGGCCGAACATCAGGCTCGATACCGCGCCCATCGCCATGGCCAAGAGATAAGCCGCCGCCACCAACCACGAGCTCGAGGCCTGGAGCCATACCGCGCCCGTCAAGGCCAGTAACGCCAACCAGGCACCGACCATGAACCACGGGGTCACCCGGGCCGGGCTCAGGCGTTGCACCAGCCTGGCGCCCAGAATGCTCGCCAGGGCGCCGACCACCCCGCCGCCGACGCCGGCAACCCAGGCCACCTGCTGCGCAGGCATCCCCTGGTCCAGCAACAACGGTTTGAGGTAAAGCCACGCCGCGCCAAGAAAGGGGAAACCGCTGAGCAGCAGCCAGATCCAGAGACGTGCGCCGGGCTGCCGGAAAAAACCGGACCAATCCACCAAGGCCGGCCTGCATGCCTGGGGCTCGACAGCATTGCCATCCGCCTCGTGCAAGCGCCCGAGAAACGGCAGGGCCAGTAGCAACCCGGCCGCCATCAACAGAAACGGCGCCTGCCAACCCCAGCGCTGCTGCACCACCAGCATGACCCCGGCGCCCACAATGGCGGCGAGGAACAGCGCCGCCGAACGGATCCCCCCTGCACGCAATCGCTGCGCTTGCGGCAATAACTTGATGGCCAGGGCGTTGACCGGAATGTCGGCCCAGGTCGCCAGCACGCCAGCAGCGAAAGCCAGACCGAAAAGCACCAGCCGGTTGGCGGTGATCGCCTGCTGACTGGCCAGCACCAGCAACAGCGCCAGCAGCAGGCACAGCCCCTGTGCCCAAAGGCGATAGTGCCCTTGGGGGGCCCGATAGCGCTGCACGGGCACGGCCAAGAGGAACTTGAACACCGCCGGCAGCCCCGTCAGTTGGAACAACCCGATATCGGTGCCGGACCAACCGTGTTCACGCATGACCAGCGGAAGCCCGAGCAGCAGGTAAATGCTGGGTACTGCGAGGACAAAATGGAGCCAGCCGAACAGCAACTGCAGGCGCCACAGGCGCGCGTTTTCCTGACCTTTCATGGGCCACTCCGACGCGCCACTTGCACCGCGACCGGGGCGACGGCAAGGGCCACTTCAGGGTAATGGTCGATATCGACGAAACCGGCCTGCGTCAACGCATCGGCCAGGCCGCCAGCCTGGGTGACCTGGCGACCGAGCATTTGCATCGACAGGTAGTAAGGCATGACCCGCCGGGCCAGGTCCGGGTCCAGGGGGACTTCGGCATGGGCACTGACCAGCACGCCACCAGGACGCAATGCGGCATGGATTTTCTCCAGGCTCGCGGCCAGGTCCGGGACAAAGTGCAACACTGAAGAACACCAGATCAGGTCATACCCCTCGCCGATGTCATCGTTTGCCAGGTCCCCGCCGCGGACGCTGAGGCGCTGCTGGAGGCCGGCCCTATGGATATTTTCCGCCGCCACGCTGACGGTCTGGGGGAAATCGAACACCTCGCCACTCAACAGCGGGTTATCCCGGACCAAGGCTATCGCTACCAGACCCGGGCCACCCCCCAAGTCCAGGAATCGGCGGGCGTGGGCGAACTCGGGAATCCCTGCCATCAGGCGCAACGCCACCTCTACCGTGACGGCCCGTTGCTCCTGGGCTAATTGCAGACGTGCAGCGGCCGTCCAGTTCTCGATGGTGGTCGCCACGTTCGGCGCCTGCCCGCTGGGCTGACCGGCCCGAACCTGGTCGCCCAACTGTCCACCGAAATGCCGAAGCCCGCGCAGGCGGAACGTCCACGCATCGCCGCAGTAGTCCGGGGCCTCGGCGCGCAGGTAGTCGTGGGCCACAGCAGAGTTTTGGTAGCGCGGCGGTTGCTGTTGGTCACGGACCAGCAAGGCCATGCTCCATAGCGCTTCCAGCCAATAACCGGTGTTGACCGGGTCGAGTTGCAACTGGCGGGCAATGGTCTGCGCCGTGACAGGCACTTGCAGCAGGTTGAACAGCTTCCATTCCAGCGCGATACGCAAGGCGTCGGCGCGCACGCCGGCCAGAGTCAGGTCCCAGTAGGGTTGCAGGGGATGTGGTGTTGCCAGGTCGCTTCCATTCATCATTCGCAGCTCACAGTTCATAGCTCACGCGCAGGCCGATTTCCCTTGGCGGGCTGTAGACCCGCGCGGTGCCGTTCAAATAGCCGACGGCGTCGTAGCGCTTGTCGGCGGCGTTCTTCACATAGGCACTGATGCCGTACCGGCCGATGTCATAACCGGCATTGAGGTTGATCAAGCCGTAGCCGCCACGGCTGTACTGGTTGGCCGAGTCCAGGTAGGTCTTGCCGACGACATCCACGCCACCCTGGGCCCACCAACCGACGGGGGCGTCGTAGCGCAGGCTCAGATGGCCGGTGAAGTCGGGGGCGTAGGGATTGCGATTGCCCTGGTAGTCACTGTTGCCGTCGCTGAAACGCTGGAAACGGGTGCGGTTCAGGCCCACGGAACTGACCAGCGTCCAGTTGTCAGCGAGGAGGTATTGGGCTTCGAGTTCCAACCCCGTGGAGTGCGCCGACGCCGCGTTGGTGATGTACACCACGCCCGGTTGGAGCAGTTGCTGCACTTGCATGTCGCGCACGTCCATCCAGTACAGCGCCGCCGAGTAACGCAGGCGTCTGTCATCCAGCCAACCCTTGGCGCCGACCTCATACGTCTTGACCTTTTCCGGGTCATAACCGGGGTAATTGGCGGCACTGGAGAAGGCATTGAAACCTCCGGCGCGAAAACCTTCGGCATAGCTGGTGTACAGGTAGGCATCCGTTTGCCACTCGTATTGCAGTGATACCTTGGGGGTAAAGCGTTGCCACGCCTGGCTCTGGCCACTACCGCCCCGGGGATCTAGGCGCACCTTGTCCTCTTCGACGCGAGCGCCGAGGGTCAGGGTCCAACGTTCGGCCAGGGGCATCAGCCACTGGCCGAACAGCGCCGCGGTATTGCCACTCAGTTGCACATCCGTGCGGGACAGGCTGATGGGCAGTTGCTGTTGGTAGGACAGGTCGTGGTCATCGTGGTCCGCATAAACGCCGAGCAACCACGGGTTCTCGTCCCACTGGCCTTCCAGGCGAAACTCCTGGGACAAGGTATTGAAGTGGTAATCACGGACTACGTGGAAGCGGTCTGCAGGCTGGAAATCGGTGTCTTGGCGAACCCGGTCGTAGAAGTCATTGCGTGCAGTGATCGAGCGCAGCTTCAGGCCCGACTCGAACTCATGCTGCACGTCCAAAGACAGGCTGCGGCCACTGGAATGGTTCCAGCTCGAGGTGCCGGAGCGCACCTGGCGCCGAGATGAATCCGCCGCTCCCCACTGGGCACCGCCGTCGCGATAGTCCTGGCGGCTGTAGCGCAGGTTGACGTCTGTGGCCAACGTGGGCGTCCAGCGCAGCACCATACGGGCACTGTGGCGTTCGCGATCATCGGCCTGCCCGCCGCGCCAGTCGTTGTCAACGTAGCCATCGCGCTCCAGCCATTGCCCGGAAACCCCGGCGTACAGCGTGTCCGGGAGCAGCGCGGTACTGGCATCCACGCCCAGGGTGCGCTCGTCGCGACTGCCAGCACCGGCTTCGATCCGGGCATAGGGCAGCGCTTCGGGCTGGCGAGTATGGAGGCTCAATACGCCGGCTTCTGCGTTGCGGCCATACAGGGTCGACTGCGGTCCACGCAGGATTTCGATGCGTTCCACCCCCAACAGGTTGTGGTCAAAGCCCTGCCCCATCAAGGTCGGCACGCCGTCGACCAACATCAGCATCGAGGAGGAAAACGCCGTGGGGCTGGCAGTCAGGCCGCGCACCACCGGCAGGTTCGTGCCCGACTGACCAAAGGGCTGGAAGGTAAAGCCGGGAGTGGCTCGCGCCAGGTCTTCCAGGTCATGGATGCCGCCCTTGCGCAGGTCTTCACCCGTCAGCACCGACAGACTGGCTGGAACCGTTTCCTGGAGCTGTTCGATTTTGTTCGCCGTCACCGTGACCGGAGCCAGCTCGGTTTGCGCCGCGACGTTCACGGCTGCGCCCAGGCAGCAACCGACGCACAACGTGTAACCGCAGGCTTTCAATACAGGCTTGCCCATCGCACTCCCCATCAATGAATCAGCGACTGCCGCGTTCTTGCGATGGCAGTTGAGATGCAAACATGGTATTGATTAATGCGAATAGTTATCATCTAGTTCATATGGAATCTGGATCAATCCATATGCAAGCCAGAGTCAACCAAGGAGGACAATAGAAGTGGCGGCCCTACAGAAGATTTCCCAGTCGTATCGAGTTGCGCCAACGCACTCGCGACTGATCAGCAACGACACCTGTGGCTGGACGCGCCAGCAACTGCCGGGAGAACTGGGTGAGTGCTATTCCGAGCGCTATTTCGTCGATAACGACCTGATGGTGGTGCGCTCGCGCTACCGCCCCACGCGTAATCTGATCGAAGAAACCGTCAGCCCGCACAATCGCCATATGCTGGTCATCACGTTCGGCATGCAAGGCGACTCCGGGTACAAGGGCGCCGACGGTTCGGCGGTGTCGTTCCGAGCCGGCTACACCACCATCACGTCGTTTCAACTGAGCCTCGGCGAGCGCTGCTACGAAGCCGGCACGACCGTATCCCAGCTCAGGCTGCTGATCGGTGAAGGCATGCTCAACCGATACATCGGTGAGCAGCGCACCCGCCAGTTACTGGGCAACGGCAATGTGCGCCAACTGGCCTTTCAGAAAACCTCAGCCACCAGTGCCAGCCACGCCACCGCCTTGGCGCGCTATCTCAACCAGGGTGCGACCGGCGCGCTGGACATGCACATCCACACCCTCTGCCTGCTGTCCGAGCAGTTGAAACTGCTGAGCCCGCCCACTTGCATTCAGAACCCGCAATTCAGTGCCAGCGACATAGAAAAACTCGACCAGGCACGGGACATCATGATCGAGCAAATGGACCAGCCGCTGACCATTCCCTACCTCTGCGCCGCAGTCGGGCTCAACGAATTCAAGCTCAAGGAAGGCCTGCACTACCGCTTCAACTCCACGCCACACCGGATGCTTCACGAGATCCGCATGCGCAAGGCCTACACGCTGCTTGAAAGCGGTTGCCAAGTCGCGCAGGCGGCTTACAAGGTTGGCTACAAATTCCCGAATAATTTCAGCGCCGCATTCACCCGGTTCTTTGGCAAGTCGCCGAAAACGGTATTTGGCAAGCGTCGTTGAGTTTGCCCTGGCGCCTGGATGATTCAAGACGGCTGCGCCACGCGTTGAGGGCGGGTGCTAAACGTGACATCGCGCAGGTGCCCGTTGGCCGCACGCTGGCGTAGCCGCTGGCCGCCAATAAAAATGCCCGGGACTCAGGTTCCGGGCATTTTTGATTTCAGGACAGCGTACTCAGAACGTCACGCTGGCACTCAGGCGGGCGGTGCGCGGTTCGCCGACATTGACCTGCAGTTGGCTGCCGGTGGAAGACGGGTAGTAGTGTTTATCGAACAGGTTGTCCACGTTCAACTGCAACGAGGTCTTGTGCCCCAATACCGGTGACTCCCAGCGCAGGAAGGCGTCGGCCACGGTGTAGCTGCTGAGCCAGAAATCGTTGGCGTTGTTGGCGGCGCGCTCGCCGACGTAACGTGCACCGGCGCCGGCGTGCCAGGCGCCGAATTCGGCAGGCACGTTCAGGTGGTGGGTCAGGTATAGGCTTGCGGTGTGTTTGGGGGCGTTGGCCAGGCGGTGACCTTCGTCATCCGGATCGTCGAGGATTTCCGTGTGGGTGTAGGCGTAGGTGCCGATCAGATCCCAACGCTCGGCCAAACGACCGGTAACGTCGAGCTCCAGGCCTTGGGAGCCGACCTTACCGGCGGCTTCTGCCAACGTGACGCCATTGACCGTGGAGGACGTTACGACGTTCTTCTTCACGATGTCATACAGCGCAAGGTTGATGTTCAGGCCCGGTAGCGGGTCGTATTTGGCGCCGATTTCATAGCTGCGGCCCTCTTCCGGATCGAAGGTGTTGCCGGCATCGTCCACATCGTCATTTGGCTTGAACGACCGACTGTAGTTACCGTAAAGCGACAGGGCATCGGTGGCTTTGTAGACCATCCCCAGGAACGGTACGAAAGCGTCGCCGTTATCATCGCGGTTGACCACATATCGGCTGCCCAGGCCTTGATCGCTGTATTGATCGTAATGCTGGTAGCGGCCACCCAAGACCAGGATCCAGCGGTCGTCGAGGTGCCAGTTGTCCTTGAGATAAACGGAGCTGGAGGTTAACTGGTTACTCAGGTCGCTTTGGGGTGCGCTGATCTGGCTAGGCTCTGGCAGGTTGCCGTAGACCGGCGAAGTGATGTCGAAACCACCCTGAGCGGTATTTCGGTAAGTCTTGCCACGAAACTGGTCAGACACCTGATTATCGACTCCAACCAGCAGGTCATGACGCTGACCAAACAGCTCTTGCTTGCCGATGAAATCCCAACTGGCGTAACGGGTTTCATCGTCGTAGTGAGCACCGTTAGCGGCCCGGCGCAGGTTATTACCCGTTAACGAGTTGGGCTGCGCAATCGAAAGACTATACCGGTCATTGTTCCAGCCATAGATCACGCGAGTCTTCCACGCCTCGCTCAGCTCATACTCGAATCGCGCCGTCGCCGTCTCGCGAATACCGACGCTTTTGGCCCACGGTTCATCAAGACGCTTGTCGTAGTCGATGTCCACCGGATGCCCGTTCCTGAACACCGTGCCGCGGTCAAACGGATTGGAGTATTCGTTGTACTCATAACTGAGGTTCAACGAGGCTCGCTCTCCCGTCCAGGCCAGGGACGGCGCCACCAGCGTGCTCTCATTGACGCCATAGTTGCGCCAATAATCCTCATGCCCACGCTCGGCAATCAAGCGATACGCCAGGCCGGTATCGCCCAGTGGCCCGGTGGTGTCCAGGGCCATGGTGCCGCCGCCTTCGCTGTAGGCCGAGCCGCTCAGGGTAGTGCTCTGGGTGTATTCGGGTTTCTTGCTGATGACGTTGACCAGGCCGCCAGGCTCCAGGGCGCCGTATAACATCGAGGCTGGGCCCTTGAGCACTTCGACCCGCTCGGTGGTGGCGCTGAAATTGCGCCCCAGGTTCGAACGCACGCCATCGCGCAGGATCGAGCCGTCATCGTTGGTGCCGAAGCCGCGCTTGACCAGCGAATCCCGCGAACCGCCCAGGGTGTTGCCCTGGCTGACGCCGCTGACAAACTTCATCGCATCGCCCAACGAGCGCACCTGATAGTCCGCCAGGGTTTGCTGGGTCACCACGTTGATCGACTGCGCCTCTTCCTTGATCGGTACATCGCTTTTGCTCGCCGTGCTGGCTTGCGACGCCGTATAGCCTTCGTCCTGAGTGATGCGACTGCCCTGGATGTCCGTGGTCGGCAGTTCGAGGGTGCCCTGCGCCCACAAAGGGCTTGCGATGAAACAGCAGGACAGCGTTGGCAACACACGTTTGAAAAAGGCGTTGCGGGTAGCGAGAGGGGTGGAACGATTCAAGACGCAGCACTCACAGAGGGATGTTAATGAGAGAGAATATACTTTGAGAATGATTCCCAGTAAATATTTCTAACGCTTTCCCGCTTGACTCGCCAAAAAAAAAGACGCCGGATCACTCCGGCGCCTTTGTTCGTTGCCCACCCTTTTTTCAGGGCTTAGCGCACATCAATGATCGATGGCCGCACCCGCCCCCCTTGGAACCCGGATATCTTCCACCAGGTGCTGAATGTGCTCCGGCGGCGGCGCGGTAAAGCGTGACACCACCACTGCGGCCGCAAAGTTGAAGAGCATCCCCAGGGTGCCGATGCCTTCCGGCGATACGCCCAGCCACCAGTGATCGGCGGTGTTCATCGCCGGATTGATGAATTTGAAGTAGACGATGTAGGTGAATGTAAACGTCAGCCCCACAATCATCCCGGCGATCGCGCCCTCACGATTCATGCGCTTGGAGAAGATCCCCATGACGATGACCGGGAAGAATGAGGACGCTGCCAGGCCGAAGGCAAAGGCCACCACCTGGGCCACGAATGCCGGCGGGTAGATGCCGAACAATCCGGCGATCAGCACCGCCACGCCAGCGGCGATCCGGGCGGCCAGCAACTCTTGCTTTTCAGTGATCCTGGGCATGATGTTGCTTTTGAGCAGGTCATGGGAGACCGAGGTGGAAATCACCAGCAGCAACCCCGCTGCCGTCGACAGCGCCGCCGCCAGGCCACCAGCGGCAATCAGAGCGATAACCCAGCCTGGCAACCCGGCAATCTCCGGGTTGGCCAGAACCATGATGTCATTGTCGACATACAGCTCGTTAGCCACCGGTGAAACCTGGTTGCTCAGCAGCCGCTGCTCGTTCGCCCCGCGTTCCCCCGTGAAGCTCGGCGCGCCGACCAGGGCTGCCCCCGGGCCATACTGGATGATGCCGTCGTTGTTCTTGTCCGCCCAGGCGATCAGCCCCGAATTTTCCCACGTCTTGAACCAGGCTGGCGCGGTGGCATAGCTGACATTGGGAATCGAAGTCAGCAGGTTGGTACGGGCAAAAGCCGCTACAGCCGGTGCGGTGGTGTAGAGGATGGCGATGAACAGCAACGCGTAACCTGCCGATTTACGCGCATCCCGCACGGTCGGCGTGGTGAAGAAACGTACGATCACGTGAGGCAGGCCCGCGGTGCCGACCATCAACGCCATGGTGATGAAAAACACGTCGGTGGTCGATTTGGTGCCATCGGTATAAGCCGTAAAGCCCAGCTCCGCCCCCAGTCCATTGAGCCGTTCGATCACGCTCTGGCCGGTGCCTGTGACTTCGCTGATGAAGCCCAACTGCGGAATCGGGTTGCCGGTGATCATCATCGAGATGTAAATCGCCGGCATCATGTAGGCAAAAATCATCACGCAGTACTGCGCTACCTGGGTGTAGGTAATGCCCTTCATGCCGCCGAGCACGGAATAGAAGAACACGATGGCCATACCGATCATCACGCCAGTATTGATATCCACTTCCAGGTAACGGGAGAACACGATGCCCACGCCGCGCATCTGCCCCGCCACATACGTGAAGGAAATGAAGATCACGCAGATCACCGCCACCACTCGCGCTGTCTGCGAGTAGTAACGCGCGCCGACGAACTCCGGCACGGTGAATTTGCCGAACTTGCGCAGATACGGCGCCAGACACATCGCCAGCAGCACGTAGCCGCCGGTCCAGCCCATCAGGTAGACCGAGCCGTCATAGCCGGCAAAGGCAATGATCCCGGCCATGGAGATGAACGAGGCGGCCGACATCCAGTCGGCCCCGGTGGCCATGCCATTGAGTACCGGGTGCACACCTTTACTGGCAACGTAGTATTCACTGGTGGAGCCGGCGCGCGTCCAGATGGCGATACCGATATAGAGTGCAAAGGACGCGCCGACGAACAGGTAGATCAGGGTTTGGGTATCCATGCTCGTCGGCCTCAGTCTTCGTGGACGTCATATTTGCGATCGAGCTGATTCATCTTCCAGACATAGAAGAAAATCTCGAGCACAAACACGTAGATGGACCCCTGCTGGGCGAACCAGAATCCCAGGGGCGTACCGAAGAAGCTGATGGTGTTGAGCTGGTCAACCAGCAATATGCCAAAGCCGAACGACACCAAGAACCAGATTGCCAGCAATGCCAGCATCCAGCGCAGGTTTTCCGTCCAGTAGGCACGCGCAGCCTGTTGTTTTTGAGTGGACATGAAAATCAACTCCCGTTGTTTTTATTGTTTTCCACTCAAACCGTAGCAGTCACTGGGCAGAGCGCTAGTACGACTTTCGTCTACCTCTACCGCCCTGGATATTGACTTCTCCATTCCGCCATCAGCAGGACGGGTTGAAAACCGCTGTGAGCGCCGCCGTGATATCAAATCGCCCTATCGCGCTAAAGCTTTGGCGCTCGCGGTCGAATGTATGCCATCGAAGTATTTTTTACCCGGGAGCAACGGATGCAGACGCTAAAGGCCTTGTACGAGTCTATCGAGATGCGGTTTTTCGATACGCTCACCAAAAAGCTCTCGAGCCTTTTCCTGCTGGTCGTGGTCAGTGGCTTGCTTTACTGGGTGGCCCTCAGTGCCCGCGCCGACATTGTGCTGCAGTTGCACACCGCGCAACTGGACCCCGCGCTACTGGGGCAAGTCGAGGGCCGGCTCGACAGTCTCACCCATGCCCTGCTCTTCGGCGCGCTGCTGACGCTGTGCATGATCAGCTTCATGGTCTGGTACTTTCGCCACCTGATCGTGCGCCCTGTCACGGCCATGACCAAGGCCCTCGAGGAGATCGCCAGCGGCGAAGGCGACCTGTCCAAAGACCTGCCCTTGGTGACCCACGACGAAATCCGCGTGCTGGCCGACACCTGCAACCGCTTCCTGGCCAAGCAGCGAGAGATCATCAGTAACGTCCAGGCGCTGACCGTGCACATTGCGGTCGAATCGGCGCGTTCGTTGAAAAACATCAGCGACTCCAGCGACAGCGCTACCCACCAGGCCCGCTTCGCCAAGGAAGTGATGGATCAGAGCAACACTGCGGTGGGCCGCATCGAAGAAGTCTCGCGCCAGACCCAGGGCATTTCCAGCACCACCGCCCAGAACTTGAGCATGGCCCGCGACTCCTATGCCGAACTGCTGGAAGTGACAGGCAACATCAGTGAAATCTCCAGCAGCCTTAGTGAATTCGCCACGCTGGTAGGCGCCCTGAATCAACGATCTTCGAGCATCAAGTCCATCGTTGGGCTGATCCAGCAGATCTCTGCCCAAACCAACCTGCTGGCCCTCAACGCGGCCATCGAAGCCGCCCGGGCCGGTGAAAGCGGCCGAGGTTTTGCCGTGGTGGCCGATGAGGTGCGCACCCTGGCGCAGAATGTCAGCCGGGCCACCGACGATATCTCGCGCAACATCGACGCCATGCTCGAGGAAGTCAGTTCCACCCATGAGCAGACCAACCAGATCAGCCACAGCGCCCGGGAAACCCAGAAAGTCGTGGAGCGTGCCTCGGGCCATTTCGAAAGCATGATCGGCGATTTCGAATCCACCAATGGCAAGTTGGCCGATATCGCGTCCCATATCCAGCTTTTCGCCGAGTCCAACACGGGCATCAACGAACGGGTCACGCAGATCCATGCCGACAGCCAGTCGATTGACCAGCGCATGCAGCATTCGGCAACGGCGACCCGTGACCTGTCCGGAGTCGCTGAAAAGGTCCAGGCATTGTTGGGCCGGTTTGTGCTCGGCCATGGCAAGCTGGACGCCGCCATCACCCGGGCCAGCCAGTGCCGCGACAGCCTGCAAGCCCAGCTGGAGGCGCTGCAGCAGAATGGCCTCAACCTGTTCGACCAGAACTACCAACTGATTCCCGGCACCGATCCCAAGCAATACATGACCAGCTACACCGAGCGTTTTGCCCAAGTCTGCCAGGAAGAGTGCGACAAACTCACCCGTAGCACCCCGGGCGGTAAGGTCTCGTTCATCGTCGACACCAAGGGTTATTGCCCGGTGAACAACAGCTGGGTATCCAAACAACCGACAGGCGAGCGCGCCGTCGATCTGCCGGTATGCCGCAACAAGCGAATCTTCAACGACCCCATCGGCCTGCGCGCAGCGGGCAACACCCAGCGCTTCCTGCTCCAGACCTACCTGCGCGATACCGGGGAAATCATGACCGAGATCGACGTCCCGTTCTTCTTCAATGGTCGCCATTGGGGCAACTTGCGGGTCGGGTTCGATGCGGCGGTGTTGTTGGCGGAGTAATGCATTGCACCGGGTTCCCGCGGGATGCAAATCCCGAGACCGCCTCAAAACACCTGTGAAATTTTGAGCCCCCCCCAAAAACAACTGTGGGAGCGGGCTTGCTCGCGATAGCGGTGGGTCAGTCAACATCCTCGTTACTGACCCGACGCCTTCGCGAGCAAGCCCGCTCCCACAAGGTTCTGTGGTGTATGCAAATCCCGAGGCCATCCTAAAACAACTGTGGGAGCGAGCCTGCTCGCGATAGCGGTGGGTCAGTCAACATCACCGCTACTGACCCGACGCCTTCG